>CAZLAU010000006.1:0-40706 GCA_964557615.1 uncultured Gemmatimonas sp.
CGGGATCACCATCGACCACGCCTCGACGCACCGCATCCGGTAGATGCGGTCCTCCATCTTGTGCGGCTTGACGAAGTCCTCGAGTCGGTAGTCCGCCGGCTTCTTCACCATGCCGTCCACCTTCACGGTCCACGGCTTCGTGGTGAAGTTCTGCGAATTCGCAGCCGGATCTTCCTTGCCCGTGCCGAACTCGTAGAAGTTGTTGTAGTTGGTGACGTCTTCCCACGGCGTCGGCTTGTCATCCTTCTGCAGGCCGTACGGCTTTCCCACGGCGGCCGGCCCCTGCCCCTGCCGGCGATTGAAGGCGTGAACGGAGGCCGGGCCGAGTGCCGCAACGCCGATGGCGCCAGCGGCCACGATCCAGTCCCGCCGGTTCAGGTACAGGCCTTCGGACGTGATCTCGGACGACGGAATGTCGGTCTTGCGGCGAAAGATCATCTCTGCCTCCACTGTGTACCCATCTATTATACGCAACGGCCCCGTTGGGTTTCCGACGTTTCCGCCCCGCCCCTGAATGACCCTCTCCGCGCGCCGCATCGGCCTGGCCGTCGTTCTGCTGCTCGGCACGCTCGATGCCTGGCGGTTCCGCCACGACCAGGCCAACCCGGACGGCGTGAGCTACGTGGACATGGCGCTCGGGTTCGCCGCCGGCGAGCCCGGCGCACTGGTCAGCGGATACTGGAGTCCGTTGCTTCCGGCATTCATCGGCCTCGCGTACCGGCTCGCGCCGCCCACCCTCGACACGATGTACCTCGTCGCGCACGTGGTCGGGTTCGGGCTCTTCGTGATCGCGGCCCTGTCGTTCAGTCGCCTGCTGCTGGCGTGCGAGCGGCACCCGGCGGTTTCCGCACGCGTCACGGGACCGTGGCGGGTGGCGCTCGCCGGAGCCGGGTGGTCCGCGTTCGCGCTGTACATCCTGAAGGGCATCGGCGTCCAGCTCGTGTCGCCCGACATCGGAGTCGCAGCCATCGTGTTCTGGCTGGCCGCGGAAACGCTCGATCTCACTGCGGCGCCGTGGACGGCGCGCCGCTGGGCGCTGAACGGCGCCGTGCTCGGCGTCGGCTACTGGATGAAGGCGATCCTGTTCCCCGTGGGGATTGCCTGGTTCGCCGCCGCCGCCGTCCTGGCGTGGCGACGTCGTGACGCCGTGGGCGGGCCCGGCACAGGCGCCGCCATCTACGCGGTGTTCGCGCTCGCCCTGCTGGTCCCCGTTTCGCTTCACACCGGCCGCGTGACGTTCGGAGAGGTCGGCCGCCTCAACTACCTGTGGTATGCCAATGCGGCGCCGTACGTGTGGGAGCGTTGCCTACCGCCGGGCATCGCCGACCCCGGATCCGCGAGATTCGGACCTATCGCGCGCGATTCGCTGATCGCAGCCGAGCCGGTGACGTGCGTGGTGGACTCGCCGACCGCGCGTGCCACGATGCCTCTCTGGGACGACCCCTCGCGCTACTATCGCGATGCCCACGTGCAGGTTGACGTGCCGCGGCAGCTGCAGGCCGTGCGCAATTCGGTCACGGCAATCGTGCGCGGCGTGGTGCTCTACGGCCCGGTACTGATGGTCGTCGCCGCCGCTGTGTTGCTTGCCCTGGTGACCACCGCTGCACCGCGAACCGGCGCCGCGCAGCCCTTCACACGCCACGCGGCTGCCGCGCTGCTCACGCTGACCGTGGTGCCCGTCGCAGCGTATGCGCTGGTGTACGTCGAGTTCCGGCACGTGGCGCCGTTCCTCTCGGTCGCCATCGCGCTTGTGCCGTGTGCGGCGATTGTCGCCTGGCGCGGCTCGCGGGCCACCGTGGCATACCTGCTGCTCGCCGCCGCCGTCATCGATGTGTCGTGGAAGTTGAGCACGCAGACGCTCATCGGCTTCACGCTCCTGCGCGCGACGGTCACGGGCCGCGCGCCGGAATGGATTCCCGAGACGCACACCGCCGCGCGCGCCCTGCGTGCCGCGGGACTCGCGCCAGGCGCCCGGGTGGCGGCCGTCAACGACGCGTGGAATCCGGAATGGGCGCAGCTCGCCCAGCTTCGCATTCGCGCCCACGTTCCCGAAGTGACCACGTCCATCCGCGACGTGGTCGCCGCCCTGTCGGACGGGTGTCGCCGCGCGCAGTGGGATGCGGTGCTGCGTCGACACGGCATCGAGGCGGCGGTCGCGCTGATTCCGGCCGGCATTCGCGCGCCGCCGACGTTCGAACGACTCGGCGACACGGAGTTTCACCTGCATAGCGTTCCCGCAACCACTGCGGCCGCTCCCGGTGCAGGCGACGCGTGCGCGCCAGCGCCTACTCGATCGTCTTCCGGAACCGGCGAACGCTGATCGCGATCAGGACCGTGGCCAGCAGCACCATCGAGATCGTGGGCTCCCAGACGTGCGCCAGCCCGACGCCCTTGAGCAGGATGCCCCGCAACACCTTGAGGAAGAACGTCAGGGGCAGCACCAGCCCGATCCACTGGGCAGGTTCGGGCATCGCAACGCGCGGGAAGATGTAGCCCGATAGCAGGATGTTCGGCAGCATGAAGAAGAACGACAGCTGCATGGCCTGCGCCTGCGTGCGCGCCACCGTCGAGATCAGCAGCCCGACGCCCAGGCTCGCCACCATGAACGGAATCGTGAGCAGGTACAGGAGCAGCAGGCTGCCCTCGATCGGAATCCTGAAGATCAGCCAGCCCAGCCCCATCACGACGGTCATCTGCACGTACCCGACGAGCACGAACGGCACGATCTTGCCCAGCATCAGGCTGGTCTTGCCGATCGGCGTCACCACCAGCTGCTCGAGCGTGCCACGCTCGCGCTCGCGGACAATGGCCGTCGCGGTGATGAGCGTGAGGGTGATCGTCAGCAGAATGCCGATCACGCCGGGCACGATGAACACCGCGCTGCGCTGCGCCGGGTTGTACCAGGGCCGCACGCGCATCTCGAGCGGGGGCGGTGCCGCGAACCGCTCGGCGACGAGCTCCGTGGCGAGGGCGGTGGCCGCGAGCTGCGCGCCCGCCATCGCGGCCGACGACGACTGCGGGTCCGCCGCATCCACGATCATCTGCGCCTGGGCGGTGCGCCCTCCCCGTACGTCACGGGCGTAATCGGGCGGAATCACGAGTGCGGCGTTTGCCTGGGCCGACTCGATCGCCGCGCGCAGTTCGTCGCGGTTCGCGACGCCGCCGATGATGCGGAAATTGGTGGAATTCCCGAGCACGCTGATCAGGCGTCGGCTGTCGGCCGTGCGCGACTCGTCGAGCACGACCGTCGGCAGGTTCCGCACTTCCGTCTGGATCGCGTACCCGAACAGCACGAGCTGAAACGCCGGCAGCGCCGTCACCATCATCAGCGTGAGGCGATCCCGCCGCATCTGGATGAACTCCTTCCAGAGCATCGGCCAGAAACGCGAATACCTCAGCCGCCGCAGCAGGTTCACCGGTGCGCCACCTCATCGCGCCGCTGCAGCTCGATGAACACATCCTCAACGCTCGTCTGCCCGAACTGGGCCGTGATCTCGGCCGGCGTGCCCAACGCAATCAGGTGGCCGCGCGAGAGGAAGGCGAGGCGTTCGCACCGCTGGGCCTCGTCCATGTAATGGGTGGTCACGAGGATCGTCGTGCCGTGCGACGCCATTTCATAGATGGACACCCAGAACTCGCGACGCGCCGCCGGATCCACTCCAGCCGTCGGCTCGTCGAGAAAGAGCATCTCCGGCTCGTGGGCCGTGGCGCAGGCCAGCGCGAGCCGCTGCTTCCAGCCGCCTGAGAGCGTGCCGGCCAACTGGTGACGACGGTCGGCCAGGCCGAGTGCCGACAGGTGCTCCTCGAGCCGCTTCGCCCTCGCGCCGCCGTGCAGCCCGTACACGGTGCCATAGAAGCGCAAGTTCTCCCACACCGTCAGGTCGTCGTAGAGGCCATACCGCTGCGACATGTACCCGATCCGCTCGCGTACCCGCTCGGCCTGCCGCTCCACGTCAAACCCCGCGACGTCGGCCGACCCCGACGTCGGCGCCATCAGTCCGCACAGCATCCGGATCGTGGTGGTCTTGCCGGATCCGTTTGGTCCCAGGAGTCCGAAGACCTGCCCGCGGGGGATCGTGAGGTCCAGCCCATCAACGGCGACGGCGGACCCGAACTCCTTCCGGAGGGCGCGCGTGGTCACCGCCGGCGGCGCTCCGTTCGCGGCCGCGCGTGTCGCGTCCGGCGCCGGATCGACGGTCACGGCGTCTTCGATGCCGGAACAGGCGCCTCGATGTGCACCGTGACCGGGAGCCCTGCCTTGAGCATGCCGGTCGTGTCGGCGAACTCCACCTTCACGGCGAACAGCAGGTCGTTGCGCTCGCGTTCCGTCAGCGCCACGCGCGGCGTGAACTCCGCCTTCGTCGCGATGGACGCGATGCGGCCCGCGAACTCGCGATCCGGAAACGCGTCGAGCACCGCGTGCACTTCTCGCCCCAACTGGATGCGTGAGACGGCGTCCTGCGACACGAACACGCGCACGTACTGTCGGTTGGTCTGCGCCATCGTGACGACCGGCATCCCGGCCGGCGCCACCTCGCCTGGCTCGATGTTGCGCGTGACCACGGTACCGTCGGTCGGTGCGACGAGGGTCAGGTCGCGCTCCGTCGCGCGCGCCCCTTCCGCAGCGGCCGCGGCCAGGTCCGCTTCGGCGCGGGCCGCGCGAATGCGTTCGGCCCGGGCGCCATCCTTCAGCAACGCCAGGGTCGCGCCCGCAGCGTCGCGGCGCGCCGCCGCCGCCGCGGCCTGCGTACGGGCGGCGTCATACTGTTGCGCGCTCACCGTCTGCCGGTCCGCGAGCCCCTTGAGCCGCTCCGCGTCGCGCGCGGCGCGTGCGGCGTCGGCCTCGGCAGCGGCCAGCTCCGACTCCGCGCGCCGCAGTTCCTCGGCCCGCGCTCCACCCTCCAGTTCCGCCAGCGTCGCTTGTGCCGCGCGCAGACGCGCGGCACGCTGTGAATGCTCCGCGCCGAGCGTCGGCTGCGTGAGGATCGCGAGCGTGTCGCCCGCGCGGACCTGCGCCCCTTCGGCCACGAGCACGCGGACGACGCGCGCGGGCACGGTTGCGCTTACGCGCACCTCCGTGACCTCGAGCGTGCCCGTTGCCTCCACGGATTCTGGCGGTGGTGCGGCGCAGGCCAGCCCCAGCAGGGCGCAGAGCGCAGCGGCTCGGATGTTCGGCATGGTTCACAAACTATGGGCCCACCCCGCGCCCCGACACTCGGCACCTTCCACCAGTGCCGCCTCCGCCCGTGCCCCGCCCGGGTCGCGGGTCGCCTAGATTGGAGCGCACTCCCCCTCACGAGGACGTCACCATGGATCAGTCCCAAGGTTTCTCGAATCACCGGCGGTGGTTTCCACTCTTCCACTTCGTCGCGGCGCCAATTCTTACCGCCAACCTGTTCCTGGCCGCGTGGCACGCGTATCGCATTCCAACGCGGTGGAACATGTGGACCGTGGTCGTCGCATTCGGGCTCGTGGCCCTGACGTTCGCGGCCCGGCTGATGGCGCTCACCGTCCAGGACCGTCTCATCAAGCTCGAGCAGACACTCCGCATGCAGCGCGTGCTCCCCGCTCCGTTGTTCGCCCGCATCGGCGCACTGGCCCGCCGGCACTACGTGGGCCTGCGCTTCGCAGGAGACGATGAACTGGCCGGCCTCGTTGAGCGCTGCCTCTCGGGCGAACTCAAGAACGACGAGGACGTGAAGAAGCAGGTCAAGAACTGGCAGGCGGATTGGATTCGCGCGTGACCGACGCGGCAACTCCGCAGCAAGGTGGCGGCACCGGACAACCGTCGTCTGGTGTCGTCATCAAGGTCCGCCGCAACGGGTCGCTGCTCGTCACGGGTGACTTCACGCTCGTGGACCACGAGGGGCGCGAGATCGCGCGGCCCGTCGGCAAACCGAACGTTTCGCTGTGCCGCTGTGGCCACTCGGCGCGCAAGCCATTCTGCGACAGCGCCCACAAGACGTGCGGGTTCATTGACCCACCGGTTGATCCGGCGGCGGATCCGCCGGGCGGCCCGGAGTCCGGCGCTCCGGCCGCCGGCTGACGGCGGCTAGCGCGCGACGGGAAGCAGGTCCACGTGCCAACCGTCGCGCGCCGGTCGTTCGAACGAGGCGCGGTACGCTCCGGCCGTCGTCAGCGTCGTGTCGAACACCGGTGTGTCGGGACCCACTTCACCGCGCTTCCCCATGGCCTCGAACTCGGCGCGCGTCACCGAGTGCACCAAGCCAAGTGAATCGCGGAAATACACGCGGCCGCCGGCCACCAGGCTGGTGCCAATCGCCTCTTCCAGCATCTGGAGCGCGCGGAACAGGCCGTCGATCGAGCACCCGGACGCTCCCTCAGTGCGCTGGTCGACCCCGATCACGAGGAACCGGTCGTCCCGCCATTCGCGGGCCGAGGTCAGCGCGTGACCGTGTGCCTTCCAGGGAATCATGAAGGCATCGACCGCCGCCAGCAGTCGTGGGGCGTCAACGTCGTCAACCGGCGCGGCGGCGCCAAACACCCAGATCCGGGCGTCGTCGGGGAGTTTGCTGAAGTCGGTAAGTGGCATGGCGCAGTCGAGAGCGTGATGGCGCGGGCGATCGGGCATCGCCACACCGGTGAATCTAGTCGCTGCCGCCGCCGGGCGGCCTGATTTCGGTGACTTTTTCGACCGCGCAGCGTCCGTGATCGTGAGGGCGCGTCGGCGCTATTTTATTCACTGATCGGTTTCGCGACTTCTACCGCGGAGTCATTACAGATGCAGGTCACGTCCACAGGCCGTCGGCACTTCGCTCGACTGACGCGCAGCGCACTCGCCGCAGGATTGCTCGCAGCCGGCATCGTCCCGTCACAGTCGCACGGACAGGCCGCGGGGGTCGTTCGGCCCAGTGCGCGCGCCAAGGTTCCTCCGTTCTCCTCGGTGTACGTGGCCACCGGGACGCTCCTGCTCGATGTGTCCAAGCTCAACCCGCACTTCGAACGGCTCGATCTTCCGGCGAACGAGCGGCCGGGATACTTCACCCTCTCGGACGACGCCTACGTCGTGGGGCTGGGCGGGTACGGCGTTGTCCTCGACCGGGTCACCTTGGGCGGCGAGTTCAACATGGCGGACCTCGGCGAGGAGTCGAGCCCGTCGGGAAAGACCAATCGGATCACGACGTCGCACTGGATGGGCACGGCCGGCTATGCCCTCTACTCGGGCTGGAAGCTCAGCATCATTCCGCAGCTCGGCATTGGCTTGGGCAGCCTGAAGCTCACGCTGCGCGATCGCAACGGCGGTCCATCGGCCGAAGGCATCCAGAGCCCCACGTTTGACGAGATCGTCGAGGCGCCCGGCAGCAAGAGCACGATGACCGGCAGCTATGTGCTCGTGCAGCCGGGCGTGGCGGTCGACTACATCGTGCTGCGGGAGACGTCGAGCTCGATGGGGATCACGATCGGCATCCGGTTCGCGAGCGCAATCAGCCCGAACCGGACGACCTGGAAATTCAATGGCGGGGACGTGTTTGGCGGTCCGGACGTCGGCCCAGCCGGCGGCGTGATCCGCGTGGTGGCGGGCGTTGGCGGATTCCGCCTCGCGCAACGCCGCTGACATCCCGGCGCCGACGACACGTCGGCGCCACCGCTAGAGCTGTGCGAGCACCTCGCGCACGCCGGCAAGCATCGCGGTGCGGCTGAAATGTGTGCGCGCGTGAGCGGCGCCGCGCGCAGCGAGCGTCGCTGAAAGGCCCGGATCGCCGATCACGCGCCCGATTGCGGCGGCCAGCGCCGCGGGATCGTCAGGCCGCACCAACAGTCCCGTGACCCCGTCCGTGACGATTTCGGGAACGCCTCCGGCGTCGGCCGCGATCACAGGCCGGCCCGCAAGCATGCCCTCGACCACCACGCGACCGAACGGCTCCGGATAGACCGACGAGTGGACGACGACATCGGCCGCCTTGAGCAGCGCCGGAACGTCGTCGCGCACGCCGAGGAATCGCACGCGCGACTCGACCCCCAGTGTGGCCGCGAGCGCCTTGAGTTCGGACTCGACCGAGTGCTCGCCAAACAGCGCCGCGCCGACGATCCACGCGTGCACGCGGCGTTCGAGCGCGAGCGCACGCAGCAGCACCTGCTGGCCTTTCCAGTGATGAAACCGGCCCACGTGCACGACGAGCGGGAGGGCGGACCCGGGGCCGATCCCATCGCGGACCGCGCGCGCCGCCTCGGCTGGCACCGCGTCGAACGGCGCCGGGTCAATCCCGTTGTGCACGACGGCCACGAGCCGCGGGTTGCCGCCCGCGGCGACGAACCCCGCGGCGGTTGCCCGGGAGTTTGCAATCACCCGGCTCGCAAACCGGTTCGCCATCCACACCGCGATCCGCACGTTTCCGGCGCTGAAATGCGGCGGCCCGAGAATGTCACGCAAGTGCCAAACGACGGGTCGTCCGGCAAAACGCCCCGCCAGTGCTGCGACGATGAACGCCTTCTGGGAGTTGGCATACAGCACGTCGAATGTCCGCGCCCGGGCGGCGAGGCGCCGCGCGACGCCGAGCGCGTCGAGCACCGCAGCCGGTGACGGAAAACGGCTCCCCTTGCGCACGCCGGCGAACGCGCCGAGCGGATCGACCGCCACAGGAATGCCGCGCCGATCGAGCACTTCGCGGAACGGGCCGTCCGCGAGCAACACGACCAGCGAGCCCGAGGCGTGGTCCGACGCGATGTCGAGCAGCGAGTACTCGGCGCCGCCGAGCACGCCGGCGTGGTCAACGAACAGGATGCGCCGCCGCAGCGCCTGGTTTGGTGGCGTCACGTGAGCGCCGCCTCATACACCTTCCGCACCTTCGCCGCGATGACCGGCCAGTCGTAGTGCTCCCGCGCATACGCCTCGCACTCGACCGCCGTCGGGAGCGTCAGCGCGCCGGTCAGCGCCGATGCCATCCCCGCGGCGATCGTGCCGACGCTTGAGTCGGCGAGCACCAGCTGCGGCGCCAGTGTGCCGACGGCTTCCGGAAGCCCCCCGACCGGCGTGACCAGGCACGGCGTGCCGGCCGCCAGTGACTCGCACACGATCAGCCCGAATCCCTCGAACGACACGGACGGCACGATCGTCACGTCGGCTGCACGGTATGCGTACGGCAGGTCGGCGTCGGGAACGAACCCGATCAGGCGCACGTGATCCTCGACGCCCAGCCGGCGGATCTCGTGTTCGAGCTCGCCGGCGATCTTGCCGCGGCCGGCGATGAGCACGAGGGCATCGGGCACCTGTTCCCGCAGCGCGACGACCGAGGCGATGAGGTTGTCGAGCCCCATGCGCCGCGCGAGCCTTCGCACCGACAGCACGATGCGGCGGTCGGCTGGCCATCCGAGCCGGGCCCTTGCCTCGGCGCGCGTGGCACTGATCGCAAAGCGGCTTACCTGCACGCCACCCGGCACGACGTGGATCCGGTCCGGCGGCACACCGAATTGTTCCTCGAGCTCCCGGCCGAACGGTCGCGAGAGGACGATGAAGGCGGTCGCGCGTCGGTAAACCGCGCGTTCGACCGCGGTCTTGGCCGCCACCGTGATCGAATGATGTCCTTCCGCGCCGCCCTCGCGCCCCCAAGGGCCGTGAAAATGCACCACGAGCGGCCGCTCCCCGAGCGCGCCAAGCAGCGGGTACGCGTACAGCGCAAAATGCGAGACGACGAGGCGCTCGGGGTCGCCACGCACCATCGCGCGGCCGCGCCGGTAGAGGGCGACGATTCGCGGCGCCAGCGCGTCCGAATGCGGCGCAAATCCCTCGACGAGCCCGTCGGAGTCGCGCGCGACGTCGTCCGTGCCGGCCACGAGTCCGTGTACGTCCACACCGGCGCCGGGGAGGTGACGGACCAGTTCGTAATACACGCGGTTGAGTCCGCCAATGCGTTCCGGAAACCACTCGAGCCCGACCTGCAGGGTCCGGAGCGGCATCCGGGTCCCGCGCCCCGGACGCGAGAGGAACACGTCCATTTGCGAATCCCGCGCGAGCGTGCCGTCAAGCACGGTGCGCGCCCATACCTCGAGCACGAGCAAGGTGAATATCTGCTCGCCCCAGTCGCGCGTCCCGCTCACGTGCTGTTCGAGCATCACGCGCACGAAGTCGGGGCGCACCCAGCCACGGTCGTAGAACGTCGGATTGTCGAGTGCCGCACGCACGTACGGGGCCAGGTCGCCGCGCATCCAGTTCGCGGCCGGCATGACGAAGCCGCGCTTGCGCCGGTAGATCACGTCGCGAGGGAGGAACTGTGCCGCGACCCGCTTGAGCACGTGCTTTGCCGAGAGATGCCGGAACCGCATGGCGGTGGGAATCCGCGCCGCGTATTCGGCGAGCGCCGTATCGAGCAACGGCGATCTGGCCTCGACGCTGTGGGCCATGCTCGAACGGTCGGCCTTGGTCAGCAGCTGGTCCGGGAGGTAGGAGTCGAAGTCCCCGGCCAGCGCGCGGTCCACGCTGTCGACTCCGTCGGTCGCGTCCCACACGTCCCGGTAGAGGCTGTCCGGGTGCCAGTCGGCCACCGCGCTGGCAAGCGGCGGAGCGTACGCCGTGCGGTGGAGGCGGAATGCCCGGTCGTACGTGAACGCATCGGCCGCCGGTATTCCGCCCGTCCGCGCCAGCAGCGCCAGGCGCCCCATCACGGCGCCGTCCCGCCCATCGAGCGCGCCCATCACGCTCCGCCTGACGTGTTCGGGCACGCGGGCGCGGTACGGTCCCACGATCCGCTCCACGATCGGCCGCCGGTACCCGCCAAACAGCTCGTCGCCACCGTCGCCGTTGAGCGCGACGCGCATGTGCGGCGCGGCCAGCGCCGCGACATAGTAGTTCGGCACGATGGACACGTCGGCCACGGGCTGGCCGTAATGCCACACGATGCCCGGCAGGTCGGCGACGAGCGCAGGACGCAGCACCTGCTCGTGCAGGGTGAGCCCGGCGTGTGCCGCGACGTTGCGTGCGTATCGCCGCTCGTCGAACTGCGGCTCCTCGAACCCGAGCGTCACCGCATCGAGCCGCCGGGAGCTCTCCTGCGCTGCCAGGCACGCCACGAGCGACGAATCCACGCCGCCCGACACGAAGACACCGACGGGAACGTCGGCGACGAGCCGCTTGCGCACGGCGGCGCGCGCGAGTGTGGTGACGTGCGAGATCACATCCGCCTCGGACTCGCCGGTCTTCTCGCGAAAGGACAGGCGCCAATACCGTTCGACGTGGCACGCGCCGGTCGGCGCGTCGAACGCAAGGGTGTGCGCCGGCTCCAGCTGGCGCATCCCCTTGAAGATGCTCATCGGCGCCGGCACGGCCTGATAGACGAGATACGCGTCGAGCGCGTGCGGGTCCACCTGCAGCGGCGCGGGCATCAGCACCCGCAGCGCGGCGGGCACCGAGGCGAAGTAGAAACTGCGCCCACGATGGAAATAGAAGAACGGCTTCTTGCCGGCCCGGTCGCGCGCGGCAACGAGCCGCCGCCGGTCGGCGTCCCAGATGGCGAACGCGAACATCCCGTCGACGCGCTCGAGCAGGCCGCCGAGCCCCCAGCGCCGGTACCCGTTCAGCAGCACTTCCGTGTCGGACTGCGAGGCGAACCGCGTATCGCGTTCGAGTTCACGCCGCAGTTCCCGGTAGTTGTAGATCTCGCCGTTGTACACGATGGCGTGCCGTCCGTCGGCCGACGCCATCGGCTGGTGACCGGCATCGGACAGGTCGATGATCGATAGCCGGCGCGCGCCGAACGTCACGCCAGGGCGCTCCCACACGCCGGCATCGTCGGGGCCGCGGTGCACCATCAGGTCGCGTGCCGCGATGATTCGCGCGCGTTCGGCCGACGCGTCGTCTCCGATGACCCCGATGATGCCGCACATGCTAGCGGCGCCCTCCAGGCGCGCCGGGGCCGCGCCGCTCGGCAACGGCCTCCTCGAGCACGGCGAGGTACTCGCCGGCCACACGGTCCCACGCGTACCGCATCGACGCGTCGCGCGCCGCCACGCACATCCGCGCGCGCAGGACCCCGTCGTCCCGCAGCGACAGCACGCGCGAGCGCAGCGCATCCGCGCCCAGCGGCACCAGCCAGCCGTTGACGCCGTCGGCGATGAGTTCCTCGGTGCCGTTGATGCGGTGGCACACGATGGGGAGGCCGCTGGCCGCCGCCTCGAGCGTCACGAGCGAGAACGCCTCATACCGGGATGGAAACAGGAACACGTCGCTGGCCGCGTAGTAGTCCTGGGGCGCCGGCGTCGGCGCGACGATGTGCACGCGGCCCGCAGCGCCGGCCCGGCGGGCGTGGGCCTGCATCGCGTCTGCATCACCGCGCCCGACGATCACGAGATGCACATCGTCCGCCCCGCCGATCGCGTCGATCGCATCGCGCACGCCCTTCCGCTCCCAGTCGCCGCCGACGAACAGCGCGAGGAATGCGTCCGGCGGCAGGGCAAGGCGATGGCGCAGTGCACGCTTGGCGGCCGCATCGCCGGCCGGCCGGAACACGGCGTGATCCACGCCGTTGGGCACGACGCGGATCCGATCGCGTGGCACCCCGTAGTGCTCCTCGAGTTCACGCGCCGTTCCCTGCGACACGGCGATCACGCGCGCGAGCCGGTGCGATCCATATGCCCGCCGCTCGTCGGCCACGAACCTGGCCTGCGCGAGCCGCTGGTACGCGACGCCGAGCGCGGATCCGCCTCGGATTCCACCGTACCGCGCGGTGAACGCGGCGTGGCAGAACTGGGCCGTGATCACGTCGGCGTCCAGCGCCGACGCACCGATGGCGTTGGTGATCGTGCACCCGGCACGCCGTTCCGCCGTGCGCGCCGCGCGCGCGAATGCCCACGTGCGCAGCACCGACGGCCGCGCCGGGCCGCCAACGCGCAGCCAGTCCACGCCCGGAAGGTCGCACACGCGGGAAATCACGGTGACGCTGGCGTGCCGCGCCACGCGCGTGAGTATCTCGGCCGCGGCGCGCTCCTGGCCGCCCCGCCGGTGCACCTCGTGCGCGATGAAGGCGAGCGACCAGTCGCTCATGCGCCCGGCCGTTCGAGCAGCACCGCCATTGCCGTATGCAGCCGCCGGGCCAGCGGACGCGGCAGTGCGCGCGTCGCGCGCTCGGCCAGGTCGATCGCGGCCGCGGGAAGGAGGCGGTGCAGCACGGCGGTCTTCAGGTGGCCGTTCGTCAGTGGGTTGGTGAAGAGGCGCACCTCACGGAGGCGGAGCCCGGCGGACGCCGCCATCGGCGCCAGCTCGTCCTCGTGCAACAGGAAGATGTGACCGCTCGCGTCTGGCTGGAACTGCATTGCCTCGTACTGCGACGCGTCAGCCGTCTCCGAGAACCGCGGACGGTCACTCAGGAAGTAGCCGCCGTTCGGCGTCGAAAGCAGCACGTGCCCGCCCGGGCGCACGAGCGTGGCCACCTTGGCCAGGAACTCGTCCGGATGCGCCACGTGCTCGATGATCTCCGTGACGACCACCAGGTCGAACGGCGACGGAAAGCTGAGCTCGAACGCGTTGCCTGGCGCGTACCGCACCGTGCCACGCTCCCACTTGAGGCGTACGTAGCCCTCGAGGTCCGCACGCAGGTCGTTCCAGGTCACGTCGAACCCGCGCTCGGCGAGCCAGAGCGTGTAGGTCCCCTGCGCCGCCGCGATGTCGAGCACACGATCGCCGGGCCGCAGCGCCGAGTCGGCAAGTTCGAGCACGTGCCGCGCGCGATTCGCGTACGCCCGCGTATGGCCAGGGTTCGACCGGTCGCCGAAGATCTCGATCCGATCGAAACCGTGGACGTGCCGCCAGCTCTCGGGCCAGTCCGCTGCAGGGGTCGGCGTTCTCACGCGGAACGGCCCCGCGCACCGGCGAACTCGGCCACCGCGCGCCGCTCCCATTCGCCAACGTGCGCGACGATATGCGCCACTTCGCGGACCAGCGAACCCAGCGCGACGATCGTGTCGAACGACTTCGGCGTCTCCCAGATGATGTTGAGCCGGTAACGCACGACGCGGCGGAACAGGGTCAGTCGTGACTCGGGGCGCGAATGGTGCTTGACGTGGAACCGGACTTCGGCTTCGCGATACGACCCGAGCCGCGCACCGCCCGGCTGACGCCGCGGTGGATGGTTCACCACGGCATCGCGGACGAACGCCATGCGCACGCCGGCCGCGGCAAATCGCACCCGCAAATCCTGGTCTTCCATATGCGGGAAGCGATACCCCTCGTCGAATCCGCCCACACGGCCGAAGGCGTCGGCGGACGCCATGAAGTTGCACGACCAGAGGCGCCCGCCCTGCTCGTTCACGGGAGCGTGGTTGAGCGGCGACCCCAGCCCACCATCGCAGGTCGTCCGGCCCTCGTACACGTCCACCCCGGGCGCAACGGCCGCCAGCATCCGTTCCAGCCAGTCGCGGCGCGGTTCCGTGTCATCGTCGGTGAACACGAGCCACCGGCCGCGCGCCGCGCGCGCTCCAGCGTTGCGATTTGCCGCCGGCCCCCGACCCGGGCCCTGCACGACGCGCACCCACGGATGACTCTCGTCGAGGGCGGCGCGCGCGGTCGTCGGATTGGCGTCGTCGCTGACCACCACTTCATACGAACCCGGTGCCAGCGTCTGGATGCCCGGCGCGAGATGGTCCAGTGTTCGCCGCAACAGCGCCACGCGGGCGAACGTGGGAATCACGACGCTGACGGCCGGTCGGTCCGTTTCGCTCATCGGGTTCCCGTGCGGTGCGGTGGGCGCGGCAGCTGCGCCGCGGCATCGGCTCCCACGGTCCGAAACGTGCGCCAACCCGCCATCCGTCCGGCGAGCGACGCCCTGCACTTGGCGAACGCGTGGCGGTCGCCGCGCGCCATCAGCCGCGGCACCTGCACGATGCCCGGATCCATCCGGGTGCCGATGGCCACCGCCCACACGAGGAACGCGACCCGCCGCAGGCCGGGAAGATGTTCCAGCAGCGCCAGCGTTTCGTTGTGCACGGCATCGGTCTGCGGACCCGGCGAGTAGACGCCGCGGTGGCGCAGGTCAGCGTCGTGGCGCACGGCAATGTGATGGTCCACCGCCGTCGCCGGATCGTACACGAGCTGCCAGCCCGCGCGGCGAATCGGAAGGCACAACGAGAGCTCCCAGTGCATCTGCGCGCCGGACCCGCGCAGCCGCCGGTCGAAGTCGAGTGCTTTCGCGAGCGGCGTCCGCACGGCAAGGTTGGCGCCCTTGAGCACGTCCACCGGCCGCGCCGCGCCGGCGCCGAGGTGATGGTTGCCGATCACGCGCCCAAACCACTGCACACGCCCCACGTCATACCGATCGCCGCGCTCGACCGGCTGCCAGTCGCGCCCGCCGGCGCCGCCCACCGTCGCGACGGCAAAACAGGCGTGCAGCCGCTCCAGCCAGTCCGGGCGCGGCTCGGCATCGTCATCGGTCAGCGCCACCACGTCGCCGCGCACGCGGCTGAGCGCAGCCGACATCGCGGCAATGACCCCCGGCTCGCCGGTTGCCGCCACCGTGACCGGAAACGCGGCCCTGGCCGCCGCCTCGCCCGCCACCCGCGCGGTTTCGGCATCGCCTTCCCGTGCGCCGATGATGACCTCGAACGGCGCCAGCCGCTGGGCGCTGAGCGCGCGAAGGCACCGCGCAAGGTCGTCCGGCCGTCGCCACGACGGCACGATCACCGAAATCGTGGCCACACGGTCGGGGGAAGTCGGCGGCGCGCTGGGCATGGTTCGCCCCTGAGTATGGACGCGCGCCCCTGCCACGCCAAGCGTACGGGGCGTAGAATCATCAAGTGAGCGCGCCGCTGCACGTCATACGGCCGGCCCAGGGCCGGTGGCTTCCGGACCTGCGGGAAGTCTGGGCCTTCCGCGACCTGTGCACCGCGCTCGGCAAGCGCGACATCACGCTCCGCTACCGGCAAACCATCCTCGGCGTGATCTGGGTCGTGCTGCAGCCGATGATCGCCGGCAGCGTCTTCACCGTGATCTTCGGGCGGGTGGCGAAGCTCGAGAGCGGCACCGAGTCGTATTTCCTCTTCGCCTACGCCGGCTTCGTCGCCTGGAGCGGCTTTGCCAATGCGCTCGGCCGGGCGGCCGCCTCGGTGCTCGGCCAAGGCAACCTCGTCACCAAGGTGTTCTTCCCGCGGCTCGTGCTCCCCGTGTCGGCCCTCTGGTCGACGACCGTGGACCTGCTCGTCGGCATGGCGTCGCTCGGGCTGATCATGGCCATCATGCGCACGCCGGTTCACCTCGCGATGCTCACCCTGCCCGTGTGGGTGGCGCTGCTGTTCGCGATGGGACTCGGACTCGGCACCGTGGCCGCGGCGCTCTCGGTGCGCTTTCGCGACGTGCAGCACGCCCTGCCCGTCCTCGTTCAGTTGCTGTTGTACGCGAGTCCCGTGGCCTATGCGACGTCCGTCGTGCCCGAGGCGCTCCGCGGGTGGTTCGTGCTCAACCCGCTTGCCGGCGCACTCGACGGGTTCCGCTGGGCCTTTCTCGGCGCCGCCGCACCGGGCGCCGTGAGCATCGTCGTCGCCGTGCTTGGAGCCGGCGTCGCGCTCGTCGTTGGCGCAATGGTCTTCGCGCGCTTCGAACGGCAGATCGCCGATGTCATCTAGCGCCCCCGCGATCTCCATCCACGGCATCGGCAAGTCGTACCGACTTGGCATGGAGAACGCCGCGACGACGTTTCGCGAGGCACTCATCCGCAAGGCATCGTTCGAAAAGTCGCCCGACCCGGCCATCCTCTGGGCGCTGCGCGACGTTTCGCTCGACGTCGCTCGGGGTGAGACCGTCGGCATCATCGGCCGCAACGGCGCCGGCAAGAGCACGTTGCTCAAGCTGCTCTCACGCATCACCTGGCCGACCGAGGGCGAGATTCGCCTCTACGGGCGCATCGGCAGCCTGCTCGAAGTGGGCACCGGGTTCCACCCGGAGCTCACCGGCCGGGAGAACATCTTCCTGAACGGCACGATCCTCGGGATGCGCCGGCACGAGATCGTGCGGCGCTTCGACGAGATCGTCGCCTTCGCCGAGATCGACCGGTTCCTCGACACGCCGGTCAAGCGCTATTCGAGCGGGATGTACATCCGGCTCGCCTTCGCCGTCGCCGCGCACCTCAATCCCGAGATCCTCGTGGTGGACGAGGTGCTCGCCGTGGGCGACGCGGCGTTCCAGCGGAAATGCCTGGGCAAGATGGGTGAGGTCGCGCGCGAGGAAGGCCGCGCGGTGCTCTTCGTGAGCCACAACATGGTCGCCATCACCGCGCTGTGCCGGCGGGCCGTGCTGCTCGACAAGGGCCGGCTCACGGAGGACGGGCCGGCCGGCGCCGTGGTGCAGCGCTACCTCCGCTCCCTCGAGACCCTGGTGACGACCCCGCTTGCCGAGCGGAAGGACCGCACTGGGAACGGCGCGTTGCGCTTTGAGTCACTGACCGTCAAGAACGCCTCCGCCGGCGGCGGGCTCGTGCGGTCGGGCGACGACGTACGCATCGAGATCCGCTACACATCGGACGCACCGAAGCTGCTGAACGTCCACGTCGACATCATCGTCCACGGGCCGTTCGACGAGCAGCTGTGCCAGCTGTCGAGCGACTCTCAGCGCGGCGACTTCGCCGAGGTGCCCGGATCAGGCGTGTTCACCTGCACCATTCCCCGCTTTCCGTTCGAGGCGGGCACATACCGCATCGGCCTCTACTCCACGGTCAATTCCGACATCGCCGACTGGGTGATGCACGGAGCCGTGATGGAAGTCGAGCCGGGGGACTTCTTTGGCACGGGACGCATGAACGGCGAGGGCCAGGGCACCTTCCTCGTCGCGCACGCCTGGGACGTGGAGCCCTGACGGGCGGAGCTGGCGGCACCGTGCCGCCGGCAGAATGCCGTTCAGTCCCCCCGGCGCACGATGCGCTGAATCTTCCGCGCAATCCGCGTCAGGAGCCCCGGCGGCGCCGCCGCAGCGTGTTCTTCGGCGGCCGCGCGCCGCCACAGTTCAGCGGCGGCCGGGTGTTCCACGGGTTCCGGCCACCGCTCCGGAATGACGGCGCGCACGGCCAGCGGCGCGTCCCATCGGTCGGTCGTCGGGTGCGTCGCGCGCGTATCCCAGCCAATGTGTCGCGCGTAAGGCGCCGGCGGATGCAGCGCGAGCCCCCGGTGCGCCATGTGGTGGGTCACGACGCGCGCATCCCACACGTCGCGCTCCAGTTCGACCGCCGCCATGGCCGGTATGTCGACGCCATATGCGTCGGGCTCCAGCCCCCGGTCGCGCGCCACCGCCAGCATGTCCACCGCGGTGCTGTCGAGCATTCCCTTCCACGCCCTGGACCAGATGCCCCATCCCCAGCAACTCGGCCGGCCGGAGAAGAACGGCGCTCCACCAATGTCGCCTGGCGTGATCCGTGGGTGCGTCCACGCGCTGATGCTCATGACCCGCGGATCGTCGCGATAGTGCTCCAGCGCGGCCGCCAGCCAGTCGTACCCGCCCGCGGCAAGCTCGATGTCGTCTTCGAGCACGACCACGCGGTCGTGCTGGCGAAGCACTGCAGTCACGCCGTCGAGGATCGACCGGTTCAAGCCCACGTTCACCGACTGCTCGATGAGTTCGACGCGCGTCCAGTCGATGGCCCGCAGCAGCCGGCGGACGGCGGCCACGCCCTCTGCGTCCGCGTCGGTCTTCGGCGCGTCGCTGAACGCGTGGATCACGGGAACGCGCGGGCTGCGGACGGCGGCCAGGGTCCGCGCCAGCAAGTCCGGTCGCTTGTATGCGAAGAGCGCGATCGGAGGCGGCGTCACGTGGCCTCCGGGAACGCCGGCGTGCGTCCGGCCGCGCACGCGGTCAGCAACTCGGCGTAGCGATCCGCGAGCACGTCCCACGAAAAGCGCGACCACGCCCACTCGTGGCGGGCCGCGGCATCGGCCCGGTACGCCGCGCCACGCGCGGCGCCGTCGCGGGAGCCGGCCACCACGTCGGAAAGCACACCATCGAGCGCGTGCGCGAGGCGGCCTTGCGGACGCAAGTCCTCGACCACTCCGTGCGCACCCACGATGTAGCGCGTCGTGGGCGTGTCGTGCACGACGCACGGCAGCCCGGCTGCCAGCGCCTCGACTTGGGCCAGCCCGAATCCCTCGCGCAGCGACGCGAGCACAAACGCATCGGCGGCGCGATACGCGTCGGCCATCTGCTCCCTCGGGACCGTCGCGATCGTGCAGCGCCCGCGCAGCCGCTGCTCGGCGAACGCGCGGATTCGCGGCGCCTCCGGTGTTTCGGCGCCAAGGATCAGGAGATGCGGCCGCGACCGCATCGATGCGACCTCGTCAATCACATAGTCGAGGCGCTTCTCGGAGATGTTGAGCGCCCCGGCGGCGAGCACGACGGCGCCGTCCGCGGGCACGCGCAGCGCGGCACGGCATCGCCTGCGTTCATCGTCGGACGCGGGCTGGAACGCGCGCTCGATGGCCACGCCGTGCGGCAGCAGTACCTGCCGGTCCGCCGGTTCCCCGCGCGCGATCGCCGCGGCCAGGTGCTCGGGACTGACCTGCTGCACGAGATCGCAGCGCGTGAAGGGCTTCGTCGTGGCGCCACCATTGTAATAGAGCAGCTTGAACGACTGCCCGGTCGC
Organism: uncultured Gemmatimonas sp.; assembly: GCA_964557615.1. Lineage (GTDB taxonomy): Bacteria > Gemmatimonadota > Gemmatimonadetes > Gemmatimonadales > Gemmatimonadaceae > Fen-1231. Next base: position 19,563 of record CAZLAU010000006.1, read on the forward strand.
GCGCCGCCAGTGCCAGCAGGCATTGCCAAGGTTGAGGTCGGCGAAGTACACGACGTCGGGCGCGCCGGTGGCCAGCGCCGGGAGGAATCCGGCGAAAAACGTCGCCTGCTCGATGAAATACGGGTCGCTGCCGAGCACGCCGCCGAGCGCGCGTGCCGCGCCGCCCGTGCGCGGAAGGTTCCACACCGTGCGCTCCCCTGCTGCCAGCGGGCCGCCACCGCCGAACACGGTGATCTCCAGCCCGTCGCGCCCCGCGAGCGCGGCCGCGCACTCGCGGGTGAACGCCTCGAATCCGCGGGCCTGCCGGCCGAGTCCCGTACACGGGAAGTACACGCGGAGCGGACGGGTCGCGGTCATGTCCGCTTGCGCGCCACGAGGCATTGCATGTCGGCGGCCGTCGTGCGCCAGCGTTCCCACGCGGCGCGGTCGTAGCGCGGCTCGAACAGGAGGTACTGGTCGCGCGCGACGACGTCGCATCCACCATCGTCCAGCGCCGCCTCGATGCGCAGCCACTCGATGTGATCGTCGTGCCAGATGTGGAGGTCGCCCTCCGGCATCCACCGTGGATTGGTCCACCGGCGCACGTCCAGCAGCGGCCGGAGCCGCTTCCAGTAGCGTGAGGGCTGCAGGTAGTACCACCACCGCCGGCGTGGCCAGACCACCGACTCGCGGAGGAACTGCGCGTATGCGGGCGACGTCCAGCTCTCGTCGCTGCGCTCGTGGTCGATCATCACGATGCCACCCGGCGCCGCGACGCGCGCCATCTCGCGCACCAGCGCCACATAGTCGGGCACGTGGTGCAGCACGGAATACGCCGTCACGACGTCGAACGCGCCATCCGCCACGGGACGCAGGTCGTGGCCGTTGAGCTGGAACACGCCGTCGAGCCGCCCCGTGCCCGAGTGCCGCGCCTGCACGAGGTCGATGAACACGCGTGATACGTCTGCGGCCGTGACCGTCGCGCCGGCACGAATCAGGTGCGCCGTGACGTTGCCTGTGCCACAACCGACGTCGAGCGCTCGCACTGCCCGGCCTTCGCCCCGCGAAGCGAGCGCAACAGCCCGTGTGACGGCATCGCGCAGTCGCGCCTGCTCGACCTCGTTGTAGATCTCGGGGTGATTGTCGTCGTAGCCAGCGCCCACGGCGTCGTGCACACGACGATTGTGCTCGACGGCCGCCGCATCGAGTGGAGACGCCGCCGAACCGGCGCTCACGGTGCGCGGCGGGCTGGAGACCCGGGGCGCGCCACCTGCCGCAGTGAGGCGTGCAGCCGCTCGTCGAAATCGGCCGGCGTGTACGCGGCGCCGCGACCGGCGCCACGCCGGGCCAGGTCGCTCCGCAACCCCGGATCCGTCACCAGCCGGTGAATGCCATCGGCGATCGCGTCCACCGACTTCGGGTCCACGAGCAGGCCCGCATCCCCCACCTGCTCGCGAATCCCCGGGATGTCCGAGGTGAGCACGGGACAGCCGTGCGCCCACGCCTCGATCACCGGAATGTTCGTTGGGCCGAAGAACGTCGGCATCACGAGCGCCGTCGCCGAGGCATACAGCGCGGCCAGGTCCGCGTCGGGCAGGTAGCCGGGCACGTGGATCTGGTCGGCAACGCCGCAGGCGCGCGCCATCTCCAGGAGGAACGCGAAATGCGCCGCCCGCCCATCGTCGTCGCGCGAACCGCAGAACACCGCGTGCACACTCACGTTGCGTGTGTGTCGGAGCTGCTCGAGCGCCTCGATCACGCGTGCGTGGTTCTTGTGGGGCCAGAAGGCCGCCGGGTACAGGATGAACCGGTCGGGAACTCCGAGCCGCGTGCGCACCTCGCGCTTGCGATCGTCCGGCACCGCCCCCGTGAGCGTGGCGGCGGGAAGGAACGGCAGCACGTCGATTCGCTCGCGCACGGCGCCGTACGCCGCATAGAACGACAGCACGTGCTCCCGGCCAAGCTCCGAGTCCACGAGGATCCGCTCGGCGTTGGCGATGCAGTGGCGCAGGATGTATTCGCGCGTGATCCATTCGCCGCCGGCGGAGACCTCCCGGAACTCGGGCTGCAGGCGGTGCTGCAGGTCGTGCACGGCGAGTACGTAGGGCAGCCCGGCCTCGAACGCGAGTGCGTGCGGTTGCGGAAAGACCATCAGGTCGAGGCGCTGCGACCGCCACCAGGTGCCGACGTCCGGACGCCGGCGCACGGCAAGCGGGTCGGCGCCGGCCGGTGCCCCGCCCACCCCAGCGTTGCCGCGGAGTCGTCGCGCCAGCGAGCGAAGCGGGCCGTCGCCAATCACGCGGCCCACGCCGCGTCGCAGCGCGCCCGACGGCGGCACGAGGTCGGCCGTGCTCCACGGCGCGACGGAAAAGTCGCTCCGCTGAGCCTCGCCGCCGGCCGAGAGCACGGCCACCGGGCTCAGCCAGGAATCGCGCGCCGCGATCCGGCCGAGCGCCGCTCCCATCGCGGCCGAGTACTGGAACACGCCGCCGGCGTGTGGATTCAGCGCCGGGACGAACCCGACGCGAAGCGGCAGCGGCGCGGTGTCGGGCATCAGTGCGCGGCCTGTCGTGGTGAGGCGCCAGTCGCGCCGTCGAAGCAGGCGACCTCGGCGTCCCTGAACCGCGCCCAGTCCGCCGCACGAGCCGCGGGAAACGCGATCACGTCGTAATAGAAATCCCGCTGCACCCGGGCATACCGCACGATGCTCTCGAGCGTGTCGCGCGCGCCGACATCCGTCCGCACGGTGAGGCGGCCGAGATGATCGTAGAACGCGAGGTGGTGATAGCCCGACTCCGCCAGGAAGGGAAACACCGCCAGTGGATCCTCGCCCACCGCGAGAAGGTGCGGTGGTGACAGTTCGAAGAACAGGATTGGCGACTCACGGGCAAGCAGCGCACCCGCGCCGCGCAACACACGATAGTCGTAGCCGTCGGTGTCCACCTTGAGCACGTTCGGCCGGAAGTCCGTGTGCGCGCCGACAATCCGGTCGACCGTGGTGTGCCGAAGCCGGGCGCCGGCCGGCGCCGCCGCCAGCCGCGAGGTCCCCGCCTCGTGCACCAGCGCGTCAGTCGTCGTGCGCTCCGTCTCGTCGCAGATGGCCTGCACGCACGTCACGCCGGCACGACTGGCGCTGTTCATCAGCAGCAGCGGGAAGTACCGCGCGTCGCCCTCGATGCAGAGCACGCGCACGTTGGTGTCACGGGGCACCTGCAGCAGCCCATCGCCGACATTGGCGCCGACATCCACCAGGTCGAGCCGCCCGTCCGCCGCACGGGTAAAGGCGCAGAGCCGGCCGAGTCCCGTGTCGTAGAACGGGTACGCGGCCTTGTACAGCGGCAGCGCGTGCGAGAGATGGAGCTTGATGGCTTCGCCGTTGACGGTGACGTCGACCACCGGGTCGCCTCGGCGGAGGAGCTGGTTTCGCAGCGCGGTGAAGATCCGGCGCCGCGTGCCGGCCCCCCGGGCGCGCGGACGCCGGTACGTGTCGATGAGGCCATCGTACACCCAGCCCGCGAACGCCGAACTCGCAATGCGCGCATCGCGCGCGTCTTCCGAAGCGCCTTCGGCCGGCCAGCTCGCTACTTCCGGCGTACTCAGGCGCGCATCGGCCGGTCGGCCGCGCCAAGGGCCAGGACCGGGATGGGGGCCGTTGGGCGCGCGACCGTCGGGGGAATTGCCCGCGCCGCCGCTTGCTTCCACGCCTGCGATCGCAGCGCCTGGCCGGTGGTCACGTGGTACAGGTGGCCGGCTATCCCGAACCCAACCGACATCCAGAGTAGCGTGCCCGTGGCGCCGGTGAACACTTCGCCGATGGGAAGCACGGCAATGAGAGCCACCGACGTCGCGCGCGTCGCGTTCGCAAACGGATCGACCTTCGTTTCCCTGAACCGGATGGACTGCATCGTCAGTCCGGCAATGCCGAGAAAGAAGATCGTGCCGCCCGGCCATCCGAAGATGAAGAACACCTCGAGGAATCCGTTGTCGAGCGACCGGATGCCGGCGCCACCGCGCAGCTTGATCGCGCCTCCGGTGCTTCCCAGCCCGCTGCCTTCGGCCGTCTCGACGATCGTCGCTGCCGCCTGCTCGGAGAAGTTGTACCGCTTGATGAACGAATTGTCCTCGGGCAGGTTGCCGAAGCTCCTGAGGCGAGGCGCGATCAGCGCGCTGAACTGCGGCATGCTCGCGACGGGCAGCGAGACGATCGCCACCGCGATCAGCGTGAAGAAGTACTTCGGGACCCGCTTCAGCGGCTGTCCCAACTGCTGCACGATCAGCCCGATGATGAACGCCACCCACATGGCGCGCGTGCGGGCGAGCAGCAGCGACACCATCGCGATGCCCACGGAGACGAACCGCAGCTTGCCTTTCGCCGGCAGCAGCATCAGCGCGCCGGCGCACAGGAACGCGGCGTACGGCCCCGGCGTGTTCAGCGTGCCGAAGATGCGCACGAGAAACGGCTGCGGCGCCCCGATGCTCCGCATGTCGGCGTTGATCATCCATTGGGCGTCCCAGGGCGGGAGCCGCGTGAACTGGTAGATCCCGTAGGCGGCGAGGATCGGCACGGCCCACACGAACGTCCGGCGCACGCTCGCCGCGATCTCGGGGTACCGCCGCCAGTTGATCGCGACGTAGAGCCCGAAGATCGCAGGCGCCATCCAGGTGAGGAGGGCGTAGGTCGCGGGAATGAGGCCGGCGTTGATGATCCCCACCGAGTACCCGTAGCCGAACGCGAACAGCACGAGCAGGTACGGCGCGTAGAGCCGGCCGCGCAACTCGCCCGCACGCCGCAGCACCGTGAGCGCCGCCAGCAGCGACACCGCCAGGGGCGCCAGCAGCGCCGGGCTCGCCGGGGTCCAGCCGTGGTGCATGTCGATCACGCGTCGCACGAATGGCGTGATGAACCAGAGCCAGAGCGTGAAACTCACGTAGCCGGCACTGTCGCGCGCATACAGCAGCGTGCCCAGGCCGACGGCCACCGCGACGTACGCGATGCTGGCGAGCGAGCCGCCGAACCCGATCAGCATCACCAGCGTCGCCGCGATGAAAACCCCGGCCGCGATCGTGCTCATCGCGATCCGCCGCCGGTCGAGCGTCGCGGTTCGCGGCGGCGCGGACGCCGCCGGGGGAAACGGCAGGGGGGCCGTGCGCACGCCGGGCCCCGCTAGGGCGATTCCCTGTCGCGTCCGCTGCCGCGCTCGCGCCGCACCTGCTCTTCACGGAGGCGCCGGCGGAATCGGCGGCGGCCCGTGACCACCGCATAGGCCAGCAGGCTGATCGCAATGGTCGACGCGATCCCGTGCGCGAACAGGCTGAACGGGGCGATCCCCGCCGTGGGAATGCTCACCGGCGCGTTGCTGGCGCGGAACGTGCGCATCCCGTTCAGCGACTGGAGCATCGACATGTCCACGCCGAACATCTGCATCGGCAGCGTCGTGGTGAACCCGGCCGAAAGCGTGGGGTCGCTGGCGCGGAAGATGAACATCACGGCGAGCCACATCCCCACCAGCATCAGCGTGCTCAGGTACAGGGAGCGCGAGTTGATCCCGCGCCGCCGCGACGCGCGCCGGCGGCCCGACCACGACTGGTCCAGGACCCACCAGGTGAGCAGCGACGCGCCCAGCGTGATGCCGAACACCAGCGGCGCAACCAGCAGCTCGATGGCGAAGAGCACGATCCCGGCCATCGAGGCCGCGCTGAGCTGCCCCGAACTCGGGAGCCGTTCGGACCCTGTGTCAAAGAGATCCGGTACAAGGTCCTTCGACAATGCCGGATGGCTGTGTCGCGGACCGACGCTGGCAGAGAAGCGGTCAGCGGGCATAGTCGTAATAGTAGCCGTAGCCGAGGCGGTATCGCGAGCTTCGGCGGAATTCGACGTCATTGAGGATCGTACCGGCCAGCGTCACCTGCACGTTTCGCAGCTGCTGCACGGCGTAGCGCAGCTCATCGCGGTCGGTCGTGTCGGCGCGCGCCACGAGCAGCAGCGCATCGGCGTGTGCGCCGATCAGGGCGCCGTCCGTGAACAGGTTCAGCGGCGGCGTGTCGAGCAGCACGTAGTCGTACTGGCCGCGCAGGCGCTCGAAGAGTGGATCGAGCCGCGCCGCGACGAGCAGGTCGGCCGGATTCACGCTTGGCGCGCTGCCGAGCGGCAGCACGTCGATCGTTCCGCCCCCTTCCATCTGCACGCGCCGAATGCACTCGCCCGGTGACGCCTGACCGTACATCAGGTCGAAGAACCCGGGTGCCGGCGGAATGCCGAACACCTCGTGCACCGTGCCGCGCCGGGTCTCGGCGTCGATCAGGATCACGCGCTGACCCTGATGGGCGAGCGTGACCGCCAGATTCACGGTCGTCGTCGTCTTGCCGTCGCCCGGGAGTGCACTCGTGATCACGATGACGCGCGGCGCCCGCGGCGGCGTGAGATAGTTCAGGTTGGTACGAAGCGTCCGGTACGCCTCGGCCGCGGGTGTCTGGTACTCGCGGCCGGTCGTCGGATTCGGCTTGGGGTCCCCGCCGTCCTGCGCCGACGGCAGCCGGTATCCCGACGACCGCGACTGCTGCTGCAGGTTCGGGATGGTGCCGATCACTGTCACGCCGACGATGTTCGCCAGGTCCTTCTCCGTGCGAATCGTCGTGTCGAGCCAGTCCCGCAGGAACGCCACCGCAACGCCGACGAGCAGGCCGGAGATGATGGCCACGGCGTAGATCAGCGTCTGCGACTGGCCGGATTGCTGGGACGGCGTCACCGCATCGTCGAGCACCGACACGGTCGAGTCGCTCACCGCCGCGGAGATCTCCGCCTCCTTCAGCTGCGACTGCACGATCGTCATCATCTCATCGATGATCCGCCGGTTGCGCTCCAGCTTGCTGAACGTGAGCGCCTGCTCCGGAATCCGCTGCATCCGCGCACTCGCGGTGTCGATCTGCCGCTTGGCGCGTTCCGCCTCGGCGTCGAGATTGGCCAGGTACTGCTCCGTCCGCTCGCGCACCGTCCGCTTGGTCGCGACAATCTGCGAATCGAGCGCCGTCACGCGGTCGGCCCGCGGCAGGAGCGTGGTCAGCAGCTCGCGGCGCTGGGCTACCAGGTTCTCGAGCCGGCTCACTTCCGCCGTCGCGATGCCCGACCGCACGAAGTCGCGCGTCGCCTGCAGCTGTTTGAGCCACGCTTCCGCCGCTTCCGACGAGTCGCTGACGCCGACCGGCGGCTGCAGCGCGTGCCGCAGGTTGGCCCGCTGCTCGTCCAGGTCGCGCCGCAGCGCATTCAGCTGGGCAAGCTCCGTGGTCAGGCTCGACTCGAGCTGGGAGACGCTGGCGATCCCCTGCTTCTGCAGGAACGTCTGGATCGAATCCTCCGCCGCACTCACGTCGGCGCCGAGCGCCGCCACCTGGCGCATCAGGAACTCGACACGACCCTTCGCACCGCTGCGGTCGAGCTCCATCCGCCGCCGCACGTACGCGCGCGCCACGGCGTTCGGAATGTCGCGCACCATCGTCTGGTCCGGACCGCGCACCGTGATCGCGAGCACGTTCGCGTCCTTGTTCTGCTGGCTGACCTCGATCGAGGCGCGCAGCGCCTCGGCCGCGCCGATCCGGTCGATGAGGCTGATTGAGACACGTTCGAGCTGCTTGGCCTGGTGCGTCAGCCGCACGCTGCCACCACGAATCGGGAGCGCCGCCGTGTCGGGGTAGGTGCCAAGCAGCGAGTCGTTCGAGGCGAGCCGGACCTCATGCCCCGTCGGCACCTTCACGAAATGGTAGGCCTCGGTCGGCGCCTCGGGCAGCGTGTGCGCCGACTCGACGTACAGGGTGCGGATGATCGCGTCGCGCTGCGGCTGGTCGATCCCGATGCGCAGGCCGAGTTCGTCGACGACGCGCAGCGCCAGCGACCGACTCGTGATGATCTCCGACGCCTGTGCGAGCAGCGACTGGTAGTCCGCGCCGCCGAGGTAGTACATCGCGGCAGGGTTGCTCGCCTGCGCCTCGTCGTCGATGCGGATCGTCGCGGTGGCCTGGAACACCGGCTGGATGCGCCGCACGGCCGCGATGGCGGCGGCGACCGCGAGCCCGACGCACACGACGATGATCCACGCGCTGCGCGCGATCATCATCCAATAGCGCCGGAGGTCGATCTCCTGGTTGGGATCGGCGAGCGCGGGCTGCAGGACCGGAAGATTATCCACGAATGGGCGGGTCAGCGGGAAACGATGAGGATGAGACTGATCAGCGTCGAGATCGTCGTCGCGATCACCGACGACGCCTGGATCGTCCCGGAATGCCGTACGATGAAGCTCGACTCCGTGAACAGGATCGCGTCGGTGCGGTGCAGGTCGAGCGTCCCGAGTCGCGCCTCACGCGGCAGTGTCAGGACGCGGCCGTCGGCCGTCTCGAGTGTGACGTCGGGGGTGCCTGAGGAGCCCGCCTGGCCACCCGCCCGCGCGATCAGCGACAGGATCGTTGCTCCCGGCTCGGCTGGATACACCCCCGGCGTGCGGATCTGCCCGTACAGGGTCAGGTCGCGCGTCATCGTGACCTGCACGGCCGGGTCGCGCACCAGCGTGGCATATCGGGCGTTGAGCACGGACTCCAGGGAATCCAATGACAGGCCCGCCACGGGTATGCGACCAATTCCGGGGAAGTAGGCCGTGCCGTTGGCCGTCACGTTCGGATCGGCGTCGAGTTCGGGATTGCGGAACACGCGCATCTTGAGGGCATCGCCCGGCTCGATGCGCCAGATCACCGATGATGCGATCGGCGCCACCGGGGCCAGCGACGCCGGGTATCGCGTGGCGCAACCCGCGAGCAACGCCGCGGCGACGCCGGGTACCGCGATGCGCCAGCGTGCGCAGAACCGTCGGAATGAGGACATGGGACTCGGTTGAGGTTCGGACGGCGGCGAACAGAGCGCCCCCGTGACAAAACGATTGATGACGCCGGTGGCAACGCCCGGACGGCCGATCGCCGGCATCAGAACGCCCCCCGCATGCTGAGGACGGCCGGCACCGTCCGCAGGAGGATCCAGAAGTCGCGCCACACCGTCCAGCCGCGGATGTATGCGGCTTCCAGTCGCACGACATCCTCGAAGTTCCGGATCGTGTTGCGCCCGCTCACCTGCCAGGGCCCGGTCATCCCGGGCAGCACTTCGAACCGCACGAAGTGATGCTGCTCGTACCGCGCCACCTCCCGTGGCAGCGCCGGCCGCGGCCCGACGAGCGACATTTCGCCCCGCAGCACGTTGATCAGCTGGGGCAGCTCGTCGAGCGACGAACGGCGGAGGAACGTGCCGATCGGCGTCGTGCGCGGGTCGTCGGCCAGCTTGAACAGCGGGTCGCCCGCATAGACGTTCGCGGCCGCGAGGGCTTCTTCCTGCTGCTCGGCATCGGCGACCATCGTGCGGAATTTCAGCATCGCAAACACGTCGCCGCCCAGGCCCACGCGGCGCTGACGGAAGAACACCGGGCCCGTGGATGTGAAGCGGACCGCGGCGGCCACGAGCAGGAACACCGGGCTCAGCACCACGAGGCCGATCGCCGCGCCAATGAAATCCACGGCACGCTTGAGCACAAGCTGTGATCCCACCAGCGCCGGCCGCGACAGCAGCGAGAGCGGCTCGCTGCGCCGCAGCACGAAGCTCGGCTCGTCGAGTTCGCGGAACGCCGTGCGCCGTGACGCGTAGACGGTCGCGCCGGCGCTCGCCGCACCGATGATCACCGCCTGCAGGGCCGCGTCCGACACCGGCCCCACCAGCACGACCGCGTCCGCGTCGGCATCACCGAGTGCCGAGGAAAGCTGGCGCATCCCGGCGGCGGTGGACTCCGGCCAACTGGGCTCGATCGCGTACGCGCGCGGACGCGGACGATCATCGCCCTCGGCCCGCGGCGCAATCACGCGCTCGACTTCCGACGCCGCACCGACGACGAGCGTCCGCTCGGCCTCGTGGCGGCGCGGGTCGATCGGCCGGAGGGCCCGCGTCAGCCCGCGCCGCTGCAGCACGAGCGCGACCCAGCTCGCCCCGAGCACGATGCCCAGCAGCAGCCAACGGGACGGCAACTCCGACGCCCAGACGTCCACCCAGCGCGGGAGCACCAGCCCGAGCAGCAGGGCGCCACCCATCCGTGCCGGGTGCTGCCGGCGCTCCGTGTGCGCGTAGCACCGCGTGACGAACAGCGCGAAAATCAGCAGGGTCACGCGACGCGCGAGCGCAATCGGCGTCTGCGGGATCAACCCTCGCACGAAGGTCTGGCCATCCTCGCCCAGGCCGCCGAGGGTCTCGGAAATGGGAAGAGCGCCGAGAATCGCGAACACCGCCGACAGCGTCACGACGTCGGCGAAGAGCATCACGGCCCCGAACGACAACTCGCGCCAGAATCGACGGCGCTGCAGCGCCAGCGCACGATGGCGGAGCTCGAGACCCGTAATTCGGCTGTGTGATTCCGGTGCCGCAGTCACCATTTGAATCGGATGGTCGTCAACCTACGGAACCGTGACCGCGTTGCGCCTCGCACTACGGTCACGCGCGGGCTCCGGTCGCCCTACTATATAAGCACGGCGGAAACCAAAGGTATGCGACTGGACAATAAACTACCAGTGTATTAGGTTTGGACAACCACGCTCGCACATCAACCTGTGCGGGGTGTTCGCGTCTGCCCAGATTTCGCGATTGTCTCCAACTGTCACCTAACGAGCGAAGTGTCGGCCCCATTGCAGGCTCATCCGCCTCGACCTGACTCCGCACCTGCACCGGGCGACGAACGCCGGTTCAGGCCCGCGGCAGCGCAGGCGGAAGTTGACGCGCTTCGCACCTACCTCGCCTCCGCCATCGAGCGCGGCGCCACCGACATCCACCTGCGCGCTGGCGACGGCGTGTACGCGCGGATTGACGGACAGCTCACGCCGCTCGAGACGCCGCCGCTCACGGCCGTGAGCACCTACGAAATGGTGCAGCACATCCTCTCCACGTCGCACAACGCACCGGCGATCGAGGATGTGCGCGACTTCACGGGTCCGTGGAGCGCGCCCGGCATCGCGCGATTCCGCGTGAGCGTGCTGCGCCAGCGGTCGAGTTTTGCGATCGTCATGCGGGTCATTCCGGACGAACTGCCGAGCCTCGAGTCGCTGGGCCTCCCGCCCACCGTCGCGTCGGCAATCCTTTCGGGATCCGGCCTGCTGATCGTCACGGGCGGCCCCGGCTCGGGCCGCGCATCCACCGTCGCGGCGATCGTGCACCACCTCAACACGCACGCCCCGCGCCGGCGGCACATCGTCACGATCGAACCGTCCATCGAGTTCCTGCACCGGAACGCGCGCTGCTCGATCACGCAGCGCGAAGTGGGCGTGGATACCGACAGCTATGCCGACGGCATGCGGGCCGCACTCGACCAGGACGCCGACGTGATCGTCATCGGCGACCTCGACGGTCCGGAGCTGATCGAGTTGGCGAAGCGCGGCGCCGAACAGGGCCGGCTGATCATCGCGAAGATGACGGCGCCAGACGTCATGGGTGCACTGAAGGCGTTCCTCTCCGGCCTGCCGGACGAACAGCAGGAATCGGCGCGCCTGCAGGTCGCCGAGATGCTCCGGGCGATCGTCGCACAGCGGCTCCTGCCGCGCTCCGACGGGACGGGTCGGGTGCTCGCGGCCGAGATCATGGTGATCACGCCAGCGGTGCGCGACGTGCTCGCCGACCCGGCGCGGATGGGCGAGATGCGCTCGGCGCTGGCCGACGGGCGCGCGGAGTTCGGCACCCAGACGCTGGACCAGCACCTTGCCGATCTCGTGATCAGCGGCCAGGTGTCGTTCGAGGTCGCGCTCTCGCTCGCCAACAACTCACTCGACTTCGAGTTGCAGCTGCGCGGACTGCGCCGCTAGGCGCCGATCAGCTTCTTCCACCAGGGCGTGGCGCTCGCGCGCGCTGCGATCGGCGGCACCGGCAGCGGCGGTTCATCGTTGAGCAGCCGCCGCGGGTTGGTATCAAGCAACAACTCCACCTGCTCCGTGAACCCCGCCTGGGCGAGCACTTGCGCGAACGCCCCGGTCGCCGGCTCACCACGCGCGTGATAGTCGCTGCAGACGTATGACGCTGCACCGTGCGCGAGCAGTTCGCTCGCGCGGGCCTGTGCCGTCGACCCGTAGTGGCCGAGCAGCGACCCGGCATTCACCTGAAACACCGCTCCGGCGCGAAACAGCTCGCCCAGCGAGGCGACCGACGCGAGATTGCGGTAGCGTTCGGGGTGCGCGACCACCGGCAGCCATCCGGCCCGCCGGATCATCGCGATGGCGATCCCGGCATTCAGCGGCGGAAGCTGCAGCCCCGGATACTCCACGAGCACGAAGCGCGTGCCGGCGAGCCGCAGCCGATCATCGGACACGTCGGGGTCCGGCACGTCGAGCATCATCTCGACGCCGCGCTCCACGCGCAGCGCCGTGGTGTGCTGTGCCGTGTCGGCCTCCACGACACCCCGCAGCACTTCCCATCCCGCATCGAGTTCGGCCAGGCGCGCCGCGCACCGCTCCGGGTCGTGCGTCAGCGATCCATCGAAGTGCGGCGTCACGACCAGTTGCTGCGCACCGTCCCTTCGCATTGCCGCGAGCGCACCGGCGCTGAACTCCGCGTCCCGCGCGCCATCGTCGACGCCCGGGATGAGGTGATTGTGGAAGTCGGTATATCCGCTGGTCATCGCACGAGTGCCGCGTCGAGTGCGGCATCGATCGAAGGGTGCGCGAACGCGAATCCTCCCGCAAGCAGGCGCGCGGGCCGCACGCGCTGGCTGGCGAGGAGCACCCCGTCGGCCATCTCCCCAAAAAGGAGGCGGAGCGCAAACGCGGGCGCCACGAACGGGGCAGGCCGCCGAAGCGCACGGGCGAACGCCGCGGTGAACTCGGCGTTCGTGACGGGCGCCGGGCTCGCGGCGTTCACGGGGCCGGACAGCGCACGGTCGTCGATCGCGGCCATCAGCAGGCGTACGGCGTCGTCCAGCGAGATCCAGCTCAGCCACTGCGCGCCACTGCCGAGCCGGGCGCCGAGCGCGAGGCTGAACGGCAACCGCAGCTGTGCGACCATGCCGCCGCCGGCGCCGAGCACGACCCCCAGGCGCGGATGCACCACGCGGACGCCCGCTTCGCGCGCCGGCGATGCCGCTGCCTCCCAGTCCCGCGTCACGGACGCCAGGAAGTCACTGCCCGATGTGCTCGCTTCCGTAAGCCACTCGTCACCGCGACTTCCGTAATAGCCCACCGCGGACACGGACACCATCACCTCCGGCGGCCGGTCGAGCGTGGCAAGGGCGCGGGCGAGTGACGCCGTCAGCCCAACGCGGCTGTCGCGGATCGCACGGCGGCGTGTCGAGGTCCAGCGCCTGCCGATGGACTCGCCGGCCAGATGTACGACTGCTCGCACGCCCCGCAGCCGATCGAGCGACGCGCGCTCGAACTCCGTGCCCGGCGCAGGCCACGCGACATCCGAGTCGCGACGGCCGATCCGGAGCACGCGTTCGCCGCGCGCGGCAAGCGCCGCGCACACCGCGCGGCCGAGGAAACCGCTGGCACCGGTGACCGCGATCATTCCGGCAGTTCGAGGCTGCGCCACAGATACCACGCGGCGACGGTCCGGTACGGTGCCCAGCGTTCGCCGATCGCCGCGGTGCGCTCGGGACTCGGGAGGCGCCGCAAGCCGAGCGCGCGCTGGACGGCCTTCTGCACCCCGAGGTCGAGTTCCGGAAACACGTCCGGTCGCGCGAGGTGGAACATCAGCACCATCTGGGCGGTCCATCGCCCGATGCCGCGCACGCGCACGAGGGTCGCGAGCACCTCGTCGTCGCTCATCGTGTCGAGTGCGTCGAGCGGGATGTCCCCGCCGTGCACGCGCATCGCGAGTTCACGCGCGTACTCCGCCTTGCGCCCGCTGAGCCCGGCGGCCCGCAACTTCGGCGTACGGGTGGCGATCAGCTGGGCCGGCGTCGGAGACACGCCGCCGTACAATGCCTGCACACGGCCAAAGATCGTCGCCGCGGCCTTGCCAGACAGCTGCTGATAGACGATGCACCGCAGCACGAACCCGAAGTGCGTGTGGTCGCTTCGACCAGTCCAGCGACACGGGCCCACCCGCGTGATGATCTCCGCGAACACCGGATCCGTCCGCTTGAGGTGCCGCACGGCCCGCCGCGCGCTGGCCGACGCAACTGCAGTCGTCGCGTCAGCCATCGACAATCACTCGCCGTCCGTGCGGGTCACGCCGGCTACGCCACATTCGCACCGTCCGCGTCAAGCTCACCGCGCACGACCGCCACCAGCGAATCGGCATCGAACGGCTTCGAGATGAACCGAACGCGCCGGTCGTTCACCATGCGCAACACCTCGGGGTCGCGCAGGAAACCCGACATGAACACGACCCGCAGGTCGGGGCGGAGTTCGAGGCACCGCATCGTGAGCTCGCGCCCACCCATCTGCGGCATCATCACGTCGGTGAGGAGCAGGCCGAATTCGTCCGGCGCGGCGGTGAACGCGGCGAGCGCCTCGACGCCGTCCGCGGCGTCAACGACGGTGATGCCACCGCGCTCGAGGAATTTGCGCACCGATCGTCGCACCGATGGTTCGTCCTCCGCCACGAGCACGGCACGCCGGTCGCGGCGCACGCCGGGCACGATGGCGAGCGGAGGCGCGTCGTCAGCGGAACGACGGTCGGTGGCTTGACCCGAGGCCAGCGGAAAGTGGAGCCGCACGGTCGTGCCGTGTCCGCCACTGTCCACGTCGATCGTGCCGCCACTCTGGTGCATGAAGGCCCACGTCGTGGCGAGGCCCAGACCGCGCCCTTCGGCCTTCGTGCTGAAGAACGGCTCGAACAGGTGGTCGCGCGCCTCGGCGGCGATCCCCGGACCGCGGTCACGCACGGCGATGCTCACGACCTCCATCGTCGCACCGCCGTGCTGCGGAAGCAGCGCGCGCGACGTTTCGACCGTGACGACGCCCACGCCGCCCGACGCCTCGACGGCGTTCTGCACGACCGACTCCAGTGCGCCTTCAAGACGCCGCCGGTCGGCGTGCGCGAATGCGTTTGCGGACCCGGTGCGCACGACGAGTTCCACGCCCGGGCCGGCCGACTTCCCGATGGACTCGATCGCCTGCCGCACCACGTCGTCCACGAGCAGGCGCTCGGGATTGAGCGGCTCGCGCCGCGACAGGGCCAGCAGGCCAGCGGAGAGCCTTGCCGCCGCCCCCGCCGCCTCCTCGACCTGTGTCACGTCGTCCCGGACGGGCGACGTGGGGGGCAGCGTGCGGGACACGATGCGGATGCGGCCGACGATCGTCGTCAGGAGGTTGTTGAAGTCGTGCGCCAGTCCGCCGGCGAGCTGCCGCACGGCTTCCATCGTACTCTCGTGCCGCCGCCGCTCCTCGAGCGCGTGACGGCTCGACACATCGCGCACCAGCACGGACGTCGTGGAGAGATCGGCGTCGTGCAGGCGCGAGATCGTGAACTCGGCGGCGAACGATGTGCCGTCGGGGCGCAACGCGTTGATTCGCTCCTCTGCGCCGATGACTTCAGCCAGCGCGTCGCCGGCCGAGAATCGGCTGATCGCCGCCCGGAGCACGTCGCGGTGGATGGGCTCGACCAGGGACGCAACCTCCGACCCGGTGCGAGGCCCACCAAACGCCCGGACCGCCGCCGGATTCGCGCTGGTCACGCGCTGCGTGGCATCGATCGTGAGGATTGGGTCCGGCGCCGTGGTCACCAGCGACGCGAGGCGCTCCTCTGCGCCGGTGATTCGCGCTCGAGCATCCTCGAGGAAGAGCATCAGGATCGAGAAGCCGAGCGTGACCAGCAGCAGCATGTCGGCGTAGGAGTTGTATCGCACCAGCAGGCCCGCGAGCGGTCCCATCGACCAGCTGATGCGCCCCGTCGCGTGCGCGAACGCAAAGAAGTACGCGGCCCAGAGCGGCGCCGTGACCGCGAGCACCGTCGCCGTGAGCAGCGTCCCGCTCGTGCGGCGCGACCGCGGCAGGGCGTACAGCGCAACGGCGCTGTACGCACACGCGGCGGCGGCAACCGGGGCCTGGATGATGATGAGGTCGTTCAGGGCGTCACAGATCAGCGCCGCAGCGGCCCCTACCGCCATCGCACCGCCGGCCCAGCGCCAGCGCGAACTCGGCTCGGGCGCCTGGCGCGTGAACTCGAGGGCGCCGCGCCAGATCAGCGCCCAGTACGCCATCTTCCCGCCTTCGTAGAGCAGGTAGAGCGTGACGACCGCCGGCGTGCCGTCCGGCAGCGTGCTTCCCGGTGCGGCGCCGAGCAGGTAGTACCTGGCGCAGATCGCCGCCATTGCGACGACCAGGGCCACCCACGCGGCCGTCCACGTCGTGAAGTAGGTGCGACGCAGCGACGCGCGACTCGCCACGGTGAAGATCGCAGCGATCAGGAGCGCTCCGCCGAGTTCGAGGAGGATCGCCGCGAACTGGAGAATGCGGAGGGCCGCGCTTGCCTCGGCCGCACCGGTCTGCTGCAACGACGTCATGCGGGCCGTTGTGTGACCGGACCACTCCCCGCCCGCGCGTCCGCCACAGTTGGCGTCACGGCCTGATCGTCTCCCCTCCCCGAAGGATGGCGCCCCAGATCAGCGGATACGTTGCCTCGGCCTGACCCCGATACTGCGGGCGGAACCCGAAGAGCACCACGTGCCCGCGCCCCTTCGCCACGTCGACGAGCGCCGCCTTGCCGCTCAGTCGCTGCGGACCGAGCAGCCATCCCGAGAGAAGCGGATTGCCGCCCTGTGGATACCGCGCCACGGCAGTGGCCTGCGCTGGGTCGGTGATGTCGTATGCGGCGCCATCCTCGAACCAGACGGCGGGAACGGGTGCGTTGAACGTGCGGGCCACCGGGTGACCGCGATCGACGTCCACCGCGAAGATCGAGCCCGGCGCGTAGAACTCCGTGTTTCGCACCCCGGCAAGCACATTCCGCACGGGAAGCTTCATGGTCTCGATCGCATACTCCGACGCGTCATTGAACGTGATCAGCGTGCCTCCCGCCTCGACGAAGGCGGCGAGAGCCGCCGCGCCGGCCTCGCCGAGTCCGCCTCGCAGCGAATCGGGATACGCGTTGCTGACTCCGCGCGAGATTGCCGTCGCCGACTGGTCGGGAAGGATGATGGCGTCGTACTTCGCGATCAGGTTGCCTGCACGGACTTCCTTGTCGTAGAGCGACGTGAACGGAATCCGGTACGTGTCGAACACGTAGCGGGTCCACCCTTCGTCCATCGAGGCGGCGTAGCTCTTGTAGATGCCGACGCGCTTTGTGCTCGCGCCGGAGAGCCCCGCGGCGTTGAAGGCGGGCCAGTTCACGGCGCCGATCACGCGGCCCGTCGGCGGCGCCGCGCCCATCACCGTGGCGACGTCCACGCCGAACAGGAGCGGCAGCGTGTGGGCCGTGACGTCGTATGGACGTTTCGGCGGCCCGCCGGGATACTCGAACAGGTTGGGATACTGCTGGCGTTCGAGCAACGCCTTCGCGTACGAACCGAATGGCTGCTGCACGAGCACGACATAGCTGCCGGCCGGATGCGTGCGGCCGTCCACCGTCACCGGGGCAGTGGTTTCGCGAATCTCGACCTGTCCGTGCTGCAGCGTCCAGAGCATCCGCTGCACGCCGCTCGCATTGGCCTGTGCCTTCGGGATGACGAACGCGCTCGGCCACGGATCCTTGCCCCACGGCGGCATCGCGCCCAGCGCCCGCTCGCCCAGGGTCGCGTAGCTCTCGAGCCACGCGCGCCGGTCGCGGGCGGCGTGCACGAACAGCGCCCACGACGCGCTCACCTGGTAATCCACGATGTCGCCGTACGTCCACGTGCCGCCGGGCCAGAGCACCGGGAAGTTCCAGCTCGTCACCTTGGCGTCGTAGCCGCGCGCGCTCCCGAGGCGGTCGAACGGCATCTCGACGGGTGACGCGAGCCGCGCGCTCGCCGTTTCCGTGAGGATGCGGGCGCCGCGATGGTTCAGCGAATACTGGCGCGCCGGACTCCACTGGTCGTAGCTCGCGTTGTTCGCCACGCCGGTCTTGCCATCGGCAATCAGCCGCCACGTCATCTGCAGGCCGAGTGCGTTGGTGCTCGCCGTGAGGATCGGGTCGATGTTCGGTTCGATCGGATCCATGTACGGCGGCACGAAGATGCGACCGGCGCCGCCGCCCTGCTGGTGGACGTCGTTCACGATCTGCGGATCCCACGGCGTGTACAGCGAATCCACCGTCGCCCGCGTCTCGGGCTGCGTGAACGCGTACCAGTCGCGGTTGTTGTCGTGGCCCGTGTAGTAGTGGTACAGCTCCGGCGGTGTCGTCCCCTCGGCGGGCGTGCCGAGCGTGGCGCGGTACCAGTCGCCGACGATGTCCACGCCGTCGGGATTCTGGCTTGGCACGAGCATGATGATCGTGTTCGCGAGGATCATCCGCGACTCAGCGTCGGCAGCGCGCGCCAGCCGGTCCGCGAGCACGAGCGGCGTCGTGTAGCCGCCGACCTCGTTGGCGTGGATTGCCGACGTGACGAGAATGACGTTCTTGCCCTGCTCGATGAGCCGCTCGCGCGAGTCGGCGGCGGTGCGGGTGCGCGGGTCCATCAGCTTGCGCTGGATGGTCCGGAAGCGCTCCAGGTTGGCGAGTGTGGACGAGTCCGAGATGAACGCGACGATGAACGGGCGGCCCTGCACCGTCTTGCCGATCGTCCGGACGCTGACGCGTGCACTCGCCTTGTCGAGCGCGGCGAAGTAGTCGGTGATCTGTTTCCAGCTCGGGAGCTTGCGGTCGGCGCCGGGCTTGAAGCCCAGCGACTGCTCGAGGTTCGGCAGGCGGGACTGCGCCGCCGCTTGCGGCGCGGCCCCAAGCACGATGGCCGTGCAGGCCAGTGCGCCTGCGGCAGCGCGCCGGAGGAAGGACGGTGACATTGGCATGCGCTAACGCTCCATGATCCAGCGGTCCTCGATCACCTGCACCGGTTTCGCGTACTCCTTGCCACCGACGCTGAGTCGCACGACATAGCTGCCGGGCGGTGCACCGGCTGCTCCGCCGCCGCGCCCGCCGCCGGAGGCGGCCGTGCATGCGGTATTCGCTCCGCCAGGTGCCTGCGCTGCGCCCACGCCACCACCTCCACCACCACCTGCGCCACCGCCGGCGCCACCGCCTGCGCCACCCGCGCCGGGCGGGCCGCCGCGTCCTCCTGCTCCCGCACCGGCTGCGAGCAGCGGGGCGGCAAGCGTCCACTGCATGCGGTTGAGTCCCGCCGTGGCGCGCATCGTGGTTGCGCACACGGGACGGCCGGCGGCGTCGGAAATCGAGATGCGCGCTTCACCGGTCACGCCGGCCTTCAGGTAGAAATGAATCGCCGTGCCCGGCATCGGATTTTCGCCTTCGTATTCCTTCTCGCCGCCCGTGTAGATGTTGAGGCGCACGTCGTTGACGTAGGCCACGGCCGGCCGCACGTCAAAGAGCACGGCGTCGGCCGCGGCCATCTCCGGGCGCCACTGCTGGAGCGGCGTGATGTCGTCCGCGATCCAGATGCTGCGCCCGTGCGATGCGGCGATCAGGTCGCCGTCCCGCGGGTGGATGAGGATGTCGTCGGTGCGCACCGTGGGATAGCCGTTCATGAACTTCTCCCACGTCCGGCCGCCGTCGAGCGAGATGTACAGCCCGAGCTCGGTGCCGGCGTAGAGCAGGTTCGGGTTCTTCGGGTCCTCGCGCACGACCTGTACGTTGCCGAACGCCGGGAGATTGCCCGTGACGCTGGCCCACGTGCGCCCATAGTCGCGCGTGACATAGATGTACGGCTTGAGGTCGTTGCTGCGATGGCCGTCGATCGCCACGTATGCCGTGCCGGGATCGAAATGCGACGCGTCGATCCGCGAGATCCAGTACGGGAAGTCGCCGGTCAGTGCGCCGGCGGGCAGCCCGCTGATGTTACGCCCGACCTCGGTGAACGTGGCGCCGTGGTCGCGGCTTACCTGGATGTTGCCGTCATCGGTGCCGGCCCATACGACGCCCGCGGCGACCGGCGATTCCGAAATGGCCGTGATCGTGCCGAACGAGCTCACGCCGTCGTTCTTCGAGAGCTGCGGCGCCGTGCCCGGCACGCCCATCATCGAGATCCGGCAGCGATCCATCTGCTTCGTGAGGTCGGCGCTGGCGGTATACAGGTCTCCCTGGTTCGTCGAACGGAACACGCGGTTGCCGCCGACCCAGAGGACGTTCGGGTTGTGCGGCGAGAGCTGGAACGGGGTGTTCCAGTTGAACCGATAGGTGTCGCCGGGCTGCGCGTTGATCACGTTCCCCGCGCCTCCTCCGCGGCCACCGCGCCCGCCGCGACCGCCACCACCTGCCGTGATGATGTTGCCGTCCACACACGATCCCGGCGCGGGCGCCGCTGCGCCAGCCGGCGCCGGCGGCGCGCTCGGCCGCACGCTCTGCGAACGGCCCGTGCTGAGGTCGGTGCGCTGCGTATTGCCGTCCTGCGACTCGGCGAACACGACGTTCCGGTTGGTCGGATCCACGGCCGTCTGGAACCCGTCGCCGCCACCAATCCGGAACCACATATGGTTTCGGATGCCCGACCGGCCGCGCGTGGCGCTCGGCCCGCCCCAGCTGTCGTTGTCCTGCAGGCCGAAGAACACGTTGTATGGCCGGTGCATGTCGGCGCTCACCCAGTAGGCAAGGCCGGTCGCCATCGTGCGGATGTACTCCCACGTGAGGCCCTGGTCCCAGCTGATCGCGAGCCCCGCGTCCGATCCGCGCAGGATGTGATGGGGGTTGGCCGGGTTGATCCAGTACGCGTGCTGGTCCACGGTCTCGTTGCCGAATCCCAGCCCGGCATCCATTGCCGTGAACGTTTTCCCGCCATCCACGGACTTCGTGCCGCGCACATTCGACAGATAGATGACCTTGTCGTTCGTCGGGTCAATCCGAATGTTGCTGAAGTACATCGGGCGGCCGTTGCAGTTGCTCACGAGCGTCCACGTACGTCCCTTGTTCTCCGAGCGGTACAGCCCCGGGCGTGTGGGATCGGGCGCCGGGGCGGTGCGGTTCGAGTCGGCTGGCGCCGCAGCGCCGCCAAAGCCGCGACCCGGGCCGCCATTGTTGCACCAGTCGTAGCCACCGCGTCCGCCGCCACCCGCGGGTGCGCCCTCACCTGGCGTCGGTTG
>CAZLAU010000007.1:0-40670 GCA_964557615.1 uncultured Gemmatimonas sp.
GGAACCGCAGGCTCAATACGGTTCGACCGGAATGAGGTTTCGGGCGCCTTTGGCGATCTCGGGACGTCGCTGCCGCTGATCGTCGGGATGATTGCGGCGGCGCGGCTCGATGCAACCGGTGTCCTGGTTGCGTATGGCATCCTGCAGATCGCGACGGGATTCGTATATCGCATGCCGATGCCCGTGCAGCCGCTCAAGGCGGTCGCGGCGATTGTGATCGCGCAGCAGGTGTCGGGCGAAGTGATCGCCGGCGGTGGGCTGGCGATCGGCGCGCTGATGCTGATCCTCGCGCTCACGGGAGCCCTCGAGTGGCTCGGCCGGGTGGTGCCGAAGGTCGTCGTTCGCGGCATTCAAGTGGGTCTCGCCATCCAGCTCGGCCGCATCGCCGTCGCGACCTACATCCCCGGTGGCGGCACCGGTGGCTACGTGCTCGCGGGAATCGCGCTGCTCGTGACCGTCCTGCTGCTCGGTAACCGGAGGTTGCCTCCGGCGCCGATCGTGATTGCTGCCGGTGCGATTTACGCGGTGACGGTTGGCGGGGCGGGGGGCGCCGTGCTTGGCGCCGCCGGCGTGCATCTGCCGGCGCTCAGTGCGCCGAGCGCCGGTGCCGTGTGGGAAGGATTCCTGTTGCTCACCCTGGCGCAGATCCCGCTGTCACTCGGCAACTCGGTGCTCGCCACGCGCCAGATCACGGCCGACCTCTTCCCCGCGCGCCCGCCGCTCACGCTCCGGAAGATTGGCGTCACGTACGCGGCGATGAACCTGTTCGCGCCGTGGGTGGGCGGCATTCCCGTCTGCCACGGGTCGGGCGGCATCGCCGGGCATTATGCGTTCGGCGCCCGCACCGGCGGCTCGGTCATCATCATGGGCACGCTGATGCTCGTCGCCGGGCTGTTCTTCGGCGGCAGCGTTGGCGAACTGGCCCGGTTTTTTCCGCCACCGGTGCTTGGCGTGCTGCTCCTCGTGGAGTCGGTGAGCCTCTTCGCGCTCGCGCGCGACGTTGCCGTCGATGCGCGCGACTTCGCGCTCGTCGGATTCATCGGGCTTGTGGCCGCCGCGCTGCCGTATGGGTACGTGGTGGCGCTGGTGCTCGGGACGGTCCTCGCCCGCAGCCGCGTTCGCGTGGCCGCACAATGACCGCGACGGCGCCGGCGCGCCGAGTGGCGATCATCGCCGGCGGCGGGCCCGCCGGGCTCACGGCCGCATGGGAACTGCTTGCGCGGACGGACATCGTGCCGGTCGTCCTCGAGGCGACGGATGCCACCGGCGGCATCGCCCAGACGCACACGTACAAGGGGAACCGCATCGACATCGGTGGGCACCGGTTCTTCTCCCGCAACCAGCGGGTGATGGACTGGTGGTTCTCGATCCTGCCGCGACAGGGCGCACCGGCCTCGGACAACGCCGCCCACGCCCACGACGTCGAGTTTGCGCGCGAGGTCGTCGTGCGGCGCCTCGAGCTCGGCCCGGCTGGCCGGCCGCGCGTGATCGAACAGCAACGCCCGGCGCCCGACCCCGAGCGAGAGGACGAGGTGATGCTGCAGCGGCCGCGCCTCTCACGCATCTACTGGCGGCGCAACTTCTTTCCGTACCCGCTCGGCATCACGCTGCTGGTGGCGTGGCGCCTCGGCCTGTTCAACACCGCGGCGATCGGGCTCAGCTACATCAAGGCCCGCCTCTTTCCGCGCCGCGACGAGACATACCTCGACGCGTTCTTCACCAATCGGTTCGGTCGGCGGCTGTACGAGACGTTCTTCCGCGGGTACACCGAGAAGGTGTGGGGCGTGAAGTGCTCGGAGATCCGCGCCGACTGGGGCGCGCAGCGCATCAAGGGGCTGTCGCTGGTGCGGGCGCTCACCCACGCGGCCCGCGACCTCTTTTCGAGTGACTTCGCCAAGCAGCAGCAGGCGCGCGAGACGTCGCTGATCACGCGGTTCTTCTATCCCAAGCTCGGGCCGGGCCAGGTGTGGGAAGTCGTCGAGCGGCAGGTCACGGCAGCTGGTGGCGCCGTGCGACACGGGGTGCGGGTCGTCGGGGTGACGATGACCGGCAGCGCGGTGTCGCACGTCACGGTGGAAGACGCGAGTACGGGCCAGCGTGAACGGATGCCCTGCGACTTCTTCTTTTCGACGATGCCGGTGCGCGAGCTCGCGGCGATCTGCGATCCGCCGCCGCCGCCCGTCGTGCGCGAAGTCGCCGCCGGACTGCGCTACCGCGATTTCATCACCGTCGGACTCCTGCTCAGGCAACTGCACGTGCTCGAAAAGGGCAAGGCGCCGCAGGCCATGGTGCGCGACAACTGGATCTACATCCAGGACGAATCGGTCCGCGTGGGGCGCATCCAGCTCTTCAACAATTGGAGCCCGTACCTCGTGGCCGATCCGGCAAACACCGTCTGGGTGGGCCTCGAGTACTTCGTGAACGACACCGACGACATCTGGCGCACGCCCGACGCCGACCTCGTAGCGCTCGCCGTGCGCGAGCTCGAGCAAGTCGGATTCGCCCGCGCCGCGGACGTACTTGACGGGTGCGTGCTGCGGATGCCCAAGGCCTACCCCGCGTACTTCGGAACCTACGACCGCCTCGGTGAGGTGCGTCGCTGGGTGAACGGCATTCCGAACCTGTATTGCATCGGGCGCAACGGCATGCATCGGTACAACAATCAGGACCACTCGATGCTCACGGCGATGCTGGCCGTGGACAACATCATCGCCGGCCGGGCGGACGACACGAATCTCTGGGACGTGAACCTGGAGATGGTGTACCAGGAAGAATGAGCGGCTCCGGCCCGTCGGGTTGGCTCGGCTCCCGTGCGGCGCCGCTCGCGTGTGGGGCGATCGCGGTGGCACTCGTCGCGTTCACGTGGGGCTCGCTCGACCCGGCTCCGCTCATGCACGACGAGTGGGCCTACTGGACCCAGGCCCAGCAGTACGCAGCCTTCCGATGGTCCGCGCCCTCGCCGCCGCTGCCGGCATTCTTCGAGCAGATGTACGTGCTGGTCACCCCGGTGTTCGCGGCGAAGTACTGGCCCGGACACGCCATCGCGATCGCGGCCGGCTTTGCGATCGGCCTGCCCGCCGTGATGCCACTGCTGCTGACCGGTGTTGCCGGCGCCCTCGTGTTCGCGCTCGCTCGCCGTGTGGCCGGCGCAGGCGTCGCGGCGCTGACATTCGTGTTCTGGGTCAGCACGTTCGGCAACCTCCGGTTTCGCGCGACCTACTTCTCGGAACTGACGACGTCGGCGGCGTGGCTCGCCGCGTGGTGGGCGCTGCTGCAGTGGCGCGAGACCCGCGAGAAACGCTGGATGGTCGCGCTCGCGGTCTGCACCGGCTGGGGCGCGATCACACGCCCCGCAACAATGTTTGTGTTCGCGATTCCCGTGGGCGCCGTGGTCATCAGGGACGCCTGGCGCGGCTCCCATTGGCGGCAGGTGATGCTCGGCGTGGCGTGCGGCTCCGCCGTGCTGACGATCCTTCCGCTGTGGAGCGCGCGCACCACGGGCGACTGGCGCACGACTCCGCTCGCCGTGTACACGCGGCAGTACCTGCCGTTCGACGTGCCCGGCTACACGGTGCGCGATGCACCGGCCGAGCGCGACGTACCCGCGGAGATGACACGGGTGCGCGCCTTCCTGCACGACATCAAGGCCGAACAGGTCGCGGCGCCGGTGTGGCGCACCTTCGCCGAACGCACGGGCTTCCTGCTGCGTGATGCGTTCGCCGGATGGCGACTGCCGTTGTTCCTGGCGTTCGCGGTGGGCCTGGTCGTTGCGGGCCCGGTCGGCCGGTTCGCAGTGGCAAGCATGCTCTTGCTGGTGGTGGGCTACGTTACGCAGGCCCACACGCGCGACTGGACCATCTACTACCTCGAGGCGTTTCCCATCGTGGCGTTCGTCGCAGCCGCCGGCACCGCTGCCATCGCGCGGCGGCTCACGCGCGGTGCCGCGGCGCGGGAACCCGCAGCGCTCGCGGCGCCGTCACCGAACGTGCAGCGGGCGACGATTGGCGCCGTGGCGCTCGCCGCCGCGGTCGCACTCGCGGCCGACACGCTCAAGGCGCGGGCGATTCTGGCACGCGTGGCAGCGCACACAGCGGAGTTCCGTGCCGGTGTCGCCGCGCTTCCGCGCCGGCCGAACGTCGTGTTCGTGCGGTATGCGGAGCGCCGCAACATGCATCTCTCTCTCGTGGCGAACCAGGGCGTCATCGAGCGAGCGCCGTCGTGGATCGTTCATGACCGCGGCGACGACAACCCGAACCTGATGGCACTTGCCCCAGGACGCACGGCGTACCTGTACGACGAGGCTACCGGCACGTTCCGTGAGATCGTGCCGTGACGGCAGTCGGACTCGACCGCCCGGTCCGGTTTCCGTTTGGCCCTGACCGTGTCGTCGCAATCGCGATCGCGGCAGTGGCGCTGGCCATCATGGTTGTGCCCGAGTTGGGCTACGTGCCCCTGTGGGACGGGCGCGTGTACGCCAACTGCGTGGCCGAGGCAGCGTTTTCGGGGATCACGACCGAGGCGCTGCGGTGCGCCGGACACCCCTCGCAAGGATGGGCGCTCGTGCTGGCGGTGCCTCAGCTGTTCGCGCCCGGCAGCGTCGCCGTGCTTCACCTGACGAACCTCGCGCTCGGCATCGTGGCCATTGCGGCGTTTCGCGTCGTGCTTGCGCGGGCGTTCCCGGGCGATGCCGTTGCGCGGGAACTCGACCTCGTGGCCATCGCTTGCGCGGTGCATCCGGTCCTCGTGTCGACGCTCCTGCAGCCGAATGTGGACTTCGGTGTGTACGCGTTCTTTCTGGTGGCGCTGGCGGGACTGCTGTCGCCGTCCACGGGCGGGCTCGTGGCGGCGATCGTCGGCGGGACGCTCGTCGTCTTCTCGAAGGAAACGGGGGTCCCGGCGTACGCCCTTGCCGTCGCTGCCGCACTCGGGGCCGAACACCTCCGTTCGGGCCAGCCGTTCGGCTCACGAATCGGCGCCATCGTGCGTCGCGGTGCCACGCTGTCGTCGCCGCTGCTGCTGTTCGCTGCACACGCCGTGTATTGGTCGCGAACGCGTGGCGGAAGCGCGATCTGGAAGCACGGCTGGCAGGAGAACGCCGCCGACGGATTCAAGTTCTTCGACCTGAGCGACCCGATCTTCGTGAGCTATGCGGCAGGCCTTGGCGTCCTCGGCTTCATGTGGGTCGCCTGGCTCCCGGTGGCGATCGACGGCCTGAGCGGCCTGGCGCGCATCGCGAGGCGACGGGCGACGCGGGTGGTTGTCGGCGCCGATGCGCCGGTGCTGATCGCGCTCACGGTGATGACGGCGCTGCTGACCTACGTGCTCACGAGTTTCCGGACGTGGAGCAACGTGCGGTACTTCGCGGTCCTCTATCCGCTCTTCCTGCTGCTCGCCTACGCGTCGCTCCACCGGCTGGGCGCAGGAGCGGCGTTCCGACGGGGCGCGATTTCGGTGCTGATCGGGCTGTTCGTGCTCGCGAGCTACCGCTCGGCCGACCCGCTCTCGCGACTCGTATACGGCACATTCGACACCGGCGTCCGTCGGATGTACGATATGAGCTCGATTACCGGCGAGTTCGAGGGGCCCGGCCGCGATCAACTGGTCTACAACCTCCAGTTCACGGGCTACCACCACGTGCAGAACGCGCTCTTCGCGACGCTCGAGCCGTCGGACTCGACGGTGATCGCCACGCCACGCCACGTGCGGTGGAACGTGTGGAGCCAGCTCCGGACCACGACGTTCGAGCGTTCCATGCGCCGCGACTCCGTGTTCTCGCCCGTGTATGCGGACGAGGTGGACGTCGCGGCGCGGCGGTCGCCGGCCGCGTGGTTCCTGGAGTTCTCCAACCGCAGCCCGGACGACCGTGCACTCGCTACGCTCCTGCCGCGTTACGCGGTGACGGACTCGCTCATCATCGTCGCGCGCGGGCAGCGGCTCGTGGCCCGGCATCTGGTTCGGCGCGAAGCGGCAGTGCTACCTTGAACGCGATGCCATTCCTCGCCCGGATCGCAACCATATGAAAGTGGTCATTCTGGCCGGAGGCATGGGTACCCGGCTCCGCGAGGAGACTGCCGTGCGGCCAAAGCCAATGGTCGAGATCGGCGGGCGGCCGATGCTGTGGCATATCATGCATCTCTATGCGCGGCACGGACTTAACGAGTTTGTGCTGGCGTTGGGATACAAGGCGGAGATGGTCCGCGAGTACTTCCTGCACTATCACCACGCATCGCGCGACCTCACGGTGCGGCTCGCCGACGGCAAGGCCACGACCCACGGGCCGCCGACCGAGGACTGGACGGTTCACATGATCGACACCGGACTGGCCACGCAAACGGGCGGGCGACTGAGCCGGCTCCGCAGGTGGATCGGTGACGGCACGTTCTGCCTGACGTACGGCGACGGGGTGAGCGACGTGGACATCTCGAAGCTCGTCGCGTTCCACAAGGCGCACGGGAAGCTGGCGACTGTGACGGCCGTCCGGCCCGCGGCGCGATTCGGCGGAATCGATCTTGATGGCGACGTGGTGAAGAAGTTCGCCGAGAAGGACCAGACGAGCGAAGGGTGGATCAACGGCGGGTTCTTCGTGCTCGAGTCGAAGGTGCTCGACTACATCGACGGCGATGACACGCTTTGGGAGCGGGGCCCGCTCGAACAGCTTGCCGCGGCGGGGCAGCTGCGCGCGTTCCGACACGAGGGGTTCTGGTCGCCGATGGACACGATGCGCGACGTCAATCAGCTCGAGGCGCACTGGGCATCGGGGCACGCGCCGTGGAAAACGTGGTAAAGAAGACGGCACGCCGGGGATCGCGGGCGGACGCCTCCCCGCCGGGCGCGTCGCCGAAGCCCCGTCAGCGTGCGGCGCGCGGATTCTGGCGCGACCGTCCGGTGCTCGTCACGGGCGCCACCGGCCTGCTCGGCGGATGGCTCGTTCGGCGGCTCGTCGCGGAGCGCGCCGATGTCGTGGCACTCGTACGTGACTGGGTGCCGCACAGCATCCTCCTCTCCTCCGACCTGCTCGCCAAGGTCACGCTG
Source organism: uncultured Gemmatimonas sp. (assembly GCA_964557615.1). GTDB lineage: Bacteria > Gemmatimonadota > Gemmatimonadetes > Gemmatimonadales > Gemmatimonadaceae > Fen-1231. The sequence continues at coordinate 7,033 of CAZLAU010000007.1, forward strand.
GTGCGTGGAGACGTGCGCGACCAGGAGCTGCTCGAGCGCGTGATGGGCGAGTACGAAACGGACACGGTGTTCCACCTGGCGGCCCAGACGATCGTCGGCGTTGCGAACCGGAATCCCGTCTCGACGCTTGACACGAACATCCGCGGCACGTGGGCGCTGCTCGAGGCCGCACGCCGGAGCCCCCTCGTGCGATCGATCGTCACGGCGTCGAGCGACAAGGCGTACGGCAACCACGACGCGCTCCCGTATGCCGAAACCGCCGCCTTGCGCGGCGAGCATCCATATGATGCCAGCAAATCGTGCGCCGATCTCGTCGCCCGCATGTACGCGGTGACGTTCGGGGTGCCGGTGGCGATCACGCGGTGCGGTAATTTCTATGGCGGCGGCGACCTCAATTGGAACCGCCTTGTTCCCGGCACGATCCGCTCCGCTCTCAAGGGCGAGCGGCCGGTGATCCGGTCCGACGGCACGCTCATTCGCGACTACTTCTACGTCGAGGATGGCGCGGCGGCCTACATGCAACTCGCCGAAGCGCTGCACGGACGCGCCGACCTCCGCGGCGAGGCGTTCAACTTCTCCAACGAGCTGCAGATAGACGTGCTTTCGCTGGTGACGAAGATCCTCGGGCGGATGCACGTGACGCTCAAGCCGGATGTGCGCGCCGACGCGACCCACGAGATCCAGCACCAGTGGCTCAGCGCGGCGAAGGCGCGAACGAAGCTGGGCTGGAACCCCGGGTTTTCGCTCGACGAAGGCCTCGACCGCACGATCGCGTGGTACCGCGAGTTCCTCGCGGGTGACTGACGCCCGGTTCACCGTGCGCGACGCCGCCGCCATCCGTTCCGAAATCGCCGCGCTGGTTGCCGAGTACCACGCGCACGCGTTCGCTGCCGCGCCCTTCGTTCCGGGCGAGACGCCAGTCCCCGTGTCGGGGCGCGTGTTCGGCGCGAGCGAGGTACAGCACCTCGTGGATGCCGGCCTCGACTTCTGGCTGACGACCGGCCGCTTTGCCGCGCAGTTCGAGCGTGAGTTTGCGCGCCACATGCAGGCGCGGCACGCGATGCTCGTCAACTCGGGGTCGAGCGCGAACCTGCTCGCCGTGAGCGCGCTCCGGTCGCCGATGCTCGACGGGCGGGAGCTGAAGGACGGCGACGAAGTGATCACGGTGGCGGCAGGATTTCCGACGACGGTGAACCCGATCTTCCAGAACAGGCTCGTGCCGGTGTTCGTGGATGTTGACCTCCCGTCATATGGCATTGACGTGTCGCAGCTGGAGGCGGCGCGCTCACCGCGGACACGCGCCATCATCGTGGCACATACGCTGGGGAACCCGTACGACATCGGCGCCGTGGCGGCGTTCGCGAAGCAGCACGGGCTGTTCCTCGTGGAGGACTGCTGCGATGCGGTCGGCGCGACCTTTGACGGCAAGTCGGTCGGCACGTTCGGCGACCTCGCCACGGTCAGCTTCTACCCGGCTCACCACATCACCATGGGTGAGGGCGGCTGCGTCCTCGCCCACAAGCCGATGTGGAAGCGGATCGTGGAATCGTACCGGGACTGGGGGCGCGACTGCTGGTGCGACCCGGGCAAGGAGAACACCTGCGGCAAGCGGTTCGACTGGGAGCTCGGCGACCTGCCGTGCGGCTACGACCACAAATACACCTACTCGCACGTCGGCTACAACCTGAAGGCCACCGACATGCAGGCGGCCGTCGGCGTGGCGCAGTTGCCGAGGATCGCCGACTTCGTGGCCGCCCGCCGCCGGAATTACGACACGCTCCGGACCGCGCTGTCGGATCTCGAGGACGTCATCGAGTTTGCCACCGTGCACCCGAAGGCGAACCCGAGCTGGTTCGGCTTCCCGATGCGCGTGCGGGACGGCGCGCCGTTCGACCGCAACGACCTGGTGCGATTCCTCGAGGGCCGCAAAATCGCGACGCGCCTGCTGTTCGGCGGCAACCTGGTGCGCCAGCCGGCGTACCGCGGGCTGACCTACCGGACGATCGGTGACCTGGCGCGAACCGACCAGGTGATGCGGGGCACCCTCTGGGTCGGGTGCTATCCCGGCCTCACGGCGCCGATGCTCGCCTGGATCTCCGACAGCATGCACGCGTTCGTGCGGGAAGGGGCGCGTTCCTGATCGCAACGTCCTTCCGCCTGCCGACCTCGACCACGTGCTCGAGCACACGCAGCACCTCTGGCCGGAGTATCGCGGTGCGCGGATGCTCATCACCGGCGCCACGGGTTTCGTCGGGAGCTGGATGCTCGAGTCGCTGCTGCACGCGGATCGCGCGATGCGCCTTGGGGTTCGCGTGATCGCGCTCGTGCGGGATCCGGAAGCGTTTGGCGTGCGCCTGCCGCACCTGGCCGTCGCGGAACAGGTGTCGGTTGCCACGGGCGACGTGCGCGCGGCCGACGTGCCCGGCACGTTCACCCACGTCGTGCACTGCGCATCGGCCGCAACTCCGCAAGTGAACGCCGAACACCCCGACGAAGTGGTGTCGCTCATCGTTGATGGCACGAGCCGGATGCTTGCCGTGGCGGCGCGCAACCCCGGAACCCGTTTCCTGCAGATGAGTTCGGGTTCGGTGTACGGCCGGCAACCGCCGTCGCTGGCGGGCCTTCCCGAATCTCATCCTGGTACGCCCGACGCCAGCACCGCGGCCGGACGATTCGGCGCGGCCAAGCGTTCGGCCGAGGCGCTGGGTACCCGTGCCGTGTCGGAAGGAACGCACGCTGTGGCAGCGCGCGGCTTCGGCCTGATCGGCCCGCGTCTCCCCCTCGATGGCCAATTTGCGATCGGCAACTTTCTCGGCGACGCGGCCGCGGGGCGTCCCGTCGAGATCCACGGGGATGGCACGCCGGTGCGCTCGTGGCTCCACGCCGCCGACCTTGCCGCGTGGTGCTGGACGCTCCTCGCCCGCGGGCGCGCCGGCACGGCCTGCAACGTGGGGTCCGACGAAGCGGTCACGATCGGCGAGGCGGCGGCTCGCGTCGCGGCGCTCACCGACCCCCCGCTGCCGGTCGTGCGCAACACGGCGCCGACACCGGGCACCGAGCCGTCGCGGTTTGTACCGGACATCGCACACGCGCGTGCCGAGTTCGGTCTCGACGTGTGGATTCCCTTCGACGCCGCACTGCGCCGCACCTGGGAGTGGGTGGTTCAGTGACGTTCCGCGAACGCCACCTTCAGATCGGCGCGCGCCGAGTCGGCCCGAACGAGCCGTGCTACGTGATCGCCGAGATCGGTGTGAATCACAACGGCGACCTCGCGACGGCCAGGCGCCTCGTGGATGCCGCCGTTGCCGCGGGCGCCGACGCCGTGAAGTTCCAGAAGCGCAAGCTCACCGAGACGTACCGGCAGGAAATCCTCGACCAGCCCCGTCACGGGGAGCAGGGGCTGCAGTACCTGGTCCCGCTGCTCGTCGAGTTCGAGTTGTCCGACGAGGCGTTTCGGGAGCTGCACGGCTACTGTGCCTCGCGCGACATCACGTTCATGTGCACGCCGTGGGATCGTGCGAGCGTGGACTTCCTCGAGACGATGCAGCTCGACGGCTACAAGATCGGCTCGCCCGACATGACCAACTTCCCGCTGATCGAGCACGTGGTGGCCACCGGCAAGCCGCTGCTGCTCAGCACGGGAATGAGCACCGAGGACGAGATTCGTCGCACGCTGGCGTTCCTCGAGTCGCTCGGGGCCGAGTATGCGCTCTTTCACTGCGTGAGCACGTACCCCGCAGCCCCGGAAGAGATCAACCTCCGGTTCATGCAGACGCTGCGCGAGTGGAGTGGGCGCCCGGTCGGGTATTCGGGTCACGACACGGGCACCACGATTTCGCTTGCAGCGGTCGCCATGGGCGCCCGGCTGATCGAGCGGCACCTCACCCTCGACCGGACGATGCGCGGTCCGGATCACAAGGCGAGCCTCGAGCCGGCGCAGTTCGCCGAGCAGGTGCGGGCCGTTCGCGAGGTGGAGATGTCGCTGGGCGCGCCGAACCGGTGGATGACGCGCGGCGAAACCCTCAATCGCCGCGTGCTGGCCAAGAGCCTCGTGGCCGCCGCGGACATCACGGCCGGTACGGCAATCACCCGGGCGATGATCACCAGCAAGAGCCCCGGGCTCGGCCTGTCGCCGCAGCTGGTGGACAAGCTCGTCGGGCGCGTGCTCGACCGTGACGTGAAGCGCGATGAGATGTTCCTGCCACAGGACGTCGCCGACGCCGCCGCGCCGGCGCGCGCCGCACGCGCGATCGACGTGGGCGCGCCGTGGGGGATCGTCGCGCGGTTCCTCGACCTTGCACCGCTCGAGGCGAAGTTCGCGCCACTCGGCATGAGCTTTGTCGAGTTCCACGTGAGCGACCGGGACCTCGACGCCGGGCACGCCGCCTACGACGGCGGAACGAAGCCCTACGGGCTGGTGGTGCACGCACCGGAGTACGCCCACGACACCCTCATTGACCTGTGTGCCGCGGACAAGGCGCAACGGGAACTGTCCGTGGCGCGGATCCAGCAGACGATCGACCTGGCTCGCTCGCTCGCGCCGCATTTCGCGCTTGGTGCGGCGCACTTTCCCCGCGGTCCCAAGATCGTGATGCACGTCGGCGGCATGTCGCAGCGCCCCGGCGGCTATGACGTGGACGCTGCCACCGGCCGGCTTCTCGGTGCGCTCCGGCAACTCGATACGGCCGGCGTGGATCTCCTGCTCGAAAACCTGCCGCCCTACCCGTGGTACTTCGGTGGGCGGTGGTTCGGCCACATCATCTGCGATTCCGACAATACCGTTCGCCTGTGCGAGGAATCGGGGCTCGGCCTGTGTTTCGATACCTCGCACGCCGCACTCGAGTGTGCCCGGAGCGGAGCCGACCTGGCGGCGTTCGCGCGACGGGTGGCGCCGTTCGTGCGCCACCTCCACGTAAGCGACGGAGCAGGCACGTCGGGCGAGGGGCTCCAGATTGGTGAGGGGAACGTCAACTTCGTGGATGTCCTGCCTCCGCTGCTTGCGGCATCGCCGACTCTCATTCCCGAGATCTGGATGGGGCATCACGAAGTGGGCGAGGGATTCCGCGTGGCCCTCGAACATCTCACGGATCTCCACTGGGCCGGCGACGCACTCCGGCGCCCGGCGGACCGCCGCGCGCGCGCCGACCTTGCCGCGCTCACCGTGCCCGACGGCGCGACGCTGTTCGCCGCGCTGCGCGCCATTGACGCCAACCGGCTGGGCATCGTGTTCGTCATGGACGCCGACCGTCGCGTCGTCGGCGTGCTGACGGACGGCGATGTCCGCCACGCCTTCGTGCGCGGATTCGGTCTCCACGCGGCGGTGTCGGAGGTGATGACCCGCGAGTTCACGGCCGGGACGGCGGGCATGAGCCGGGCGGAACTCGAGGCACGCCTTCCCGGTCGTACCCGCGTGATGCCGATCCTCGACGCCGATCGCAAGCTCGTGGACTACGCCAGCGGGACGCATTTGCCGGAGACGCGCGCGTGACGATCAAGCTTTCCGATTACGTCTTCCGATTCGTGGCGCGCCTCGGGGTGAAGCACGTGTTCGAAGTCACTGGCGGCGGCGCGATGCACCTCAACGACTCGCTCGGCGCCAACCCGGATCTCGAGTACGTGTGCACCCTGCACGAGCAGGCGGCCGCGATGGCGGCTGAGTCGTATGCCAAGGTCGCCAACGACATCGCGGTATGCCTCGTGACCACCGGTCCGGGCGGCACGAATGCACTGACCGGCGTCGCCGGCGCGTGGCTCGATTCCACACCGATGCTCGTGATCTCCGGGCAGGTCAAGCGCGCCGACCTCAAGGGGGCGACCGGCGTCCGGCAGATGGGAGTGCAGGAGGTGGACATCGTGGCGATGGCTGCGCCCATCACGAAGTACGCAGTCACCGTCACCGAGCCCGCGGACATCCGGTTCCACTTGGAGCGCGCAACGCACCTGGCGCGCTCAGGTCGGCCAGGCCCCGTGTGGATTGACATCCCGCTCGACGTCCAGGGTGCGATGATTGAGGAATCGTCGCTGCGGGCATTCGATCCCGCAGCCGAGGCGTCGGCGGGCACCGCGGGCGCTGTGCTGGCCGGCGCTCCGCTCGCGGCGGCGGCGCGGCGCGCGATCGAACTCCTGAATGCTGCGGAACGACCGGTCGTGCTCGTCGGCAATGGGGTACGCCTGGCGGGCGCACGCGCCGAGCTCCGCGCGCTGATCGAAGCCCTTGGCGTACCCGTGCTCACGACGTGGCCGGCACACGATCTCGTGCCGGACGACCATCCCTTGATGGTCGGACGGCCGGGGCCGGTGGCGCCGCGCGGCGCGAACTTCGCGCTCCAGAACAGCGACTACGTGCTTGCCCTCGGGGCGCGGCTCGACCTGGTCGTCACCGGCTATGCGCCGCAGCACTTCGCCCGCGCGGCCACCAAGGTGATGGTGGACGTGGACGCGGCCGAGCTGGCCCGGTTGGGAAACACCATCCAGCTCCCGGTGTGCGCCGACGCGAAGGCATTCATCTCGGCGATGCAGCGCGAGCTGCCAGCGGCGACGCGGCGCGACAGGGCCGCGTGGGAGGCGCGCTGCCGCCAATGGAAATCCCGGTACCCGGTCGTTCTGGAGGAGTACCGCGGCCTCACGTCGGGGGTGAGCACCTACGTGCTCGCTGAGGCCATCGCGGCCGCGTCGGCCGACGACGACGTCATCGTGTCGGGAAGCAGCGGCGCCGGCATCGAGATCTTCTGCCTCGCCGTGTCGCTCAAGGAGGGGCAGCGGATATTCCTCACCACCGCCCTCGGTGCGATGGGCAACGGAATCCCCGCAACCATCGGTGCGTGCCTGGCACATGGACGCCGGCGTGTGATCAGCGTGGACGGCGACGGCGGATTCCAGCTCAACATCCAGGAACTCGAAGTCATCCGTCGCCTCGAGCTGCCGATCAAGCTGTTCGTGCTGAACAACGACGGCTACGCATCGATCCGCACGTCACAGACCCGCTATTTCGGCCGCCTTGCCGGCGCGGACGCCACGAGCGGCGTGACGCTGCCGCCGCTCGATGGCGTGGCCAGGGCCTACGGAATCCCGCACGCCAGGCTCGAACACGACACGGACCTGGTTGGCCAGGTGAGGGCGCTGCTCGACGCCCCGGGGCCAATGATCATCGAGGTGATCACGCCGCGAGAGGAGCCACGTGCGCCGAGTCTTTCTTCCATGCGGCGTCCGGACGGATCGATGGTGTCGAAACCACTCGAGGACCTGTGGCCATTCCTGCCGCGCGACGAGTTCCTCGCGAACATGATCATCCCGCCGTTGCCCGAGTGACATGCGCGTCCTGATCGCGGGGCTCGGCGCGGTCGGGCAGCGCCACGCGCGCAATGTCCGGGCGCTGCGCCCCGACGTGGACCTGCATGCGTTCCGCCGCCGGCGCCTGCGGCACGTGGTGACGGAAGGGCTGCAGCGCGACGACTCGCGCGATGTCGAACAGGACCTCGGCATTACCGCCCACGACGACTTCGAGCAGGCGCTCGCCGCGCGGCCGGACGCGGTCTTCGTGTGCACGCCGTCATCAATGCACCTCGACATCGCCCTGCGTGCGGCAGACGCGGGCTGTCACCTGTTCATCGAGAAGCCCGTCTCGCACAGGATGGACGGGTTGGCGCGGCTCAGTGCCACCGTGGAACGGAAGGCCGTCGTGGCGGCCGTCGGGTGCCAGTGGCGTTTTCACCCGGTGGTCGAGCGCCTGCACGCCCTGATCCATTCACGAGCGCTGGGAACGATCGTGAAGGCGGAACTGCACTACGCCGAGTACCTCCCGGACTGGCATCCGTACGAGGACTATCGCGAGTCGTACGCGGCGAGGGCCGAACTCGGCGGCGGCGTCGTGCTCACACAGATCCACGACTACGACCTGGCGTGGTGGCTGTTCGGGGCGGTGCGCGGCGTGCACGCCACCGGCGGCCGGCTCAGCGAACTCGAGATCGACGTCGAGGACACGGTGCGCGCGCAACTGGATACCGCGTCAGGGCCGGTCATCGTGTCGCAGACCTTCGCCGGTGGTCCGGCTCGGCGCTCCATCGTGGTGCACGGGAGCGCCGCCCGGGCGACCGTCGACCTTCTGTCTGCGCGACTCGAGGTGGACCCGCGGGTTGCGGATGGGCTCGCGCTCACGGACTATCAGCGGAACGACATGTTCCGCGCCGAGGTGGAGGACTTCCTGACGTGCATCGAGGAGCGCCGCGCGCCGCGCGTCCCCCTCGGTGACGGGATTGCCGTGCTTCGGGTGGCCCTCGCCGTGAAACAATCGTTGCGGAGCGGGCATCCCGTTCCGCTTGACTGAGAGGTTGACCATGACGACTGCAGGTGCGCCGGGCGCCAATTTCTCCCTCTCGGGACGCGTTGCCGTGATCACCGGAGGCGCCGGGCTGCTCGGGATGCGGCACGCCGAGGCGATTGCCGCGGCCGGCGGCATTCCGGTGATCGCCGACCGGCGCGCCGACGCCGCGGAATCGGCTGCCGCCGATGTTGCCGCCCGATTCGGTGTTCCGGCGTTTGGCGCGTTGGTCGACGTGACGGCCGAAGGATCGGTCGAAGGGTTGCTCGCGCAGGTCCTGCGCCGGTTTGATCGCGTGGACATCCTCGTCAACAACGCCGCGAACAACCCGAAAGTCGAGGACGCCGGCTCGGCGTTTTCGCGGCTCGAGCGGTTTCCCCTCGACCAATGGAACGCCGACGTCGCCGTCGGGCTCACCGGCGCGTTTCTTTGCGCGAAGCACTTCGGATCGGCGATGGCGCGGGCAGGAAAGGGTTGCATCGTGAACGTCTCGAGCGAATACGGCGTGATCGCCCCGGATCAACGCCTGTATCATGTCGCGGGCAAGCCGGAGTCCGAGCAACCGGTGAAGCCGGTGTCGTACACTGCCGTGAAGGCCGGCCTGCACGGCCTTACCTTGTACCTGGCGACGTACTGGGCCGACGCAGGGGTTCGCGTGAACACCATTTCCGTGGGCGGCGTCGAGAATGCCCAGCCGCGCGAGTTCCTCGAACGCGCCGCGACGCGGATCCCGATGGGCCGCATGGCACAGCCGCACGAGTACCAGGGGACGCTCGTCTACCTGTGCTCGGACGCGTCGTCGTTCGTGACCGGAGCGAACGTCGTCGTCGACGGCGGCAAGAGCGTCTGGTAGTGACGGCTTCGGTGCCACCTGTGTCGGGTTCGGGCGCCTCGGACGCGAACATTGCGCGCGCCCAGCTCGAGTCGCTCCTCGCGACCGATCCGGCGGTCCGTCGTCGCGAAGCGGGCGATGCGTTCGCCACCGCCTCGCGGAATCGGCCGATTGTCCTGATGGGCGCGGGCGGGCTCGGCCGGCGCACACTCGTTGGCCTCCGCACGGTGGGGATCGAGCCCGTTGCGTTTGCGGACAATGCCGCAGCGCGCCACGGCACGACCATCGACGGGCTACGGGTGCTCGCTCCCGACGCGGCTGCGCGTGAGTTCGGCGCCGTGGCCGCGTTTGTGGTCACGATCTGGGGCGCCGGAAGTCCGCACCGCTTCGCCGACTCGCGCGCCCAGCTCACCGCGCTGGGCTGTGATGTCGTGGTGCCATTTCCTCTGCTCTACTGGGCGCACCCGGCCGCGCTCCTGCCGCATTACCTGCAGGACGAGCCCCATCGGGTGCTCGAGGAGCGCAATGAGGTCCTGCGCGCGCTCGCCGTGTGGGAGGACGACGCATCGCGTGCCGAGTACGTGAGTCAGGTGCGCTTTCGGCTGCACGCGGATTTCGACGCCCTCGCGCACCCGGTCGCGCACCCGCAGTACTTCCCTGACGACTTGTTCGACTGGAACCCGGCAGAGTGGATCGTGGACGGTGGGGCCTACGACGGCGACAGCGTGCGCGACCTGGTGCGGCTTCACGGGGACGCGTTCGGTCACGTGATGGCCCTCGAACCCGACGCCGCCAACTTTGGGCGACTGGAGGCCACTGTCGCGACGCTCCCGGCGGCGATCCGGCAGAAGATCGAATGCCGACGCCTCGCGCTCGCCTCGCGAGCGGGAACGCTGCACCTCGATTCCACCGGCACGGCATCGTCCGCCACGTCGGCGCACGCAGCCGCCGGCTCGGTCGCCGTGCCGGCAGTTCCGCTCGACGCCCTGCTTGGTGATGCGGTGCCGACCTTCATCAAGCTCGACATCGAGGGCGCCGAGCCGGACGCCCTGGAAGGTGCCCGCGGATGCATTACGGCCCATGCCCCCGTGATCGCGGTCTGCGTGTATCACCGCCAGGACCACCTCTGGCGGATCCCGCTCCTGCTCAGTGCGTGGCGCGACGACTACGCGTTCTTCCTGCGGCCGCACAACGAGGAGGGTTGGGATCTTGTGTGCTACGCCGTGCCGCGGTCACGCCTGCGGCGGGGCGGCACGTGACACGACAAGCGACGGCGCCAACGGCCACGAGCGAGGCCGGTCCGCGCGGCTGCCCGGTGTGCGCCGCGACGACGGGTCGTGTCCTTTTCCGCCAGGAGTTTGCGGCAGTCGAAGCCGCGACGCCGGTCACCGGATACGACGTCACCGTGTGCTCCGCCTGCGGCTGCGGATATGCCGACGGCATTCCGGGACAGGACGCGTTCGACGCGTACTACCGGGGCATGTCGAAGTACGAGTATCACCAGCGTGACGGAGCCGAGTCGGAGTTCGACGCCCGGCGGCTCGCCGTCATCGCGGGGATCATCGCGCCGCTCGTTCCGCGACGCGATGCGCGCATCCTCGACATCGGGTGCGCAACCGGCCGATTGCTGGCCAACCTGCGCGAGCTCGGCTTCCCGAACGTCGAAGGCGCGGACCCGTCACCCGCGTGCGCATCCGCCGCGAAGCGGTTGTATGACATTTCGGTGCACACCAGCACCCTCGCCGAGCTGGGCGCGGGCGCCGGGCGGTACGATGTCGTCATACTCGTCGGCGTGCTCGAACACCTCCGTGACCTCGGTGCGGCGTTCGCGCACCTGCGCGCAATCCTCAATCCGTCAGGGTTGCTCTATGTCGAGGTGCCCGACGCCACGGCGTTCGCCGACTGGAGCAACGCGCCGTACCAGGATTTCAGCACCGAACACATCAACTTCTTCGCGCCCGGATCGCTCGACAACTTGATGCGTGTGCACGGGTTCACCCGCGCCTACCTGGAGCAGAACCATCGCGAGCAGAGCTGGAAGACCGTGATGTCGAACGTGTCGGCGGCGTACCGCCGGGAAGAACGAGTCCCCGCTGGTCAGCTGGTGTTCGACGCGGACACGGGTGCCGGGCTCGAGCGCTACATCGCCTCGTGCCGCGCCGACGACGAGCGCCTGCGCGCGAAGATCGATGTCCTCGCCGAGCACGGGCGTCCGATGCTCGTGTGGGGGGTCGGCACGCACACAACGCGCCTCATGGCAACGAGCCGCCTCGCCGACGCCAACATCGTGGCCTTTGTCGAGAGCAACGCGCGCTACCACGGCCGCGCGCTGCATGGCCGGCCGATCCTTCCCCCGGACGCGCTCCGCTCACACGACGAACCGGTGCTCGTGAGCTCACGCGTGTTCCAGCACGAGATCGCTCAGCAGATTCGCGACCTTGGCTGCGAGAACGAATTGATCCTCCTCTACGACGTCTAGCGGGCGTTGAAATGATTTCAGCGGTGCTCTTCGATTTCGACGGAACGCTCGTCCACACGGCGCCAGGAATCCTCGCCGGATTCCGGAGCGTGCTTGGGAAGGCCGGGATCACGCCCGTCGAGCCGGTCGACGAGCGCGTGATCGGCCCGCCGCTCCTGGCAACGCTCAAGCGGCTCACCGGCATCGCCGACGGGCCGGCGCTCGACCGGCTCGCCGCCGCGTTCAAGGCCACGTATGACGCGGACGGCATACTCGGTGCAGAGCCGTATCCGGGACTGATGCCCTTGCTCGGCGCCTTGGCAGCCGACCGCCGCCGCGCGTTCGTGGTGACCAACAAGCGGCAGCTTCCGGCGCGCGCAATCGCGGATCGGCTCGGCATCACGCCGCGGCTCACGGCGCTGTACTCGCTCGACTCCCTGACGCCACCGGCACCGCGGAAGCAGGCGGTGGTCGCACGGTTGCTGGCCGATCACGCCATCGATCCGTCGGCCGCGGTGCTGGTCGGCGACTCGGCCGAGGACGGTGAGGCGGCTGCCGGAAATGGCGTGCGCTTCATCGCTGCGACATACGGCTACGGCACGCCGCTTGGCGTGACTGGCGTGCCGGTGTTTGCCGAGCTCGACCGCCTCGATCGCCTCGCCGACATGCTGCGTCGGCTCGACTGACGCCGTTCGCCCCCACATCTTGAACGCGTGAACGCCACCGCCACCCCCGCCGGCGACAAGCCGCTGCTCTCGGTCGTCACCTCCTGCTACAACGAGGAGGAGAACGTGCGCGGCCTGTACGAGGCGGTGCGCGAGGTGATGGCCGGGCATCCGCAGTATCGCTACGAGCACATCTTCATCGACAACGCCTCCCGCGACGGCACGAGGCGCATCCTTCGTGAGATCTGTGCCGCCGACCGCAACGTCAAGGCCATTTTCAACGCCAGGAACTTCGGGGCCGTGCGTTCCGGCATCCACGTGCTGCTGCAGGCCCGCGGGGTCGCGGTGCTCGCCCTCGCCTGCGACTTCCAGGATCCGCCCGAGTTGATGCACGAGTTCATCACCCGGTGGGAGCAGGGGTCAAAGATCGTGCTGGGCGTGAAGACGTCGGCCGCCGAGCGGTCAGTCTTCTACGCCATCCGGGGGTGGTATTACCGCATGCTTGGCCGGATATCCGACGCCCCGCCGGTCGTCCAGAGCACCGGGTTCGGGATGTACGACCGCGTCGTGATCGAGCACCTGCGCCGCATCGCCGATCCGTATCCGTTCTTCCGCGGGCTGCTCTCGGAGATCGGCTACGAGCCGTCGCTCGTGCCGTTTCATCAGCCGCAGCGGCAGCGTGGCATATCGTCGCAGAACTTCTATTCGCTCTACGACCAGGCGTTCCTGGGAATCACCAGCCACAGCAAGGTGCCGCTCCGCCTTGCGACGATGCTGGGCTTCGTCCTCGGCGTGCTGTCGGTGCTTGTCGGGCTTGGGTATCTCATAGCGAAGCTCATGCTTTGGGACAGCTTCTCGCTCGGCGTCGCGCCCATCCTCGTCGGGTTCTTCTTCCTGACGTCCGTGCAGCTGTTCTTCATCGGCATCGTCGGCGAGTACGTCGGTGTCATCTGGACCCACGTGCGCGACGTCCCGCACATCTTCGAGCTCGAGCGCATCAACTTCGAATGATCGGTCGGCTGCGGCATCTGCTGGGCGACCCCTCGGTGCGCTGGCTGGCGGGCGCGCGCATCGTCGCCCTCCTCGCGGCGCCGTTCTCGCTGTACCTCCTGGTCACGCGCCAGCCGCTGTCGGCGAGAGGGTTCTACCTCATCGCGATCAATGTCGTCGCACTCGGCCAGCTCTTCGAGACCGGGATGGGCACGCTCGTCGTCCAGTTCGCGGCTCGGGCGCGTCCATCGGAACGCGGCGCGCTGCGGGGGGCCGCCGAACGGTGGTTCGGGCGCGCGGCCGTCGCGTTCCTCGCAGCCTGCGGAATGGTTGGGAGCTACGTGCTGGCCGTCGGGTCGGGTTCGGCCACTGTCGATTTCGTCGTTCCGTGGGTGGTGGTGCTCGTCGCCACGGCCGCCTACATCCGCCTCGTACCCCTCATTTGCCTGCGTGAAGGGCTGGGTGATGGCGAGCAAGTTCAGCAGATGCGCGCGTTGCAGGCGGTACTCGTGGCCGCCGCCACCGTGTTCGGACTGTGGAGCGGGAGGGGAATTCGCGCCGCGGCCTGGGCCGCCGTCGCCCAACTGGCGGTCGGTGCGGCGTTCGTATGGGCGGTCAGGCGCCACCTCCCCGGTTCCGACCGCCCGACGGTCCGCATTGCGGACCAATACCGGCGCGAGCAGGGGCAGTCGGCGCGCGTCTGGATCGCCTTGTGGTTGGCCCCACAGCTGCTGACGCCGGCGGTGATGTATCTCCGCGATGCGTCAGGCGCCGGCGACATCGGGCTCCACGTTGCTCTCGCGCTGGCTCCACCGGTTCTCAGTGTTGCGTGGATGCACGCCCGGTATCCCAGGCTTGGGGCGCTCGTCGCATCCGGTGCGCTGCGGACGTTCGACGATACGGCGCGCCACGCGTTTGTCCAGGCAGCTGTCGTGTTCGCGGCAGCGTCGGCGGCGTTGCTGCTGCTTGCCGCGGCCGGTCCCTACGTCTTCCCGTTCCTCGCCGGACGGGTCCTTTCCACCGCGACGCTCGCCGTGCTCCTGATAGGGACATTCGCGTTGGTCGTGATGCAAGCCATGCTCGCCTGGTTCCGGGCCTTCGGGGACGAGAAGTTCGCACCGCAAGTGGTGATGGCGTGCGGCGCGATGTCACTCGGCGCGGTATGCGGGGCCGCAATCGGCGGCGGATTCGGATCAGCCGTCGGATTCTCGGGCGTGGCATTCCTCGTGACTGCCATCCTGTCGACAGGTTTCCTCCGGCTTAGGGCCCAGCGGCTGGTCGCGTGACCCATCGGGCGCGTCGGGCGCGTGCTCGGCGACCCGATGTCTGGCTGGTCCCGCCCGCATAGCCAAGTTGAAACTGTCTAGTATCTTGACGTTTGAGTGATTTCTATCACAAAATGATAGCCATTTGTAACATATAACACATTGATACGAATAGAGTTACCATAACCATTGCTTAACTGTCAAGTTTATGGCATTATTGAATCAGACGCTTTGGTTAAGCACTGGCAAACCGTGCCCGCCGTCGGGATAATTCCGGACGAGCGGGATGACTCTATTGACCGAGGTACTGGTGCACTCCTCACAGATCAAGACACTCTCGCTATTGGCGATCGTCGCGCTTGCTGCGTGCACGACGGTCGATCGGGTCACCGCGCCCGCAGAAAACGGCGCGGCGCGGGAGTCGAGAGCCATCACGTTCAATCATCGCACGGCGAACCTCGTCGCGACTGTGCCGTCGCCGGCCGGGTTGCGCGCCTGTTTTGCCGCCGAGGGCAATGCGTTCGACATTGTCAGCAACAACTCGGGCTCACTGACCGGCGGGGCCACGTACACGCTGGAGACTGAGGGCAAGTTCGGGCGCGCGTTCCGGTTCACGGCCAACGGCGATGGTGTCACGGTTCCCGCCAGCAGCTCACTGGATGTGGGGGTGGGAGCCGGCCTGACGATGGCGGCGTGGGTCAGCGCGGCGGGCACAGTATTCCAGCCACCGCCGCCGAACATCCAGATCCACGGATCCGGGCCGATCGTCGAGTACGATCACGGCGCGCAGATGTGGCACCACAGCCAGCAGCATTCCGATGACGCCCTGTTTGCCAACATCGCCGAAGGCAACTTCCCGTCAGGATATCACATCGTCACCGCGCAGCACGGATTGCCGCAGGATGCGATGTGGCACCACGCGGCCGTCACGTACGACAAGGCGACGGGCAACATCACGCTGTACATCGACGGCGAACCGAAAATCACCGAGTTCGTCGGCAGCTTCACGCCGAACACCACCGAAACGCTGCGGATTGGTCGGCGTGCGTTCGAGTTCATCGGCGGCGACCAGTTCACGTTCAACGGACTGATCGACGAAGTGCAGATCTATGAGCGGGCGCTGTCGGAGACCGAAGTCGCCACGGTGGCGGCCGCGACAGGCACGATGTGCGTCGCACCACCGGTGAGTTTCGATGTTACGCAGCTGCCGTCGGGTGGCGAGAGCGGTGCCCCGTTTGCGGTGCAGCCGATCGTCGTGCTCCTCGACGCGAGCAATCAGGTGGTGTCCAACGCGACGACCCCGGTCACGGCCACGATCACGGCCGGCACGGGAACGCTGATCGGCACGACGACGATCAACGCGTCGGCCGGCGTCGCACAGTTCACCGACCTCGGAATCCTGGGCGGCAGCAATACGGTCCTGTCATTCAGCGCGGGATCGCTGCCCGTGGAGCCCGGGAGCGGTGGCGCGAGTTCGCCGCCAATCACTGCGCCGCAGGTGCCGCGCCAGTTGCTCATCACCACGCAACCGACCGGCGGCCTCAGTGGCGCGCTGCTTGGCCAGCCGGTGGTCGCGGTGCGTGACGCTGGCGGGCTGGCCATTGCCGGCAACACGAGTCCGGTCACGGCGAGCATAGCGTCCGGAATTGGCACGCTCAGCGGGACCACTACGGTCAACGCCGTCAACGGCGTGGCCACGTTCACCAACCTCGTGGTGTCGGGTGGCGGGCCGATCACGCTCGTATTCTCGTCGTCGGTGCCAACGATCACGCCGACCACGTCCGATCCGTTTTCGATCACCGTCGTGACGAGTGCACTCGCGGTTGCGCCTCCGGGCGATCCGACCGGTGTCATCAGTGGCGTCGCCTTCGCGGGCCCCGCGATTGAAGTCGTGAACAGCCTTGGCGAACGCGTGCTGACGGCAACCGGCACGATCACGGCCTCGCTGCTCTCAGGTCCGGCCGGAACCACACTCGACCCGTCGGTCACGACTGCCACGATCGTTCCGGGCACCGGCGTCGCCACCTTTGCGGGTCTGAAGATCAACGGTCCGGGTCCGGTGACCCTTGGATTCTCGCTCGGCAGTCTCGCAGTCGCACAGGCGACGTTCCCCGTCGCCCAGACGGTCAACTCGCTCGCCATCACGGCATCCCCGGCGACGATCTCCACTGCCGCCGTCATGACGCCGGCCTTCTCGGTCCAGGCGAAGGACGCGGCTGGCGTGCCGGTTGCCGGAGCAGTCGTCACGGCGGCGCTCGCCTCCGGGTACGGTTCTGGTGGCACGTTGGCGGGCACGTCCGCGACGACGAACGCCGCCGGCATCGCGACATTCACCGGCATGACCGTCACGGGCCCCGGCCCGGTGAAGTTCTCGTTCTCGGTGGCCGGTGAGCCGGCTGCGCCGGTGGTGTCCAACGAGTACACGGTGGTACAGATCGGACCGCCGGCGGCGCTGCAACTGATCGTCCCGCCGTCGAGCGTTGGCGGCGTCGAGAGCGGCGTCGCATTCGGCACGCAGCCGAGTGTGAGGATCGTCGATGCGTCGGGCGCGTTGGTGACGTCTCTGAACTCCGGGACGGTCAGCGTATCGCTCTCCGGCCCGTCGGGCACGTCGCTGGGTGGAACGCTGACAGCGCCTGTTGTGGGCGGCGTCGCCACGTTCACCAACCTCAAGGTGAATGGCGGTGGAACGGTCACATTGCACTTTGCGTACCTCGCGCTTCCGTCAGTGGCGTCGAACCCGATCACGGTGGTGCAACAGGTGCGGCAGCTCGCCATTGTTGCCGGGCCGGGCACATCGATCCTGAGCCTTGCGACGATCACGCCGGCGTTTGCCGTCGAGCTCCGTGACGCGGCCGGCATCAAGGTCGCGAGTTCGACCCTCCCGGTGACGATGACGCTGTCCAGCGGCGTGGGTACGCTGACAGGGACTGCGCAACGCGCGGCGGTGGCCGGTGTCGCGACGTTCCCGGGGATGTCCACCGATGCGGTCGGACCGGTGAAGTTCCGGTTCACGCTCGTGAACCCTGCCGGAACGCCGCCACTCCCGACGGTCGAGACCGGCGTGATCACGTCGCTGTACACGACCGGCACGGGATTCTATCTCAAGCCGATCGACAATCTCCCGATCATCAACGTGATCGAAGGTGGGTCGAAGGTTCCGGTCAAGTTCACGATCGGCGGTAACCGCGGCCTCGGCATTCTGGCCACCGGGTCGCCGTCGTCTCGGCCGGCGTCGTGCGTGAACTTTGCGCCGACGGGGCCGGCCACGCCGATCGACACGAAGGACGCGCTGAGCTACAACGGCAACCACTACCAGATCACGTGGCAGACGAGCAAGGAGTGGGACGGCACGTGCCGGATCCTCATCGTGACCCTGAAGGACGGTTCCGAGCACCCGGCGCACTTCATCATCAAGTGATAGGTTAGCAGGGCATCGAGAGATTCACTCGATGCGGGGCGCCTTCCGTGAGGAAGGCGCCCCGCAACGTTTTGGAGGGCGACGTGACCCGATGGGGCGAGCGGGCCTGGGCGACTGGGGCATTCGGGCTGTCGATCGTGTCGGTGGGCACGATGCTCACCCGCGGCTGGGTGCCACTCGACGAGGGCACCATCATGCTGTCGGCGCGCGCCGTGGCCTCGGGATACGTACCCCACGCCGACTTCGCCTATCCGTACACCGGCGCCCTGCCGTACCTGAATGCGTTGGCCGTGTGGCTGCTCGGCGACGGGATGACGACACCGCGCCTCCTTCTCTTCGCGGCATTCGCCGCGTGGCTGCCTGCGGTCTGGGTGCTGGCCCGTCGCCTGACCGAAGCGCCGATCGCGGCGGCCGTCGTCCTCATCGCGGCGTGGTGGTCGCTGCTCATCTATCCAGCGGCGATGCCGACGTGGTATCTGTTGTTTCTCACGACGTGGTCGCTGCTGGCGGTGGCGAGATGGGCTGAGACCGGCAAGCGCCGCTGGCTTGTCCTCGCGGGCGTGATGGCCGGCGCGGCGGTGGCGGTGAAGCAAACCGGCGCATACACCGTGGTGGGAACCGCGCTGGGGGTGCTGGCGTTCCAGCAGGCTGGAACGCTCCGTGACCTGGCGGGGACTTCGAGCACGTTGAATGAGGCGCGCGTTCAGGTGCGTGATCGTCTGGTCGTGGCGCTGCTCGCGGCCGCGGCCGTGGTGCCGCTGATCATCGTGCTGCGCCGGGGAGTCCTGTCTGGCGAAATGCTGGTCATCGGCGCTCCGATGCTGGCCGTGCTGGCCACGCTGCTGAACGGCGATCGTCACGACATCTTGTCTGTGCGCACCGACAGGCGGCGCCTGCTGGCCGCGTGGGGCGTGCTCTCCGTTGGCGTCCTCGTTCCCGTCGTTGGGCTCGTGGTGTGGTATGCCGCGCACAATGCCCTCGGCGCCCTGGGCTCCGGCGCCCTGGGTGGAATTGCGCAGACCGTGCGCGTCACCGAACGAACGCTTGCCGGTGCCCCGGCGCTCATCGTGACGGCGCTGCCCCTGCTCGCCGTGATGCTCGTCGTCGCGCTGCCACGGCTGCGGGTGCAACGCTGGATCGCGGCCGCAATCGTCACCGCGGCCGTGTGTCTCGCCGCTGCGACGTTTCCCGTTGCATATCGCGCGGTGTGGAACTTCGCCGTGCTCCTCGTGCCGGCCGGCGCCATCTATCTGTTCGCGCTGACGCGACGCAGCGCCACGATCCCGAACCGCGATCTTCTCGTGGCGCTTGGCGCTGCTACCGCGTTGCTCGGGCTCAACCAGTTCCCGTACTCCGCGCCGAACTACTTCGGCTACGTGGCGCCGCTCGGGATCCTGCTCGCGGTGGCGATCGCTGTTGTCCCGGCGAGTTCGGTGGGCCCGCCGGCCGACCGTCTCACGTTCATCGGCTGGCTGAGGACGACGACTGCGCGTTCACCGTTCGCGCTCATTCTGCTGGTCGCCTTTGGTGGCTGGTTTCATCGGATCGGTGACGTCCACGGCGTCGGCTACGGATCGATCTGGCGGGACAACACGCACAGGCTGCCCGGCGTTTCCGGCGGGATCGGCGTGACGGCGGCGGATTCGGTTCGCTATGCGCGCGTAACCGCGCTGCTTGCGGCACACGCCGGACCGGAATCGTTCGTCGCGGGGCCGGAACTTCCCGAGCTGTACGTGCTGACGGGGACGCGCAGGCTTGTGCACCAACCGTACCTTCTTTCAGGGGGCGCGGGCGACTCCGCGCCGCGAATCGCGACAGGTGTGGACACGAATGCCGTCCGCGCGGTCGCGATCAACCATGCTCCGCTGTTCCTACCGGCGCCTGACTCGGCATTCCTGGCGTGGCTCGCCGCACGGTACCCGTTCGGCGAGCGCGTGGACCACATCGAAATTCGCTGGCGCTGACACACCGCCGGGCTACATTCCCGGAACTCAGCAGCCCGGAGCCGTGATGCGGTTCACACGCAGGGTGTTTGTTCGAATGACTGCGGCGCTCGCGACAATGGTTGCGGCCGCGCGTCGCGCGGCCCACGCCGGTGGTGCAGCCGAGGGCGCGCCAGGCAGCAGCGCACCCTTGGCGGCATCGGGGCAGGCACAGGCCGCCGAAATCCGGGGACTCGAGGCCCGCGCGCTTCGCCCGCTTGCCGACGTCGTGCTACCGGCCGAACTGGGTGCCGCTCGCATCGAGCGAGCCACCGCCGCGTTCGCGCGGTGGATCGCCGGGTACCGCGAGGGCGAAGAGTTGCTGCATCCATATGGGTCAGAACGCATCGGCACCACCGGACCGTCACCTGCGGCCGGCTGGGCGGCGCAACTCGTCGCGCTCGACGCCGCCGCGCGTGCGACCCACGGCAGTGCGTTTGCGTCACTCACGGTCGAGCAGCGGACGGCCGTCGTCACGGATGCGCTCTCGCGCGTGCCGTACGGCGCCCGGGTTCCGGCGCCGCTGGCGGCGCCCCACGTGTCGCTCGCCCTCGTGGCCCACTTCCTCGAGTCGTCCGATGCGGTGAACTTGGCCTACGGTCGCGTGATCGACCCGCGCCAGTGCCGGCCGCTCGCGGCCTCGCCGCGCGAACCGGTTGCGATCGGCCGCGGGGGGCGCGGCTGATGCGCCGGCGACGTGTGGTGGAAAGCGACATCTGCATCATTGGCAGCGGCATCACCGCGGCGATGGTGGCCGCGCGGCTTGCCGACGAACGCCGCGCATCGATCGTGGTGATCGAAGCGGGGAGCGATCAGCCGCCCGCGGGTGCGTGGGCCGCACGGCGCCAGCGCTGGATGGACTATGGAGTGACGCCGTGGCCCGACGATCACATTGACGGACTCGACCCCGCGGGCATCCAGTCCCGGTCGATGTGCGTGGGTGGCCTCGCGATGCACTGGGGCGGCGTGACGCCGCGATTCTCGCCGGAGGATTTCAAGACCCGGTCGATGTGCGGCGTTGGGACCGACTGGCCGATCTCGTACGAGGAGCTCGAGCCGCACTACCACGAAGCCGAAGTACGCATGGGGGTGAGTGGGGAGCAGGGGCCGCCTGACATGGATCCGCGCGCGCGGCCGTTCCCGATGCCGCCCCTCCCGCTGTCGTACAACCTGGGAGTGCTGCAGCGGTGGGCGGGCGACGCGGGCGTGGCGATGTGGAGCCAGCCGAGCGCGAAGAACTCGCAGCCGTATCAGGGGCGCGGCGCGTGCTGCCGCAACGACACCTGCTTTCCGATCTGCCCCGTCGGGGCGAAGTACTCTCCCGACCAGACGTGGAATCCGCTTCGGGCGCAGGGAAAGGTTGCCCTGCACACGCGCACCGTTGTGCGGCGACTCGTGGTGGACGGCGCCAGCGACCGTATCGTCGCGGCCATCGCCATCGAGCGGGACCGACCGGCACAGGAGATCGAGTTTCGCGCCAGGACGTTCGTCGTCGCCGCGGGCTATGCGTGGAGCGCGCACCTCCTGCTCGCATCGCGCAGTTCACGCTATCCGGAGGGCATCGCGAATCGCAGTGGCCTCGTCGGCAAGTACCTCACCGGGCACCGCAACGTGCAGGCGTATGTTGACCTCCCCGTTTCGCTCTTCCCGGGGATCAACGAGCAGCATTCGCTGGTCAGCAAGCAGTTCATGCGCCGCCCTCCGGGCGACCGGTACGTTCGCCACGACCTGCGGGTGTGGGAATCCGGAGTCGGCCGGGAGCCGCGCCTCAAGGACGACACGGGCCGCGTGCTGCTTGGCGATGCCCTGCTCGCCGACTGGCGGACGCGCACCGGTCGCGGCACGGCCAGGGTGCGGGCGTACTACGACATCATCCCCGCGCGTGAGAGCGAACTCACGCTCGACGCCACCAGGCGGACGCCGTGGGGCGATCCGGCGCCGCTGCTTTCGTTCCGGGACGACCCGGTATCGCGCGACCTGCGTGGGTACACGGAAGACACGATCCGCGCGCTCTTCGGCCGCCTTGCGGCGGCGGGAAACGGCCGGATCATCCGCACGAGCGTGGACAATTTCCAGGATCATCCAGCCGGCGGGTGCCGCATGGGCACCGACGCGAGCACCGGCGTCGTGGACTCGCACGGACGCACATTCGATCACGAGAACCTGTTCGTCGTAGGCGCACCGACTGCCGTGTCGTCCAGTTGCGCGAACGGGACGCTGACGTTCTGCGCACTGGCGCTCAGGTCGGCGGAGGAAATCGGAAAACCGTACGCCGTGCGATGAGCGGTCGGCCGTCCACGCGTGTGCTTCTGCGGCCGCGGCTACGGCCGGAGTGCGGGCGCCGTGGGCGGCGAGCGGCGGTGCCGCGTCAGCCGCTCGTAGTCATTCGACAGGGCGATCAGCTTTCCTTCGCTCCACGCACGGCCGAAGAAGGTCATCCCCGCTGGTAGCGCGTTGCCGCGCGTATAGCCCATCGGCACGGTGATGGCCGGAAATCCGGTGGTCGGTGAAAAGAGCTGGCTGTTGTCGCCCGCCGGCGTCCGCATGTCGCCAATGAGACGGGGCGGATTGCTCCAGGTGGGATACACCAGGGCGTCGAGACGAAGCGAGTCCATCATGCGCGTCACCGCCGCGCGCACGCGCGGCTTGACGACGTCTTCACGATAGGTGCAACCCGGCGTCTGCTCGGGCGCGGTGGTCACGGAGTCGGCGCCGACGAGGCGTGACTGGATGCTGGGGTGGAACTTGCCGCTGGCAATCACCTCGCGCAGCGTCCTTGCCGGCGCCCCTTCGCCTCGCGCCGCGAAATAGCGCTCGACGTCGAACTTGAACGGATTGCACCCGCCCTGGCCACGGGTCAGCACGTTCAGCGAATCCACGACTGCCGTGTCCACGATCGTCGCGCCGGCCGTGCGAAGGTCGGCGAGCGCGTTGTTGAACACAGTCACGATCTCGGCGTCCAGGCCGGCGCGCTCGTACGCCTGTCGAAGCACGCCGATGCGGGCGCCGCGGAGGGCGCCCGGCACCAGGAAGGCGTTGTAGTCGCGTTCACGACGCGCGTCGGCGTTCGCAGTGACGGCATCATCGGGATCGGTGCCGGCCACCACCTGGAACACCTTCACGGCATCCGCCGCGGTGCGCGCCATCGGACCGGCGATGTCCGCGCGGTTGTTGAGCGGCACGACTCCGGCGCGCGACGTGAGTCCCATCGTCGAACGGATGCCATACAGCGCCTGGTGGCTGGATGGTCCGCGAATCGAGTTGCCGGTGTCGGTGCCGAGCCCGACCAGCCCGAGGTTCGCGGCCACGGCTGCCGCCGTTCCGCCGCTCGACCCCGCGGTCACGCGGTTGAGGTCGTAGGGATTGTGGGTGTACCCCGGGAGGATCGAGTTCACCGTCTCGAGCGGGGAGAATGCCCACTCGGCCATGTTGCTCTTGGCCAGGACGATCGCGCCGGCCGCCTTGATGCGCGCGACCATCGTTGCGTCCCGCCGCGGAATCCATCCTTCGAGCGCGGCGGATCCAGCCGTGGTCTGCAGGTCGTTCGTCTCGAAGTTGTCCTTGACGATCGTGGGCACGCAGTGGAGCGGGCCGACAGGCCCGCCAGCGGCATAGCGGCGATCGAGGGAGTCGGCGATCAGCAGGGCGCGCGGATTGACGACGACAATCGCGTTGAGTCCGGGGCCGCGCTTGTCGTACGCATCGATGCGGTCGAGGTAGGCCTGCACGAGCTGACGGCAGGTGAGTCGCCGGGCCGCGAACCCTTCGTGCACCGCGGCGATCGTGGTCTCGACGACGTCGAAGCCCGTGCGTTGCGCCGGCGCATCCGTCGGGACGAGCGCCACGGAGGCGGCGGCGATTGTGAGCGCGACGAGCGGCTGCCGGATCGGGTGGCGTCTGGTCATGCGTTCTCCAGCGGGTTGAGCGGTGTCGCGCGCGTAGTGCGCGCCACGAGACTCTGCCTGGTTACGGGTGATTCAGCTTCCAGATGTACGCTGCGACCGCCTTTACCTGCTCATCGGACAGCGGAGGGTTCGAGCCGCGCGGGTTCATCTGAAATCGGCGCGACTGGTCGACCATCTTCTCGCGCGGAACGCCGGCGATGATTGTCGCCACGATCTCCTCGTACGTGCCGGAACTGTGCAGCCAGCGTACGCTATCGCCCTTGGCCAAAGACGGGCCGTTCGGTCCGTTGATGCCGGAGCGCCCATGGCAGCGTGCGCATGCGTTCGCGTGATACAACGAATCCCCCAGGGTGATCATTGCGGCGGTCACGCCCGCCGGCATCGCCGGGCCGCGCGGCGCCGCGGACGTACCGGTCACCGGGGCCCCGCCTGCGGCCGGGCCGGCGGCCGGGCCGTGTCGGCTGCAGGCGACGACCGTGGTTGCCGCGAAGGCGAGGCTGGCGAACGTGCGGAGGCGTGCAGTCACGGCCGGCTCCTGATCGGAATTGTTCCGTAAATTGTACCGCAATGGCGGCTCGCGTTCTGTCACGGCTGAGAAAGATGTGTCTCGCGCTCGCCGAGGCGCGCGAGGTCGAGGCGTGGGGCGCACCGACATTCCGTGCCAACAATCGGATCTTCGCGATGTATTCCGACGGAGGCACGCACCACGGCCGCGGCCGGCACGGCGCCTGGGTGAAGGCCACGGCTGTCAATCAGGGGTTGATGCTCAAACACGCGCCGGATCGATTCTTCTTTCCGCCGTACGTCGGCACGAGCGGTTGGATTGGAGTCTGGCTTGATGCGGGCACCGACTGGGATGAGCTTTCCGGGCTTCTCGATGATGCGCATCGGATGGTGTCGCCTCGACGTCCGCCGCGAATCGCACCCGCCAAGCGCGCGCGGCACCGTTGACCGGTGTGACGAATCGGTGTTCCTTCGGGATCACCGAGAGGCCAAACCATTGCGCGCCAGGGCGTGTCGAACGTGAATCAGGGCAGGGGGTTCGGGGTTTCAAGCGAAAGCTGCAGCGCCCTGCGAAACCAAACCGTGACCGCCTACGTTTGACGAAGCAGGACACACTGCCCATACCCCCCATTCGATCCAATGGTTGATATCGCACGCGCTCCGAAGCCGAAAACCGGCAAATACGTCCTGTACGCCGCAGGGGCGCTGGCGCTGATCGTGGTGACGATCCTGCTTTCCCAACTGAAACCGGCGGCGCCAACGGTCGAGCGAAGCATCATTTCGATTGATTCTGTGCGTCAGGGCGACATGATCCGCGAGGTGCGAGGCCCTGGTACGCTCGTCCCGGAGCACGTGCGCCAGATTCCGGCGGTCACGACCGCCCGCGTCGACCGGATCGTCGCGCAGGTCGGCCAGCGCGTGACGCCCGAGACCGTGCTGCTCGAAATGTCCAATCCAGACGTCGACATCCTGGCCATGCAGGCCGACCAGGCGTACAACGACGCGCGCGCGAATCTGGTGGCGTTCCGCGTGAGCCAGCAGCGCGGGCTCCTGACCCAGCAAACGGCCGTGGCGGCCGCCCGAACGGCGCACGTGACGGCGACACAGCAGGCCGCCGAGGCCGATAGCCTCAAGTTACGGCAGCTGATCTCGAACTTTGAGTATGCCACGCGCAAGGCTGCCGCCGAGGAAGCGGACACGCGCTACCGGGTGGCGCAGGAGGAACTCGAACTTCTTCGCACCACTGTTGACTCGCAGATCGCCGTGCAGGAACAGAACGTCGACCGGCTCAAGCAGATCGCGGCGTTCCGTGAAAACCAGAAAGCATCGCTGATCTTGCGGGCCGGCGAGACCGGCATCCTGCAGGAGCTTTCGGCGGGAACGGGTGGAGCGCTGCTTGAACCGGGTCAGTACGTCAACGCCGGCATCACGCTGGCGAAGATCGTTCAGCCGGGGAAGCTCAAGGCGGTCATTCGCATTCCGGAAACGCAGGCCAAGGATGTCGCGGTTGGGCAGTTTGCGACCGTCGATACGCGGAACGGAATCGTCAAGGGGCACGTGTCGCGCATCGATCCGGCGTCATCGGGCGGCACGGTCACAGTTGATGTCTCCCTCGACGATCCATTGCCGGCGGGCGCACGCCCGGACCTGAACGTTGACGGCACGATCCAGATACAGAAGCTGACCAATGTCGTGTACACCGGCCGACCGGCGTACGGGCAGGATGGAGCCACGGTCGGGATTTTCAAGGTCGATGCCGATGGCAAGGGCGCCCAGCGGGTGCAGGTGCGGCTCGGCGTCAGTTCGGTCAACGCGGTGCAGATCATGGGCGGGCTGCAACCCGGCGACAAGGTCATACTGTCAGACATGACGCAGTGGGACAACGCGGAACGGGTGCGGATCAAGTAGGGACGAGTTCGACTCAGTCACACGACACGCGGCACACACAGGAGAAGACCATGGCGGCAGCCGGCGACGGGCTCATCAGGCTCGAGGGCATCAAGAAGGCGTTTTACACGGACGAGGTCGAGACGCACGCGCTCGCCGACGTCCACATGAGCATCGGTGAAGGGGAGTACGTCGCCATCTCGGGGCCATCGGGCTGCGGCAAGACGACGCTGCTGTCGATCCTCGGCCTGCTCGACACGCCCACGGAAGGACAGTACACGCTGGCCGGCGAGCCGGTCGCCGGGCTTTCCGCGGCGGACCGCGCGCGAGTGCGCAACCGGCAGATCGGCTTCATCTTCCAGGCGTTCAACCTGATTGGCGATCTCACGGTCTATGAGAACGTCGAGCTGCCGCTCACGTACCGCGGGATGAGTGCCGCCGAGCGCAAGGAGCGTGTGCAGAAGGCGCTGGAACGGGTGGGCATGAGCCACCGCATGAAGCACTATCCGGCGCAGCTTTCCGGCGGCCAGCAGCAGCGTGTTGCCGTGGCGCGTGCGGTCGCCGGCGACCCGGCCATCCTGCTGGCGGACGAGCCGACGGGTAACCTCGACTCGCAGAATGGTGAGCAGGTCATGGAGTTGCTCAAGGAACTCCACAAGGGTGGTGCGACGATTTGCATGGTGACGCACGATCCGCGGTACGCGCAGCACGCCGACCGCGAGATCCACCTCTTCGACGGCCGGGTGGTCGAGGAAGCGGCCGCGGCGCACTAGCGGGGCGATCACGGATTTTGGCGCGGCGCCGGCGAACGTATCGCCGGCGCCGCGTGTCCAATGCGCAGTCGGCGCCACGTGTGTCGCGGCGCTCACCCCTCGAGGTGATCATGGACACGCTCCTGCAGGACATTCGCTATGCGACCCGTTCGCTCCGTCGCAGCCCGGGGTTTGCCCTGGCGGCAACGGTGACCCTCGCGATCGGCATCGGCGCCAACACGGCCATCTTCAGCGTCGTGGACGGCGTGCTCCTCCGCCCCGCGCCGCTGGCCGGGATCGAGAGGCTCGTGGTGGTGTGGGCGACCGACCGGACCAGTGGCACGACCCGCGAACCCGCTGCCGTTCCCGAACTGTTCGACGTGCGCCAGCGGTCGCGGCAGTTCGATGAGGTGGCGGGACTCATCCCGCTCGAGATGAACCTCGCCCGGGATGGCGTGGACCCGCAGCGAGTGGCCGCGCTGGCCGTGACAGCGAACTATTTCTCGATGACGGGCCTCACGCCGGTGGCGGGCCGCGGGTTCACGTCGGATGAGGATCGACCAAACGGGCCGGCCGTCGCGATGATCAGCGCCGCGTTGGCCCGGCGGCAGTTCTCCGGCCGCGCCGCCGTGGGTGAGCGCATCCGGCTGAACGACCGGGAAACGGAGATCGTCGGCGTCCTTCCGGCGGGAGCCGACTTCGGCGCGCTTCAGGTGCTGTCTGCGGCAGCGTACGGGCGCGGATTCGCCGACCGGGGCGCGGGCGTTGAGGTTGACGTCTGGGTGCCAGGGGCGCTGAACCCGGCGGCCACGCGTCAAACGCACTTTGTGTTCCTGATGGGGCGACTCGCGCCGGGCGCGGCTCTCGTGGCGGCGCAGCAGGAAATGACGGCGATAGCTTCCGACCTCGAACGCGAATACCCGCAGTCGAACGTGGGCCGCGGCGCCAACGTCGAGGCGCTCGACGCGGTGGTTCTTGGTCCGGTGCGACCGACGCTGTATGTGCTCGCGGCAGCGGTGGCCATGGTGCTCCTCGTTGCCTGCGTCAACGTGACCAACCTGCTGCTCGTGCGCGCAACGAATCGCACGCGCGAGGTGACGGTCCGGGCGGCACTCGGCGCAGGCTCAGGGCGGCTGACGAGGCAGTTCGTGGTCGAGGGCGCCGTGCTGGCGGCGGCGGGCACGACGATCGGCCTGGCACTCGCCTGGGGGGCCACTCGCGCGCTGGTCGCAGCGGCGCCGGCGACAATCCCCCGCGCTGCCGACATCGGGCTCGACATGCGGGCGGTGGCGGTGACGGTCGTACTTTCGACGGTGATCGCCATTGTCTTCGGCCTCCTGCCGGCGATACACGCGCGACGGCTCGACCTGCAGCGTACCCTCCGCGAGGACGGTGCGCGGGGTGCCACCGGCGGCCGTCGGCAACAGAAAGTGCGGTCAGCGCTCGTCGTGGCCGAACTCGCGGTCGCCACGACGCTGATGATCGGTGCCGGGTTGCTCATTCGAAGCCTGTGGCAGCTGCAGGCGGTCGATCCCGGCTTTGCGTCGGCGGGGGTGCTCAAGGCCGAGTTCCAGCTGCCGACCAGTCGGTATCCGCAGAATTTCGCGGTCTTTCCGAACTGGCCGGAGCGGCAGCGGTTCTACGCGGAAGTCGCGGGCCGGCTGATGGCGCAACCCGGAGTCGTGTCGGTCGCGCTTGCCGCGGCGAACCCGATGGACGCCGGCTTCACCAGCTCGATTCGCGTTGTGGGCCGCGAGGCAGAGGCTTCGGGCTGGCCCGAGCCGTCGATCCGCACGGTCAGCGCCGGGTACTTCGAGACACTGCGTGTGCCATTGCGCGATGGCCGAACGTTCCTCGCCACGGATGTGGCGGCGGGTGACCCGGTCGTCGTGATCAACGAGTCGGCCAATTCGCGCTACTTCAGCGGGCGCGCGGCGCTTGGCCAGCAGATCACGCTCTGGGGAACGAGCCGCACCGTCGTGGGCATTGTGGGCAATGAGCGGTTCAAGGGGCTCGCGGAGCCGCCGCCGCCGGCAGTGTACCTGCCGCTGGACCAGGCCCCGACCGCCAACGCGGTGCTCGTGCGGATGGGCGGCGATGCGTCCGCCGCCGCGCCGCTCGTGCGGCGGGTCGTGCGCGAGGTTGATCCGCAGCTCGCGCTGTTCGGCGTCCAGACGCTCGATGACACGATTCGGGGCACCATGTCGGAGCGGCGCTTCACGATGACCGTGCTGCTCGTGTTCGCCGCGGCGGCGCTGGTCCTGGCCGTCGTCGGGGTGTACGGGGTCCTGAGCTACTCGGTCGTGCAGCGCACGCGCGAGATCGGCATCCGGGTGGCGCTCGGGGCGGACACGCGGAGCATTCGCGGCGTGATCGTGATGGACGGCGCGCGCCTGGCGGTGGCCGGTGTCGTGGTCGGCCTCTTGGGCGCCGCCGCGCTGTCGGGACTGATGCGGTCGCTGTTGTACGGGGTGGGCACGCGCGATCCGGCAACGTTCGCGGGGGTCGTCGTCGTGCTCACCGGCGTCGCAGTCATCGCGTGCTGGCTGCCGGCGCGGCGGGCGTCGCGCGTGGACCCGATGGTCGCACTGCGCGCCGATTAGGTTTTCCCGTATCCAATGATCGCACTTCGCGACGTCGAAAAATCATATCCATCCGCCGGGGGACAGGTCTACGTACTCCGCCGGATCACGCTCGACATCGCAGCGGGCGAATTCGTCACCATCATGGGGCCGTCGGGTGCGGGGAAGTCGACGCTCCTTGCCGTCCTCGGCATGCTCGATGGGGCGTGGACCGGCGAGTACACGCTGCACGATCACGCGGTGCACAAGCTGGACAACAAGCGGCGCGTGGCGTTGCACAAGCAGTACGTCGGGTTCGTGTTCCAGCAGTATCACCTGCTCGACGACCTCACGGTGCACGAGAATCTCGACGTGCCCCTGTCGTACCGCGACGTGAAGAAGAGCGAGCGGCAGGCGATAGTGGCCGATGCCCTCGACCGTTTCGGGATGGTCGGCAAGAAGGACCTGTATCCGTCGCAGCTGTCCGGCGGGCAGCAGCAGCTCGTCGCCGTTGCGCGCGCCATGATCCACAAGCCGACGCTGATCCTGGCCGACGAGCCGACGGGGAACCTGCATTCATCGCAGGCACGCGAGATCATGGAGCTGTTCACGCGGCTGAACCAGGCCGGCACGACCATCGTGCAGGTGACGCATTCGGAGGAGAATGCGCGCTACGGCAACCGGATCATCAACCTGAAGGACGGCTGGGTGGTTTGAGCGGCGTTGTCCGCGGATGGACGGTTCGTCGACAAACGCCTGTCAGGAAAGCCCGGGGCTGCGCGCGTAATTCAGCCGACACCGGGAGCGCCTCGGGCGTCGTAGACTGTGAGGCACGGAACCGGGAGCCGGAATCACGGCCCTACTGATGGAGCAGCCCGATGGAGGCGATCCAGGTTGCGATGCTCACGCTGACGGCAGTCGCCGTCGGCATCATGGCTGCGGTGCTCGTGCAGCTTTACTCCACGGTGCGCGCGCTCCGCAGTGAACTGAGCGCCGTTCGCGGCCGTATCGAGCCAATGCTCGATCGGCTCGCCGGTTCCCAGCAAATCGCCGAGGCGGTGGCGGTCGCCATCGCCGCCGGCGTCAAGGCCTTCCGCGAATCGACACGGGAGGCTGTCGTTGACTCGAGTCGGCAGGAGGGAAAGCCATGAACGAGCCCATTGGCTACAGGGGATTCAGCGGGACTGACCTGCTCCTCGCGGTACTTGGTGGAGCAGCGGTCGGCGCCACCGTGGCGTTGCTCACGGCGCCGCGGTCTGGCCGCGAAACGCGGGCCCGGATTGCGGACGCCGCCCACAACGGCCGTGAGAAGGCGAAGCATCTTCCCGATGCGGTAAAGGCGGCGGGAACCGCCGCGCGCTCGGCGTTCACCGAAGCGATGCGGGAGACCGTCGAGGTCTGATGTGCGGACGCCGCCGCAGGGCGGCACCGGCTGGCCGCAGCGCCCGGATTCAGTCATACTGAATTCGGGCGCAGGAGCGTCAGGCCCAGGTTCCCCCCCCACCGCGAGTACCGAGACCATGAACTCATTTGCGAGGTTCGCCACCGCGCTTTCCCTCCTGGCGGCGGCGAGCGCTGCCGACGCCCAGATCCTTGACCGGCTGAAGAAGAAAGCCGCGGACGCCGTGGAGAAGAAGGCGGAGGACAAGCTGTCGGCCAAGCTCGACCAGATGGCCCAGAAGCTCGTGGACAACTCCTTCGACGCGGTGTTCGGCGAACCCCAGCCGGCGGCCGGCGATGCCGCCTCCGGCGCCGGCGGTGCCTCGGCGGGCGGGACGAAGCGAACCGGATTGCCGTTCTCGATCGGCAGCAATGCCAAGACCGAGGATCGGTACACGTTCAGCCTGGTGACGACGATGGAGGTCGAGGCGTTCAGTCGCGCCGACAAGTCCGGCGGCAAGGCCCTGATCAAGATGCACTTCAACCCGAACGAGCAATACACGGGCACCAGCATCACGAGCGCCGATCTCAAGAAGGCGGATGGAAGCGCGTTCATCGTGTTCGACGCCAAGAACAGTGCGATGGTGATGATGATGGAATCGGAGAAGTCGAAGTTCTCCATCGCCTACGACTGGCGGGAGGCGGCTCGCTATGCCGAGCAGGTGGCCGCGAGCGCCCCGGAACAGGTCAACTGGGACACCGTTCAGGTGTGGCGGTCGTATTCGCGCATCGGAACGCGCACGATTGCCGGGCACCAGGCGCACGGGTATCGGGCCGAGTCGCCGGACGCGACGGTCGAGATCTGGGTCACGCGCGACCCGGTGCTCCGCGACGTGAACTTGCTTGCGTCCGGCTCCAACCTGAAGCCGATGAAGGGCAAGCTACCGGCGGACTATCCGCACGGCATGATGCTCGAGATGACGAGCGTGAACAAGTCGAGCGGCGAACGCGTCGTGATGAAGGTCACCGGGATCGAGACCAACGCGCGGGTGGCGTACGCGATGGCCGACTACCCGCGAATGGAGATGGGCAAGAAGTAGGCTCGGGCCGGCACGGCACCCTGAGCCCCGCCACTCTCAGCCCCGCGGGTAGCGATCGACGATGTAGGACTTTGAGATCGCCGCAACGCTGGTCGTGCCGGCCTGCTTCATCGTCGTCGTGAACTCACGCTGCATGATCTCGAGAACGGTTTCGACGCCAGGTTGGCCGAACGATGCGAGGCCCCAGATGTACGGGCGGCCGATGCCGACAGCCGTCGCGCCGAGCGCGAGTGCCTTGAAGACGTCCGTTCCGCGGCGGAATCCGCCGTCGACGATCACCACGCTCCGCCCGCGCACCCCGGCCACGACCTCGCTCACGCATTCGATCGTCGACCTCAGGCTGTTCTCGGCGCGGCCGCCGTGGTTCGACACGAACAGGCCGTCCACGCCGTGGCGCACGGACAACTCGGCGTCCTCCCGGGTGACGATGCCCTTGAGGAGCACCTTCATGGTCGTCGAGTCGCGCAGTCGCTTGACGAACTCCCAGGTCGGGGTGCCGACCTCCGGCATCGGCGTGCCGGGCGCAAAGTCGCTGATGTTGGGTCGGCGGCGGTTGTCACGATCCTCGATATTGCCGGACCGGCCGGGCGCCGGGGCTGCGCCAGCGTGGCACGCGCTGCAGTCGCGGGTGTCGAGGCGTTTGTAACGCTCCAGGGACTCGCGGTTGCTCCCGCCGAGCAGGTCCACCGTGAAGACGATCGCCGGACAGCCCGCACGCTCGGCGCGCTTGACCATCTGCAGTGTCTGGTTCCAGTCCTGCCGGTGATACAGCTGGAACCACACCGGCTCGCCACGCGCGGCGCTGGCGTCCTCGATCGACGTGGTGGCGACGGTGGAGAGCACCTGCAGGTTGCCCTTGGCTTTCGCCGCACGTGCGACGGCAACCTCGCCTTCTGGATGGAAGGCCTTGTTGCTGCCGACCGGGTTGACGACGATCGGCGTCGGATACTTCCGCCCGAAGATCGTGACGGATGTGTCCACCTTGCTCACGTCGATGAGCCGACGCGCGCGCAGCGCATACCGCTCCATGCCCGCGCGATTCGCGGCGATCGTCGCGTCGTCGTCCGTGCCGGTGGCGAGGTACCCCCAGTGTGCCGGCGGAAGCTTCTTGCGTGCCACCGGTTCGAAGTCGAACACGCTCAGCGCCTCGGACGCGGCGGAAATCAGCGCGGGCTCCTGCACAGCGGCCCGGGCGGCGCCCTGCGACGCGGCTTGCGTCCCGGCCAGCGCGGCGTCGACCCATGCGCGGGGCAAATCGAGCTGATGCAACACCGGCGTCGCGGCCAGCATCTGCAGGAAACGGCGGCGGCTGTCGGACCCTGGAGGAAGTGCGGCCATTGTCGTTCGGAAGTGGCGAGGGGGGCTCAAGGGAAGCTGCCGCGGAGTGCGGCGCCGGCTCAGGCGCACATCAAGCGTGGACGCGTGCCGGAAGGCAGTCAAGCGCCGCCGTCAACGAATCCACGGCCGCCATTGCCAGCCTCGTCCCGGCGATACGCGCGACGCGCGTGGATCCTGTCACCGCACTACGGGCGGATTGACAGCGTCGGCCGGCGGCACGCGCGGCTCGGTTCGGAACGCCTAGAACGCCGTCCGGAGCATGGCGTACGCCCAGTGCCGCG
>CAZLAU010000008.1:0-2708 GCA_964557615.1 uncultured Gemmatimonas sp.
CACGTCGCCCGCGGCCATCAACGCGGGCAGGTCCCGAAACGACCTGTGCTCGATTGCCCCGCCGTCGCGGTGCAGGACCATCAGGCGGCTTGCGTCGCGCTGCGCGAGCGGGGCCTGCGCAATCAGCCCAGGCGGGAGCGCGTAGTCGAAGTCGGAAGTCCGGAATTCGCGGGGCATCGGCGGTTGACGAACGCGTCTGCGTGGCTGGGACAGCGAGAAGCTAGCGGGGTCGGCCCGGCCGCGGCGACGGGAGGGCGCTAGAGCAGGTCGCCCTGAATCCCCGGCGGCTGCTCGAATCCGAAATGGCGGTACGCCTGCTTCGTGGCCATCCGGCCGCGCGCCGTGCGGTGCAGCAGGCCGTTCTGGACGAGGTATGGTTCGTACACCTCTTCGATCGTGCCGGGATCTTCGCCGATGGCCGCGGCGAGCGACTGCACGCCGACGGGACCCCCGTCGAACTTCTCGATGATCGTCTTGACGATGCGGGCGTCCATGTCGTCGAGCCCGAAGTCGTCCACGTCCAGCATCGCAAGCGCGTCGCAGGCCACGGCCTTCGTGATCACGCCGCCCGCGCGCACCTGCGCGTAGTCACGGATGCGGCGCAGGAGGCGGTTGGCGATGCGCGGGGTGCCGCGCGACCGGCGGGCGATCTCCTCGCCGGCGTCCGGGTGCAGCTCCACGGCCAGCACCTCGGCCGTGCGTCGCACGATCTGCTCGAGCTCTGCCACGGGGTAGAAGTCGAGCCGCATCGTCAGGCCGAACCGCGCGCGGAGCGGCGGCGTGAGCAGCCCGAAGCGCGTCGTCGCGCCGACGAGCGTGAACCGCTCGATCGTCATCGTCACGGTCTGCGCGTGGGGCCCATCCGAGAGCCGGATGTCGATCTTGTAGTCCTCCATCGCCGGATAGAGGAACTCCTCGATGATGGGGCGCAGGCGGTGGATCTCGTCGATGAACAGGATGTCGCCGGGCCGCAGGTTGGTGAGCGTGCCGACGAGGTCGGCCGGTTTCTCGAGCGCGGGACCCGACGTCGTGTGGATGTTCACGCCGAGTTCACGCGCGATCAGTTCCGCCAGCGTCGTCTTGCCGAGACCGGGCGGTCCGTGAAAGAGCGCGTGATCGAGCGGCTCGCGGCGCCCGAGCGCCGCCTGGATGGCGATGTCGAGCGCTTCCTTGAGCTTTGCCTGCCCGATGAACTCGGCGAGCCGCTGCGGGCGCAGCTTGAGTTCGACGACCGATTCCTCGGTCAGCACTTCGGGCGTGGTGATCTCGGCGCGCGACATCGTGCGCGAAAGCTAACGCCGCTGCAGCTCGGCGAGTCCCGCGCGCACCAGGTCCGCCGTGCCGGCACCGCCGGCCGGCGTGTTCTCGAGGGCTTTTCGCACAGCCCGTTCGGCCTCCGCCTGCGAATAGCCGAGCGACACCAGGGCCCGCACGGCGTCGCTTGCGCCGCCGTCGAGCGACGCCGCCGGACCGGCGCTCTCCGCACCGGCGAAATCCCGCATCTTGTCGCCCAGCTCCACGCACAGCCGCTCGGCGACCTTCTTGCCCACGCGCGGAGCGGTCTGCAGCGTGGCGAGGTCGCGCTCGCGGATTGCCCGCACGACGCGCGACGACCCCAGCGCCGACAGCAGGCCAAGCGCGAGGGCAGGGCCCACCCCGCTGGCGGAGACGAGCGTGTAGAACAGCGCGCGGTCACTCTCGGCCGTGAACCCGAACAGCGACCAGCCGTCCTCCTTCACCACGAGCGCGGTGTGCAACTCGACGGGGTCACCGACGCGCGGGAGCGTCTCCAGCACGCCGAGCGGAATCTGCACCGCGTAGCCCACCCCGCCGGCCGTCATCACCTCGATGCGGTCGATGACCTTGGCGACGAGCGTGCCCTTGAGTCGAGAGATCACCGTCCGGTGCCCGTGCGAATGCGCGAGAGGTTCGGGCGGAGCACGGCAGGCATGGTGCGGCCCGGGCCCGCCGACCGAAGCTTTGCGGCGCGTGCGGCGAAGGGCGATCCCATCACGCAGGTGAGCGCACACGCGACGCCATCGGCCGCGTCGGATGGCTGCGGCGCGTGCTTGAGCCGCAGCAGCCTGGCCACCATGGCCTGCACCTGCGCCTTCGTGGCCGATCCGGTCCCGACCACGGTTTTCTTGATGAGCCGCGGGGCGTACTCGTGCACGAGGAGACCTGCGCGTTCCCCGGCGAGCAGCACGACGCCGCGCGCGTGGCCGAGCACGACGGTCGTCCGCACGTTCTTGGCGTAGAACACCGCTTCGACCGCCATGGCATCGGGCGCGTGCCGTTCGATGATCTCGGTGATGCCGTCAAAGATTTCCGTGACGCGCCGCGACAGCGAGGCGCGCGGCGACGTGCGGATCACGCCGCACTCCACGAGCGCGGGGCCGCCAGGTTCGCCGCCGCGCACGACGCCGTAGCCGGTCGCAGCCGTTCCGGGATCGACCCCAAGGACGATCACGCGATCGCGATCAGCCTGCGGCCATGGCCGAGACATCCATGTCGAAGTTCGCATCGACTTTCTGGACGTCGTCGAGGTCTTCCAAAGCCTCCAGGAGGCTCAGGAGCGATTCAGCATCCTTACCCTCCACCCGCACGGTCGTCTTCGGGATCCAGGACAGTTCCGCGCGCTCGGGCTTCAGGCCCGCACGCTCGAGCGAGTCCTTCACGGCGTGCAGGTCGGCCGGCCCCGTCGTCAC
>CAZLAU010000008.1:2808-5774 GCA_964557615.1 uncultured Gemmatimonas sp.
GCCTCGTACACCACCTCGACGTAGTCCACGCCCTCGAGCTCGCCCGTGCCCTTCAGCACGGCCCGCTCGATGTTCTCCTTGGGCATCGACTGCGCCTTCGCATTCTCGATGGCGGTGCGGAGTCGCGGATTTCCGGCCGGGTCGCCACCACCTTGCTTGGCCGCGACCGTGATTTCACGGATCAGCTTCGTGAACATCGCGCCACGCTTCTTGTCCGTGGCGGCCTTGTAGTGCTTGATCTGCTTCCATTTACTGTGACCGGCCATGCGACTCGCCCGCGTGCAGGGGTGTGGAATGTGCGCCCGAAAGATAGCCGCGGCCGTCGGGCTGGGGAACGCGCGAAAACGCGACGGGGCGGAGTCGCGAGACTCCGCCCCGTCCGCGCGTCGTGGGCGTCAGCGCAGGCGGATGAGCAGCGAGCCGCGAATCCCGCTCACGTCGATCGACGTCGTGCTGCCTGCCGGGTACACGTTGCCCATCGAATACGTCACCGACGGGTTGAACGACATGCCTGCCCATTCAAACCGGAAGCGCAAACCGCCCGAGCCGACGGCGCCCGCCTTCTCGCCGTCACGCATCCACGCGCGCCCTTCGGCGCTGGGTTGCACGAAGAGCCCGCCCACGTCGAACCCGTAGGCCAGGCTCGCGTTCGCGATGTTCTCCGACGGCGCAGCGGCGCCGATCTGCTGGCCTTTGGCGCGATACAGGTCCCACACGCCGAGTGTCCACTCCCCGCGGTCGGTCGGAATCGAGATCGAAGCCTGGGCGAGTGTCCTGGCTCCCGTCGCAAACGTCGTCGAGTCGGCCTTGTCGTCGGTGAATGTGGAGTACGTTCCCGACAGCGAGAACTGTCCGTCGCCAACCGGCCGGTCGAGCCCGACCCGGACGCGCGACTCACTGCCCGGCTCGAACCGGAGCACCGTGTTCTGCACTTCGTACGCGTCGAATGGTGACGAATACCGGAAGCTCCCGGCGAATCCGACGTTCCACTCGCCCCAGGCCCGGGCAAACGCGATGCCGCTCGTGATGGCCGACCCGCTGCCCATCGACGACACGGGGTAGAGCAGGAAGTCGCTGCCGATCTGCCCGGCGGCCTCCTGCTGCGCGTCCGGAACCTTGTACATCCCGGTCGGCACATTCACGCCCACCGTGAGGATGGCCGTGTTGTCGAAGAACGACAGGTTGCCGCGCACCTGCGTGTCCGTGAGGCCGCTGATCTTGCTCGACTCGACTCCGTTGGCGCTGACGCGACTGTCCGCCCAGGAGCTGGACACGTCGATCGTGAATCGCTCCGTCAGCGGCAGGATGAACGCAATCGGCACCGACAGTTGCGTGACGGTCTTCTCGGTGGCACCGGTGCCGATCTTGTAGTTGACGTATTGCGGGCCGAAGATCGCCGCCAGGTCGCCGAGTCCCTGCGCCGGCGCGGTGGATGCCGCGACGACGAGGGCAACGAGCGCAATGCGTGTTCGCATGGATGGCACTCCTTACGGCTTTCTGATGACGATCGTCACCTGACCGGTCCGCGTCGCGGGCTGGTCGGTGCCGGTCTTTTCGGCTGTGGCGTCGCGCGTGGCCGGGGCGGTCGTGCCGCCCGTCGTGCCGCCCGTCGTCGCCGTGACCGTCGTGGTGGTCGTCGGATTGACCGCGCCAACCGCGTTGTTCAGCGTCAGGTTCAGCGTCACGTCGGTGGTGCTGCCGCGCTGGGCGGCCGACACGACCTGGCCTTCACTGGAGTTGCGCAGGCCCTGCTGGACCGTGGCGTTCGAGAACTGCGCGCCGCTGCGCGCCGCGGCAGCCGACTGCGCGCGCTGCAGCGCGGCGCCGAAGCCCGGGTCGAGCGAGCGGGCGCTTTCGAACAGGGCGATGGCGTCGTCCACCCGGCCCTCGTCCTCGGCCATGAGCCCGCGGCTGTAGGCCAGGAATGCCTGCAATGACGGCACACGCCTGCGG
Organism: uncultured Gemmatimonas sp.; assembly: GCA_964557615.1. GTDB lineage: Bacteria > Gemmatimonadota > Gemmatimonadetes > Gemmatimonadales > Gemmatimonadaceae > Fen-1231. The sequence continues at coordinate 4,762 of CAZLAU010000008.1, forward strand.
TCGAACTCGGCGCGTTCCGAAGCCAGCAGCGTCACGCCCATCGAGTTGAACACGTTCAACACGAAGTCCTTTTCGAGGGCGAACAAGGCGTCGAGCGATCCGGCCGCCTGCGGGTTCGACGTGACCTGCGAGTTGTTCGTGTTCACCACCGCGCCGGTGAGGTTGAGCTGGTCGCCGCTCGGTGCGATGATCTGGCCGTTCAGGATGCTGCCGGCGGCGATCAGCTTGCCCGCCCGGGTGGCAGTCGCTGCGTCCACCTGCGCCGTCTGCGAAAGTCGGATTTCGTCGGCAATGGCCTGCATCCGGTCGCGCTCGAGCACCGTCAGCGCGCTGGCGCGGCTCAAGTCGGTCACGATGAGGTCGGCAAGGCCGCGCTCGAGCGGGAGCAGCGTCGTGTCACCGCAGCTGCACTTGAACGGCAGGACCGCAACCGTCGTGGCCGGCGACTGCACGCCCTGCAAGGCCTGCTCGTTGGCCACGGCCTGCTTGGCCGACGCCTTCAGTTCTTCCTTCGCCATCGCGACCAGTCGGTTGCTGATCTGATCGCGCACTTTCCGGGTCTTGCCGACCTCGAGGTACCGCGTGTACGCCGCCTTGGCCGCCGTGAAGTCGTTGAGGCCCTCGGAGGCGAGGCCGGAATAGAGCGCGCTCACGCCGTCCTTCGGGTCGAGCTGGCGAGCCTGGTCGAGCACCGTGCGCGCTTCCTGGAACCGGTTGAGCTCGTAGTACTTGATGCCGACCGCGCGGAGCGCCTTCACGGAGCTCGGGTCGGCCGCGAGGCGCCGCTGCAACTTTGCCAGCGCGGGGTCGCTCGAAACGACCACTTCCTGCGCCCCGGCGGACGCCGCTGCGAGGAAGAACGCCATCAACGGCACGATCAGCCTGGTCCGTACACTGCGTTCCATCGTTTGCTCCTATCGATCAGGATCGAGCATGTCTTCGAAGCGAAGCCATTGCTTGTAGAAGTACAAGTCCACGTACCCGGTGCCACCGTTCCGGTTCTTGAGCACCAG
>CAZLAU010000008.1:5874-12305 GCA_964557615.1 uncultured Gemmatimonas sp.
CCCTCGATGGCGAGCACGCGCTCCATGACGCGATCCACGGTCATTTCCGACGTGAAGTACGCGGAGTTGGTGCCGGCCTGAGCCATTCGCAGCGCCATCGCCAGCGCCAGCGCCGACTTGCCGACCGCAACCTCGCCGCCGATCACCACCAGGTCGCCACGCCGAAGCCCGCCACCGAGCCACTTGTCAATGCTCGGAAACCCGGTCGCAAACGAGTCCCCGGTCGTCGCGCCGTCGGCGGCGGCGTCCACGCGCCGAACAAGGCGCGAGAGCGGGGAAGCGTCAGTATGATGGAGCATTGGCGCCAGTGGCGGGATGGATCGCAATCATACGGGAGAACGAGCCGGTGTCGCAAGTCGCTGCGGGCACTGATTTTGCGCGCATTTCAGCGCGCCAGCGATCGAGCCAGCGAATCAAGCTCTGAACGTGCCGCCTTATCAAGGTAGGGCGCCGTGACGTCGGTCACCTTTGCAAGGGCGACGGCGGCTTGCTCTACCCCCGATTCCAGGGTTGCGTCGACCAGCCTCGTCAGCGCCAGCTTTGGAGCCGCGGGGAGGGCGATGGTGCCGAGCCAGTTGCGCGCCGCATCGGCGCGCGCGCGGCGCTGCGGCGCCGACAGGGTGCGGGGCGGGACGAGGGAGGCCGTGAGGCGCGCCGCCACGAGGACGCCCATCAGCACCTCCCTCGGGCCCCCGATGGCCGCCCTCCCGGCCGCCACGGCTAATGCGCGGAACCGGAACGACGGTGCTGCGAGGGCGAACGGGGAGGGGCCGAGCACCCGGGAATTATACTTCCCCCGGTATGGTGGCCGCCGCGAAGCAACTCCTCTGGGTGGACGACGAGGCCGACCTGCTCGAGTCGCACCGACTTTTCCTCAGCGAAAAGGGGTACGACGTCGAGATGTCGAGGAACGCCGCCGATGCCCTCGAGCTGCTGCGGCGGCGCGCGTTCGACCTCCTGCTGCTCGACGAGCAGATGCCGGGCATGCGCGGGCTGGCGATGGTGCGCGAGGTCCGCGAGCTGGCGCCGACGCTTCCGGTGGTGATGGTCACGAAGAGCGAGGACGACGGCACGCTGCGCGATGCGCTCGGCGTCGACGTCAGCGAGTATCTCGTCAAGCCGGTGAATCCGCGGCAGGTGCTGAGCGTGGTCACGCGCATCCTCGAAGGCCCGCGCATCCGGCAGCAGGTGCTGGCCCGGACGTTCGTTGATCGGTTTCGGGAGCTGCAGGCGAGCGACGCCCGCACGCTCAACTGGCGTGGCTGGATCGACCGGTACGCCGAGATGGTCCAGTGGGACGTCGACCTCGCGGCAGCGGGCGAGAACGGTCTGCACGGTTCACTGCGCACCCTGTTGCCCGACACACGGCGGGCGTTCGCGCAGTACGTGGGCGCCAACTACCCGCGCTGGGTCAACCAGGACATCGAGGGTGAACGTCCGCCGCTCTCGATCGACGTGGTCGGCGAGTTCCTCCTGCCGGTGCTCGAGCACGAGAGGCGCGCGGTGTTCATCGTGGTGGACTGCCTGCGCCTCGATCAGTGGCGGGTGATCGAGCCGCTGCTGGCACCGTTGTTCGAGGTGGAGACGACGCACTACTACTCGCTCCTGCCGACCGCGACGCCGTACGCACGGAATGCACTGTTCAGCGGCCTCTTTCCGGGGGAGATCGCCGCGCGATACCCCGACTGGTGGGGCGAGCGCGAGGATGAAACGCTGAATGCCCACGAGCGGGAACTGCTCGAGGAGCACCTGCGCGAAGCGCGGGGCGCAACGCCGGTGCGCTATCACAAGATCTCGTCGGCGGGCGATTCCGATGCGCTGGAGCGCAACCTCGCCAACGCCATTGCGCCCGACGGAGTGACGGCGTTCGTGTTCAACTTCATCGACCTGCTCACGCACGGCCGCAGCGAATCCGCGATCCTGTACGAGGTGGCGCGCGATGAGATCGCGTTGCGCCAGCTGACCCTGCAGTGGTTCAATCGGTCACCGCTGCTCGCCGTGCTGCGCGAGGCGGCGCGCAAGCTGGTGCCGGTGCTGATCACGAGCGATCACGGGTCGATCCACTGCAACACGCCGGCGACGGTGCACGCCAAGCGCGACGCGACCCAGAACCTGCGGTACAAGTTCGGCGCGGACCTCCGCGCCGAGAACGACGAGCAGGCGCTGCTCTTCACGAATCCTGACGACCTCCGCCTGCCGCCGCACGCCGCCGCCGTCGGCGGCGGCAACACGTTGCTCGCCACGGGCGACTGTTTCTTCGTCTATCCCACCAAGCTGCGCGAATACCAGCAGCGCTATCGCGGCGCGTTCCTGCACGGCGGCGTCACGCCGGAAGAGGTGATCCTGCCGGTCGCCCTTCTCACGCCGCGCCGCTGACCGTGGGCACCTACCGGCGGCTCCTGTCATTCCTGCGGCCGCACTCGGGTCGCTTCGCGGGCAACATTGGCGCGAATGTCATCGGTGCGGTGCTCGACGGCGTGGCGTTCCTGCTGCTGATTCCGTTCCTCAACACCCTGTTTGACCAGCCGCAGACCATTCCGGCCGGGCGCGGGTGGTTGACGGACTTGCTGGACAGCGTGGCCGGTTCGATGATGGACCCGGCCGACAAGATGGGATCACTCGGCGGTGTCATCGTGCTCATCGTCGCGATCATCGCACTCAAGAACGTCTTCATCTGGCTCGGTGGGCAGTTCGGGGCGTCCCTGCAGGAGCGCATCACGCGGGACCTCCGGGACGCCGTGTTCCGCCACATGCAGCGGCTCCCGCTCGGCTGGTTCTCGCGCAACAAGACCGGCCAGATCATGTCGCGCATCCTCGCGGACGCAGAACAGGCCAAGGCCGTGCTCGCCGAAGTCGCCACCCGTACCGTGCAGAACTTTGCCCAGGTGGCCGTCACGATCGTCGTCCTGGTGCGGATGTCGCCGCGGCTCGCCCTCATTGCCCTCGTGATCGCGCCGATCATCACGGCCGTGTTGCAGCCCATCCTGCGCAAGCTGCGCCGCGGGCACCGCGTGCTGCGCAACGAGTACGGCGAGATCACGAGCGTGCTGCAGGAAGTGATCAGCGGCGTGCGCCTCGTGAAGAGTTTCCGCGGCGAGGCGTACGAGGACCGGCGGTTCACCGCGGCAAGCGGGGCGTACACGAACGGCATGGTGCGCATCACGCGGCTCGCGCTCCTCTCCGGCCCGCTCACGGAAGTGCTCGGAACGACGGTCGCCGTCGGCGTCCTCTGGATTGGCGCGAGCGAGGTGTTCAGCGGCGCCCCGAACGCCCTCGATGCCGGGTCGCTGATCACGTTCATGGTCCTGCTGATGCGACTGCTGCCGCCCCTCAAGCAACTGTCGCAGGCCCCGACCGTCGCCACGCAGTCACTGGCCGCGGCCGAACGGCTCTTCGAGGTCCTCGATCAACCGTCGGAGGCGCAAGGCGACCGGGGCACGCGCGACGTAAGCGCGCTGGACACTGCCATCGCGTTCGAGGATGTGTCGTTCGCCTATGACGGCGGCGATCGCGTGCTCGACGGCGTCACGTTCACGGCGCGCAAGGGTGACGTCGTAGCGTTCGTGGGGTCGAGCGGGGCGGGCAAGAGCACACTCGTCGACCTGATCCCGCGGTTCATCGAGCCGACCGCCGGCCGGATCACACTTGATGGTGTCGATACGCGCGAGATCCGCCTGTCGTCGCTGCGCGCCCTGACCGGCATCGTCAGTCAGGACACCGTGCTGTTCAACGACACCGTGCGCGCGAACATCGCGTATGGGGCCGCCGAACGGTTTTCGCAGGAACAGGTGGAGGCCGCGGCGCGAGCGGCCAACGCGCACGCATTCATCGCGGAGTTGCCCGACGGGTACGACACCGTGCTCGGCGAGCGCGGGACGCGACTGTCGGGTGGCCAGCGCCAGCGCATCGCCATCGCGCGTGCCCTGCTCGTCGATCCGCCCGTGCTCATCCTCGACGAGGCAACGTCGGCGCTCGATTCCGAGAGCGAACGTCTTGTCCAGGAGGCAATCGAGCGGCTGCTCGCCGGCCGCACGGTGTTCGTGATCGCACACCGGCTCTCGACCATCACGCACGCGTCGCAGATCATCGTGCTTGACCGGGGCCGGGTCGTCGAGCGCGGTGTCCACGCCGAACTGCTCGCCCGCGGCGGGACCTACTCACGGCTCCACGCTCTCCAGAGCACGCCGCAGTCGCTGCCTCCGGCGTCGCCCGACCCGCGCCGCGCGTGACCACGCCGGCTCGCGCGGCGGCCGGCAGCGAGCGGGTGCCGTCGTTCGGGCACCGCATCGAGTATCTGGCGCTTCGGGCGTTCGTCGCCGTGCTCGCGCCGCTCGGTCCGGTCCGTGCGGCCGCCCTCGCGGGTGCGATTGCCCGCCTCGGATACTGGCCGCTGGGCATTCGGCGAGGGGTGGTCGAACGGCAGATCGGCGCCGCCTTCCCCGAGCTCGATCGTGCGGCCGTTCGCACCGTCGCCCGCGACGCCTACGACAACCTCGGCCGCGTGGCCATCGAGGCGAGCCTCTTCGCCCGGCGCGGCGCCGCGTCCGTGCTCGAACGGTTCGCCGACTCGCCCGACTGGAGCGTCGTCGAGCGCGCGCACGCGAAGGGCAGGGGCGTGGTGCTGATGGCGGGGCACTTGGGCAACTGGGAGTTGTCGGGTGCCTACGTGGCCGCGCGCGGGGTGGCGTGCCACCCGATTGCGCGGGGAATGTCGAACCCGCTCTCCGAGCGATTCTTCACGCGTACGCGAGAGCGACTCGGGATGCACGTGATGCACGACCGTGACGCGGTTCGCCGGGTTCCCCGCATCCTGCGCGATGGCGGGGCCGTGGGCTTTCTCTCCGACCAGGCCACGGTGGGGCTCGCGTCGACATTCGTTCCCTTCTTTGGCCGGCCGGCCAAGACGCCCCGCGGTGCGGCGGTCTTTGCGCTGCGCGGCGGCGCGCCCCTCGTGCTCGTGCAGGCCATCCGGCAGCCGGACGGACGATATCGGTTCCACGCCGAGGAAATCGAGGGCCCGGATTCCGGCGACCGTGAGCGCGACGTGGACGAGATCATCCGCAGGTTTTCGGTTGCCCTCGAACGACTCGTGCACCGCTACCCGGGGCAGTACTTCTGGCAGCACCGGCGCTGGAAGCACCAGCCGGCCGACACCCCTCCACACCTCCGCGAACCGTGACTTTCGACGTCGGGACGCTCCGCGAGCGCGAGTTTCCTTGGGCGGCGCGCGGCGACGCCGTGTACCTCGATCACGCGTCGACGGGTCCGTTGCCCTTGCGGACACGGCGCGTGATCGAGGCGCAGGGCCTGAAGCGCGCCGAACCGTTCCGTTTGCGCGCCGAAGACTTCTTTCCCGTGCTGCAGACGGCGCGTGAACGGGCTGCGACGCTCATTGGCGCACCAGCCGGCAGTGTTGCCCTCGTGACCAACACGTCCCACGGCGTGAACATCGCCGCGCGCACGCTTCCGTATGGCGCCGGCGACGTCGTGCTGTCCACCAAGGGAGAGTTCCCGGCCAACGTGTACCCCTGGATGGCGGCTACGCGTGCTCGCGGTGCCGAGTTCCGCATGCTCCCGCTGGCCGGCAACGTTCCCGACGAGGAGGCCCTGCTCAGCGCGATTGCGTCCGACCCGCAGGTGAAGGGGGTCGCCATTTCGTGGGTGAGCTACTGGAGCGGCCATCGCTTCGATCTCGATGCGCTTGGGGCGGCGTGCCGCGCACGGGGCATATGGCTGTTCGTCGATGCGATCCAGGGCGTCGGCGCCGTCGAGCTCGACGTCGTGCGCGCGAACGTGGACGTCCTGTCGTGCGGTGCCCAGAAGTGGCTGCTTTCGCCGTGGGGAACGGGCTTCGTGTACGTCCGCCCGGAACTGGTCCGCGCCCTCGAGCCGGCCGAAGTCGGCTGGATGGCCCAGCCGGCCACGGCCGACTTCACGTCACTCCTCGAGTACGATCCCTCGTGGTTCGATGACGCCCGGCGCTTCGAGGTGGTGACGCTCGATTTTGTCCATTTCGCCGCGATGGCCGAGAGCATCGGCCTGTTCCTCGATGTTGGCCCGGTGGTCGCTGCGCGGCGTGTTCGCGAACTCGCCGATCGCATCGTAGCCCGCGCCGAAACGGATCGGGCGGTCGAGCTCGTCACGCCGGCCGATCCTGCGCGGCGCGCGGGAGTGCTCGCACTGAGGCCTCGCGACCTCGCCGCCGCCAGTCAGCGCTTGAAGGACGCGCGGGTGTCCCACGTGATCCGCGAAGGGTGCGTGCGGCTTGCACCGCATTTCTACAACACGACCGACGAGGTTGACGCCGCGATGCGGGCGCTCGCGGGGGCGTAGCGCGCGCCGGACCGGCCGCCGTCAGCGCGGCCGCTTGATCGCGGCCGACGCCTCGAGCCGTGACTCGACGGCAATCTCGAGTTCGCGCCCGAGTCGCG
>CAZLAU010000008.1:12405-38520 GCA_964557615.1 uncultured Gemmatimonas sp.
CCCGCGCGGATCGCCGCAGAAACGGCGGAGTCGAGCTGTTCAAGCGACGTGCGGAGTTTCTGTGCGTCGTCCTCGAGCCGCTTCACGGTGGCCGGAACGTCCTTGAGCTCGCGCCGGGTCTCCTTGGGCAGCGACTCGAACAGCGAGTCGAGCGCCCGGCCGAGCGCCACCTCGGTGTGCTGCGGCAGTGCCGACGCGGCGGCCGGCTTCTTCAGGCCGATGCCGGCCAGTCGGAACAGGCGTTCGCCCCAGCGACTCTTCCAGAAACTCAACCGCGGCGACCCGATCCAGCCGAGCCGGCCCATTCGACCGAACTGCACGAGCGCGCCGATTCCCGTGGCCGTCCCGATCACGCCCGCGACGGAGATCAACCCGGGAAACATCATCTTGAGCGAGGGGCTCACGAACTGCATCGTGGAGGCCATCAGCACAGCGGCGCCGATCGTCGTTCCCGAGATGATCGCCAGCCGTCGGGGGGACAGTGCGAACGTCCCGCTGGACTCGTACTCGAGTTCCTCGCGCTTGCGCGCAACGTGCGTGCCGACGGCCGCGCGGAGATCGGCGAGGCCGAATCCGGCGCCGATGAGGCGGCGCAGGCCGCTCACGATCGGCAGCGCCACGAGCGTACCCACCAGCGCAACCGCCGTCAGGCTCAGCAGTGCCTGTCCTGCGCCCCAGAGTGCGGCAACGGCGACGGCGCCGTAGAATCCCACCACGAACCGCACGCCGCGAGCTCGGTCCCCCTGCGACAACCACACGCGCATCGGTGCGGGCAGCTCCTTCGGCATCTCGAACGCCGCGTCCACCGCTTCGGCGAAACGCTCGCCGCTCTCCCATCGAAGTTCGGGGCGCTTCTCCAGGCAGCGCTCGACCGCGGACGCGAGCCGATGCGGTACGCCGGGCGTTACCTCGACGATCGGCCGGGCGTGGTGGGAGGCATGCGCCACGAGCACCCCCATCGCGCTCGGCGCGTCGAATGGCAGGCGTCCCGTGAGCGTGTAGTATGCCGTGATGCCGAGCGAGTAGATGTCGCTGCGGCCGTCCACCGGGGCGCCGGCCGCCTGCTCGGGGCTCAGGAAATGCACCGTTCCCCGCACGTAGCCGCCGTCGGCGGTGCTCGGGGTCTGCAGGTCGCCGGCAATCCCGAAGTCCGTCATCAGGGCGCGCCCGGTGGCGCGCTCCAGCAGGATGTTGTCCGGCTTCACGTCCCGGTGCACGATGCCGCGCAAGTGCGCGTACGCCAGTGCCCAGCCCACGTCGCGCAGGATTCGCGCCGCCTCGGCCGCCGGCAGTGCGCCGGCCGACCGCAACCGCTCGCCGAGCGACTCCCCCTCGATGTACGCCATCACGAAGTACACGAAGTCGCCCGCCTCGTCCACGTGGTGGATCGGCACGATGTTCGGGTGCGACAGCTGCGCGGCCATCTGGGCTTCGCGCACGAATCGCTCGCGCAGTTCGGGTCGGCTCGCACTCAGTGCGCGTGGCAGCACCTTGATGGCCACCTGACGCGCCAGCCGGACTTCCCGCGCGAGGAACACGATACCCATTCCGCCGCGCCCGAGCTCGCGTTCCAGCGAGTATTTCCCGGCGACCGCCTGCTGGAAGTCGATGAACTCGGTGTCGAACGGCGCGGGCAGCGCGCTCACGGACCTGCGGCCAGCTCGGCCACGGCCACGTCGCGGCCACCTTTCCGGATCAGGAACCAGCGGCCGCGTACGGCGTCGGCCGCTGGTACGGTCGTCGCGTCGCCGGCGAGTTTCGTGCCGTTCACGGTCACGGCGCCCTGCTGCAGCAGCTTGCGCCCCGCCGTGCGGGACTGGCCGAAGGCCTGCTCGAGTACGTCGAGCACGGCGAGCGCCGCCGACCCCACGCGCACCGACGGAAGCTCGGCGGCAAGGGTGGCGAAGACGTCATCGCTGATGGAGTCGGCCGGTGCCTTCTTGTCGAACACGATGCGTGAGGCGTCTGCGACGACGCCCGCGGCCGCCTCACCATGGAGCATCGCCGTCACGGCCCGGGCGAGCGCGCGCTGGGCGCCGCGCTCGTGCGGCGCCGCGGCGTGGGCGGCCTCGATCGACTCGACCTCGGCGCGCGGCAGGAACGTGAACATCCGGAGGTAGCGGCCGGCGTCGGCATCCTCGGTGTTGATCCAGAACTGGTAGAACTTGTACGGAGACGTCATCGTCGGGTCGAGCCACACCGCACCCTCCTCCGTCTTGCCGAACTTCTTTCCGCTCGACGTCGTCACCAGCGGCGCCGTGAATGCGTGCGCCTCGGCTCCGGCCGAACGTCGCAACAGCTCGACGCCCGCTGTGAGGTTGCCCCACTGGTCGCTTCCGCCGACCTGCACCGTGACGCCGTTGCGCCGATGCAGTTCCAGGAAGTCGAACGCCTGCAACAGCATGTACGAGAACTCGGTGTACGAGATGCCGCCTTCGAGACGCGACTTCACCGAGTCCTTCGCCAGCATGTAGTTGACGCTGAAATGCTTGCCGACGTCGCGCATGAAGTCGATCATCCGCACGTCGCGCAGCCATTCGGCGTTGTTCGCCATCGCCACGCCGGTGGTGCCGGCCGCGCGAAAGATCCGGTCGAGCTGCTCGTGAATGCGTGCGGCATTCGTGTCGATCGCGTCGGCATCGAGCAGCGGCCGCTCTGTCGAGCGGCCGGACGGGTCGCCGATCATCGCCGTACCGCCGCCCACGAGCGCCACACACCGGTGGCCCGCGCGCGCGAGGTGCACCAGCACCATCGCCGGCACGAGGTTGCCGATGTGAAGGCTCGGCGCCGTGGGGTCGAATCCGCAGTATGCGGTCCTCGTGCCGGCGCCGAGGTATGCGGTGGCGCCATCCGTCTGCTGGTGGAGCAGGCCGCGCCACGCGAGTTCGTCGATCACCGGGGACGTTTCTGGCATCTGCGTAAGCTAGGCGCGGCCGGCGAGACTGTCACTGTCGGCGGCGTCCGCCTAGCTTCCGGTTTCCGTCATGAAGAAGCCTCACTCACGGCTCCGCCGCGTCGTCACGGTCGCGGCGCTGGTGTTCGTCGGGCTCGGCGTGCTCGGCGCCATCGGCGCCGCCATCGGCTGGTCCATGGTGTGCCGCGACGAAAGCTGCCCCACGCTCGCCGGCCTCGAGCAGTACCAGCCGCGCCAGACGTCGCGACTCTACGCGGCCGACGGACGGTTCATTGCGGAAATCGGTCAGGAGCGCCGCACCCTCGCGCGCCTCGAGCAGATCCCGCCGTTCGTGCGCGACGCCTTTCTCGTGGTGGAGGACAAGCGGTTCTACTCGCACGGGGGCATCGACTACTTCCGCGTGTTCGGCGCGGCAATGGCCAATCTCAAGGCCGGCGGCGTGGTGCAGGGGTTCTCCACGATCACGATGCAACTCGCACGCAACCTCTTCCCGGATCGCCTGAACCCGCGAGACCGCGGCCCGAGCCGCAAGCTCCGCGAGGCCAAGGTCGCGCGTGAGATCGAGGCGACGTACACGAAGGACCGCATCTTCGAGCTCTACCTCAACCAGATCTACCTGGGGAACGGGGCCTACGGTGTGGAGACGGCGAGCCAGCGTTACTTCGGCAAGTCGGTGGTGGACCTGACCATCGCCGAGGCCGCGACGCTCGCGGCGCTGCCCAAGGGTCCGGAGCGATACAACCCGCGGCGATTTCCCGAGCGGGCCGTGCAGCGGCGGAACACGGTGCTGGAACTGATGCGGCGCGCCGGCGTGATCGCGGACTCGTCGGCGTCGCTCGCAAAGGCGTACCCGATGCGGCTCGCGCGGCGACGCGGCGGGTCGGCGGAAACGGCGCCCTACTTCGTCGAGTATGTGCGCAAGATCCTCGAGGACAGGTACGGCAAACGCCTCTACGAACAGCCCCTCAAGGTGTACACCACGCTCGACCTCGACCTGCAGGGTGCCGCGGAACGGGCCCTTGACCGCCAGCTGAGGATCGTCGAAAGCGGGCAGCTGGGGGCCTTCCCGCACCGGACGTACGAGCAGATCATGGCGCGCGCCGCCGGAGGACAGGAGGAGTCGCGCGCCGTGTCGTCGTACCTGCAGGGTGCGTTCGTCGCGGTCGACCCGCGGTCGGGCGCCGTTCGCGCGCTTGTCGGCGGCAGGGATTTCGAAGACTCCCAGTTCGACCGGGCCACCCAGGCGCGGCGGCAGCCCGGCTCCACCTTCAAGCCGCTCGTGTATGCGACCGCGATCCAGAGTGGTCGCCCGGCGAGCTACCTGATCGACGACTCGCCGCTGATCCTCCCGCAACTCGACACGGCGAAGCCGTGGACCCCGCAGAACTATGACCTGAAGTTCCTCGGCTGGATGACGATGCGAAACGGCCTTGAGGACTCGCGCAACATGATCGCGATCCGGCTCGGGATGGAGATCGGCGAGCAGAGCGTCGTCGAGATGGCGTCTGCGTTCGGGATCTCCACGCCGGTGCCACCGTACCCGTCCATCCACATCGGCTCGGCCGACGTTTTCCCGATCGAGATGGTCGCGTCGTACTCCGTGTTCGCGAACCTGGGCTGGCGCGTGCCCACGTCGCCGATCACCCGCGTCGAGAACGAGAAGGGCGTGACGATCTATTCGGCCGAGGCCGAACGCGCGCTGGTGCTGTCGCGCGAGGAGGCGTGGCTGATGGTGGACATGCTGAAAGGCGTCGTTCGGCGCGGCACCGCCGCTTCAAGCGTGGGGCAGCATTTCCGCATCCCCGCCGGGGGCAAGACCGGCACGACGAACGATGGCGGCGACGTGTGGTTCATCGGGTTCACGGCCGACCTCGTTGCTGGCGTGTGGATCGGGTTCGACCAGCCCAAGCAGATCATGGCCAATGCACAGGGGGGCCGCCTCGCGGCCCCGGCGTTCACGAGCTTCATGCGCGAGGTGTACGAACGGAAGCCAGCGCCACCCGACTGGCCTCGCCCTCCAGGCATCACGACGCGGTACGTGGACAACGTCACCGGACTCCTCCACGGACCGCAATGTCCGGTGGAAGACGCTTACGTCGAGTACTACCTGCCCGGCACCGAGCCGACGCGCGAATGTCCGCGGCGCGCGCCGACGCCCAGGCCCACGACGCCGCCGTGAGCGAGCGCGCGGAGCGCGCCTGGACCACGTCGTACCGCGCCTCGCGCGTGCTCCCGATCTCCGGCCCGCCGATTCCCGATGGAGCGGTCGTCGTCGAGGGTGACCGGATCGCCTGGGTGGGGCGCGCCGGGGAGGAACCCTCGCTGTCGTCGGCCCGTGTCGTCGAACTGGGCGACGCCGTGCTTGCCCCGGGGTTCGTCAACACGCACACGCATCTCGACCTGACGGTCCTGCAGGGACTGCTCGACCGGCATTCGTTCTTTGACTGGATTCGCGCCGTCGTCGCGTGCCGCGCGCAGTTGAGCGAGGCAGAGCTGCTTGACAGCGCACGCGTCGGCGTGATGCACGGGCTGAAGGCGGGCATCACGACATTCGCCGACACCGCGCCGGTCGCAGCCTCGTTCGACGCCATGGGTGAACTCGGCGTGCGCGGGATCGCCTACCAGGAGGTCTTCGGCCCCGACCCGGCTGTCGCCGCAGCCGCAGTGGCGGAGCTCGGCGCGCGCGTTGCCGCACTCCGCGCGCGCACGACACGACTCGTGGGGGTTGGCGTGTCGCCGCACGCGCCGTATTCGGTGAGCGACGACCTGTACCGGGCCACCGCCCACTATGCGCGCCGTGAGCGGCTTCCGATCGCGACGCACATCGCGGAAGGCGGTGACGAATCGGCCCTCGTGGCAGAGGGCAACGGTCCGTTCGCAGCATTCCTGCGGAGTCGTGGCATCGACGTGGCCCCACGCGCCGCGTCGCCGGTGGCGCTCCTCGGAACGCTCGGCGTGCTCGGCGCCGACACGCTGCTGGTGCACTGCGTCCGGTGCGACGCGAACGACGTCACCGCGATCGCTCGTTCGGGCGCCGCCGTCGCCACCTGTCCCCGCTCCAATGCCTATTTCGCCCACGGTGTGGCGCCGGTGGGGGCGTTGCGGCAGGCCGGCGTCCGCGTGGGCATCGGGTCGGACTCGCTGGCCAGCAACGCCGGAATGGACCCGCTGGGTGAGGCCGCGGCTGCGCTTGCCGGTGAGCCGGACACTACCGCGGCCGACCAGTGGCGGCTCGCGACGCTCGGAGGTGCCCAGGCCCTTGGCATCGACGCCCGCGTGGGGTCCCTCGAGACCGGGAAGGAGGCAGACTTGGCGGCCTTTCCGCTCGGCGCTGGTGCGCGGCGCACCGATGGGTACGCTGCAGTCGGCCCTTCGCCACAGCCGTCGCTCGTCGTCGTCGCCGGGGTCGAACTGGTGCGCGACAGCCGCATCGCGGCCGAGGTTGACGGCGTGATCGCGCGCAACGCGGCGACCGCGCAACGGCTCCATCAGTGGCGCGCCCGCGGAGCGCCCACATAGATTCCGCTCTCGATTTACTCCTCCCGGGAGCCGGAATGGCGCAGAGTACAGGCCGCACGGCAAAGATCTGGCGGGACGGCGAGCTCGTGGACTGGGCCGATGCCAACATCCACGTCCTCAGCCACGTCGTGCACTACGGATCGGCCGTGTTCGAGGGCATGCGGAGCTACGAGACGCCCAGCGGCGGGGCGGTGTTCCGCCTTCGCGAGCACATGCGGCGCCTGCACGACTCGTGCAAGATCTACGAGCTGCCGCTCAAGTGGTCGGTCGACGAGCTTTGCGAGGCCACGATCGAGACGCTCGTCGCCAACGACCTGGCAGAATGCTACCTGCGGCCGATCGTGATCCGGACCGGCGAGACGATGGGCATCTACGCCCAGGAGGAGCCGGCCGAGACGTTCATCATCTGCTGGAACTGGGGCAAGTCGTATCTCCCGCACGTCAAGCCGGCCGGCGGCGCGCGCGTGTGCGTGTCCACGTGGCGTCGTGCTGCGCCAAACACCTTTCCGGCGATGGCCAAGGCAAGCGGCAATTACCTCAATGCGCAGCTCGCCAAGATGGAAGCGGTGCGCAACGGGTACGACGAGGCGATCATGCTCGACATCACCGGTCAGGTCGCCGAAGGCAGCGGCCAGAACCTGTTCATCGTGCGAGACGGCACGCTGATCACCTCGCCGATCGCCGCCGGCATCCTGCACGGCATCACGCGCGACGCCGTGAACGTCATCGCGGCGGACCTCGGGCTTCCGGTGAAGGAAATGGAGATTCCGCGCGAGATGCTCTACCTCGCCGACGAGGCCTTCTTCTGCGGCACCGCGGTCGAGGTCACGCCGGTGGTGGCGATTGACAAGCATGAGCTGGGCGACGGAAAGCCGGGGCCGATCACGGCGAAGATCCGCGACCGGTTCATGGCGATCGTGTCGGGCCGGGCGCCGGACGCGCACGGGTGGCTGACACCGTTCGCGGTCACCGCAGGCGCCGGAGCCAAATGACCATCGGCTGCCTGGCGCTCAACTCGTCATTCGAGCCCCTGACGCTCGTCCCGCTGCGCCGTGCGCTGCGATTGGTAATTGACGGAAAGGCCGAGATCGTGGAGGCCGATCGCGACAGCCTGGTGCGGTCGGCGCGCAGCGCGTACCCGCGCCCGATCGTGATCCGGCTCACCCGCTTCATCCACGTGCCGCGCCGGTTCCGCCGTCAGGTGACGAACACCTTCCTGTTCGCCCGCGACGCGTACACCTGCCAGTACTGCGGCCGCACGTCGGCCCAGCTTCGCACGCGCGAGTCGCTCACGCGCGACCACGTCGTGCCGCTGTCCCGTGGCGGCAACAACGCCTGGACCAACGTCGTGACGGCCTGCAGCGGATGCAACACGCGCAAGGCACATCACCTGCCCGACGAGATCGGGATGCACCTGCTGCGCGCGCCGAGCGAGCCGCACTTCGTGCACCTGTCCTGGGCGGTGCGCAAGCTGACCCCGATCCAGGCCAAGTACATCCGCACGTTCTACGGGGCCAGCGTCCTCCACCAGATCGAAGCCCTCGAACACCGCGGCACTGCGCGCCGCGCCTGACCCGCGGTCAGGGCACGCGAAACTGCGGGCCGGTCACTTCGTACTCGAGCTTCTCCCCGCCAAGCAGCCGCGACGCGAGGGTGCGGATACCGCGCGTGAGGATCGACGCCGGATTGGCCCGCCCGGTGATGCCCGGCTCCACGTCGCCCTGGAGCCACCGGGCCAGCTCATCGAGGTCGCGCTCGGACAGCACCTCGACGACCAGGGATGCCTGATAGTACTGCGGACGCGTTGACGGCCGCGCTGCAATGACCGCCGCGTTCGGTCGGGCGATCGCCCGTTCGGCGTCGGCGATCGCGGTGAACTTCCCCAGCGAGAGCGCCTGGTCATCCTGCACCTGGAGTACCTCGTACGTTCGCTCGACGGGGAGGTATCGCACCCACACGTCCCACTCCGCGGCGTCCTGGAGCTGATTGAGGAAGAATCGCCCTTCCGACCAGAGCTCGACGCGAAAGTGAAAGCGCGCCGGAAAACCCGCGAGCAGGAGTTCCTTGATGCGTTCGCCCGCGAGCATCTGCGTGGCGCGCACCAGCGGGCCGCGCCTGGTCAGGAGCGAGTCGGGCGGCTGTTCGAGCGTCAGCGCCGGGCGGCCTTGCGCGCCCACCGCCGCCGTGGCCACGATGAGCGCCACGCCCGCCATCCTGATGGGTAACCACGACATTCGGCGCGCGACCGGCACGAGTTAGAAACGATGCTGGAGCCGGATGGTGAACCGCACCGGATCGTCACCGCTGTTGTTCATCGCCTTGGCCCAGTACAGGCCGAGCCCGCCAAAGTCGATGCCCGCGCCAACGTCCACCTTGAACGAACTGAGCGGCGGCAACTCGTTCCGGCCTGCGTACAGCGGATCGTTCGGCAGTCCGCCGTTCACGCGCCAGCCGCGGCCGGCGTCGGCGAACAACACCCACGCCGTACGACTGTTGAAGCCGGGCGTCCACCAGTCCGAGTGACGCCCGTCGTCGCGCCAGCCGCCGAACAGGAATCCGGAGCGCAGCTGTGCCTGTGCCAACGCCACGCGGTCGCATTGGGCCGGCGCGCCGGCCTGCACGAACCCGCCGGTGCAGAGCAGCAGGTCGTTCGCCGCGAACGGATCGCGGAAGGCGTACCCGGGCAGCGTTCCCGGTCCACCGAGTCCAAGCCGGCGTTGCGTCGGCAACGGGTCGCCGGCCAACCAGCCGCCCGCCACGACGCGCAGGTCAAGCGACATCCCCGGCGCAATCCGGTTGTACCGCCGCAGATCCACCAGCGCGCGCGAATACCACACGTCCTCCGGCGTATGCGGCGCGAATGTCGCGACCGGGGCTCCGTAGCGGGTGATCCGCCCGCCGCCCTGCTCGAGCTCCGCGTTCAGGAACCAGCCGCCAAACATCGACGCTTCGCGCTCGCGTGTGTCCACCCGCAGGCGCGTGGTCAGGAGGTGCACACTGCCCGCGTCCACCGTCGGATTGGGTCGCCAGGGCTCGGAACCGTTCGAGAGTGACCACGGGTCGCGCGCGGCGCGGTGGCGCCACTGCTCATCACTCAGGCCGATCGTCAACTCCGCGCTTTCGCCCGCCGTGAGCTTCGCGTACAGCTCGCCGCCGTGACGCCCGTAGAAGTCGCGGTGGTCGCGATGGAGCACGGCCGCAGCCAGGCCAGCTTCGGTATCACCAAGCTGCCACGTCTCGGTGGGCTGCACGACGTCGAACGCCCGCGCACCGATGGCGACGCCAAGCGGCCGGCCGAACTGCACCTCTGCGCGCGCATCGTGGCCCACTGACTGGTTGTCCCAGCGGAGCGGCCCCGCCGACCGGCCAATGCCGAACAGCTCGACATTGTAGGCTCCCCACGACGTCGGACGCTGGATCCGGGGGCCCGCCACGAACGACCATCCCTCGACGCGGTTGTACGCGCGAGACGCCACGTAGGCGAAGTCGGAGTACGCCTGGCCGCGCGTCCACTCGCGGCGAATCCGGTGCCGTTTCCACCAACTGTCGTCGTATTCTGGCTCGCGGTCGAGTTCGAGCAGGTCACCCTCGAGGTGATACCGCAGCAACTCGGCCTGCTGGACGATCTCGCCGCCGAGGGTCGCGGATTCGGCGCCCGTGATCGTGCCGCCCACGACGATGAGGTCGCGCTCCACCCGCGCTCCGGGCACGAGTCGAACGTCGGCGTTGATGGCCACGAGCGATCCGCGCACCGTTCCCGCGACCACTACGGGGCCGTTCAGCACGGCGACGTTGTCGCGTGCCGTCTCGCCGGCTCCGAGCGTATACGATCCGTTGGCCCGCATCGTCGAGGGGGCGTTCCAGAGACTGGCGGCTCGTCGTGCGACCGGCGTGGTCGTCTGGGCGCTCGCCGCGCCGGCATACAAGGTCGCTGCACCGAGCACGGCTGCCGCGAGATTCATTGGTATCCGCATCGTTCGCTCCTCAAAATTTGGCGACGGTACCGGCCCATGCACGGACCGTGCCGCGTCGTGCAGACCGCCGAACTCCTTGCGGCGCATTGCCCTGGGTGGCCGCACGATAGTGCTGTCAGAGCAATGCGTGTCAGCGTGGACCTCGGTCGCCGTGTCACTTCGAACCGCTCCGCCGTCCGCGCCCTCGCGCACGGTCACGCTCCGCCGCCGATGATGCCCAGCCGCTTCATCCGGCGATACAGGTTTGGCCGGTCGGTCTTGAGCTTGCGGGCGGCCTCGGCCACCACACCATGCGCGGCCGAGAGCGCCCGTGTCACGAGCAGCCGCTCGTAATCGTCGAGCGCATCACTCAGCGGCACGTCCGCCGCGGCCAGCCCGGGCAGCGCCGGCGCCGGCGCGCCGGCATCGCCAGGGACGACCGCCTCGACCGCTTCGGCGCCGATCTCCCGGCCCGCGTGCAGAATCGACAGCCGCTCGACGATGTTCGCGAGCTCTCGCACGTTTCCAGGCCAGCGATAGCGCGTCATCGAGTGGACCGCCGCGTCCAGCCACGTCGGAGGCACCTGACCTGAACGCCTCCGGAGCAGCCCCGCGAAATGCCGCACCAGGAGCGGTATGTCGCCCGGTCGCTCGCGCAGCGGCACCACGTGGATCGGCAAGACGTTGAGGCGGAAGAACAGGTCCTCCCGGAACGTGCCGTCGCGAACGGCGCGCGCCAGGTCGCGGTTGGTCGCCGCGATCACGCGCACGTCGATGCGGATCGGCTTTCCTCCGCCAACCCGTTCAATCTCCTTCGCCTCGATGGCGCGCAGCAGCTTGGCCTGCGCTTCGGCGCCAAGGTCACCCACCTCGTCGAGCAGCAGCGAACCCGTGTGGGCCAGCTCGAACCGGCCGATCCGGCGGTCTGTCGCGCCGGTGAACGCGCCGCGCTCGTGGCCGAACATCTCGCTCTCGACGAGGTCGCGGGGAATTGCCGCACAGTTCACCCGGACAAACGGACGCTCGCGGCGCGGGCTCGCGTGGTGGATGCCGGCCGCGACCAGTTCCTTGCCCGTCCCGCTTTCGCCCGTGATGAGCACGCGGGAGTCGGTCGCCGCCACGCGGGCGATCATCGCCCGAAGCTCGACCATCGCGGGGCTCTCACCGATCAACTCCCCCGCAAGCCCGAGGTCGGCACGCAGCGCGGTCCGCTCCCGGCGAGCCAGGCGCAGCTCGAGCGCGCTGGAGATCGCCAGGAGCACGCCTTCCGGCGTGAGCGGTTTTTCGAGGAAGTTCACGGCGCCCAGGCGCGTGGCCTTCACCGCGTCGGCGAGTCCGGCTCGGCCACTCATCATGATCACCGGGAGGTCCGGGAAGCGCTTCCGGAGGCGCTCCAGGACCGCCATTCCATCGAGAGCGCCAGGAATCATCAGGTCGAGCAGGACAAGGTCCGGCTCGGCTTCCTCCGCCCGCGTCACGCCTGTGGCACCATCGCCGGCATCGCGCACGTCATAGCCTTCGGCCGCCAGCAATGCGCCCACCATGCGGCGTACGTTGGCCTCGTCGTCAACAATCAGGACTGAAGGCATGGCTAGGGGAGGGCGGGGTGGGAGACAGGCCGTGGAGCGGTCATTCGTCGGCGCTCCGAAGCCGGGGTGTCTCGGGCTTGGACAGCAGCTGTGTGACGAATCGTTGGCTCTCCGAAATGCGTTCCACTTCCAACGAGATCGCGTCGACCGCGGTTTCTATTCGTGCCAGCCGGTCGGCGACTTCGGTTGGCACCTTCGGCACTTCGCCACTCGCTTCGAGACGCCTTGCCGCTGCCCGAACCAGTGGCGCGAGCAGCATGCTGGCGGAGGTGAACACCACGATGACGATCGCCACTTCGCCGCCGGTGACGAGCGCGAGCGCGACGGATGGACCACTGCCCGCCCCCGCGACGTATTGCAGCTCCGCCAACGCCGATGTCGTTCCAATCACAGCGCCTCCGGGGCGCCGCGGGCGCCAACTGGCAGGGTAATGCGGATTGCCGTGCCGGTGCCGGTGGCGCTCTCGGCGCGCACCGTGCCGCCGTGTGCAGCGACCGTCTGCTTCACGATCGCGAGTCCGAGTCCCGTGCCGCCCGCCTTGTGCGTCACGTACGGCTCCCAGATCGTCGCGAGTTTCGCTGCCTCAATCCCCGGCCCGTTGTCACGAACCGCGATTTCGACAGCCGGATGGCCATCCACGGAAGCCGCCGCAGCCACCACGTCGATCTTCCCGCTCGGGCCGCAGGCCTCGACCGCATTCAGCAGCACATTCGACAACGCGCGGCCAATGGCGTCGTGCCGACCCGTCACGGCAAGCCCGGGTTCGACCGCGACCGAGCAGTCGAACTCGTCCGGCACGGAGACCCGAACGGCGTTCGCCACGACTTCGGCGATATCCACTTCGGCGAGGGGCCCGTCGGGAAGCCGGCCGAACTGCGCAAAACTGCGCGCCATCGCTTCGAGCCGTGCCGACTCGGCGTCCAGCACGGCCACGGCATCTGCAAGTTCCGCCGGGACCCGCCCCTTGAGCCGGGCGACAGCGAATCGGATCGGCGTAAGCGGGTTCTTCAGCTCGTGCGCCACCTGGCGCGCCGTCTCGCGAAGCGCTGCGAGTCGCTCGGCTTCGAGCGCCGCGCGCCGGCCGACCTCGAGTTCGTCCGCCATCCGCAGCATGCCACTCCTGAGCGCGTCGAACTCCGGTGCGCCGCGGGCGATTGATGCCGGAGGGGCCTCACCGTGCCCGATGCGCTCGGTCCACACGACGACTTCGTCCAGGGGCCGCGTGAGCTGCCGGGTGAGGTGACCAGCCACGCGGGCCGCAGCGAAGGTCAGCGCGAGCAGGACGAACAAGCTCGCGACGAGGAGCGCCGCCGGTGCCCGCTCCGTAATCAGCTCGAACTGCCGCGACCGCGTACGCGCGTTTGCCAGGGCTCGCTCGTGTTCGTCGATCGCCTCGGCCTCGACCGGCGACGGGTTCGCGCGCCTGGCCACGGCGATGGCGCGCTCGCCCGTGCCCGACACCGTGTCCCAGGCGGCCTTGCCGGCCATCAGCGGGAGGAACTGCGTCATCGTCCCCCCCCACGCCAATGTCAGAAGGAGCGCCGGCACGACGGCGAAGACCGCCAGGATGAGAAAGAGCCTTGCCCTGAAGCTGAGTCGTTTCACTGGTGAGCCGTACGAGGTGCGGGCGCCGGGGAGTTTCAAAAAGATACAGTACGCGGCTATGCGAATGCCTGCCAACGGGTTGCGACGTTCCCCCTAGGAAACCTGCCATCGACCGGTTATCGTTCAGCGTCGAGTGGCGGAGCTGAATCCGCTCCCAGGTCGCCCTCCCGGGCGCCGGGAACTGGTTCGGAATCGTCCCTCGATAAACGCAAGGGACGTCGGCGTCTTCGCCATCAGCGTCTCCCGGCAGGGTTCGACCTTGAAGCCCCCGGTAGAGATGATGCGCGCGTTCGCCTCCGGCCCGTCACAATCAGGGCTGTCACTGCCGCGCGCCGAGGCGCTCGAACGAGCGGGGTTGCGCGCAGATGTGGCCCGGCCACAGGCGATCACGCCAGAGAAAAATGAAAGGACGTCACACCCACACCGCCGGTTTGCGCGGGCCAGTCGCGCCCATGCACCGCGGTCCCCAGGCGCACCAGTCGCACCAGGCACTTGGTGCCATCCCGGCACCGCTGGTCCATGCGCCCAACGCAGCGCTCCTCATCGACTTCGACAATGTCACGATGGGGATTCGGTCTGACCTGCAGACCGAACTGCGCAACCTGCTCACCAGCGACATCATCCACGGCAAGGTTGCCGTGCAGCGCGCCTACGCAGACTGGCGGCGCTATCCGCAGTACATCGTGCCGCTGTCCGAAGCCTCGATCGACCTGATCTTTGCGCCGGCCTACGGGTCGTCGAAGAAGAATGCGACCGACATCCGGCTCGCGATCGACGCGATGGAGCTCGTGTTCACCCGCCCCGAGATCGGGACGATCATCCTGCTGTCCGGCGACTCCGATTTCTCGAGCCTCGTCATCAAGCTCAAGGAATACGGGAAGTACGTGATCGGCGTCGGCATTCGCGAATCGTCGTCGGATCTGCTCGTGCAGAACTGTGATGAGTACTACAGCTACAACGCCCTTGCGGGACTCGTGAAATCGGGGGAAGAGGAAGTCACCCCGAAATGGGATCCGTGGGAGCTGGTCACGGAAGCCATTTCCCGGATGCAGCAGAACAACGACGTGATGCGTTCCGACCGCCTCAAGCAGGTGATGCAGGAGATCGACGGAACGTTCGACGAGAAGAACCTCGGAATGTCGAAGTTCTCGAAGTTCTGTCAGGAAGCCGCGCACCGCGGCCTGATCACCACGGCGAAGCTCGAGAATGGGCAGCTCGAGGTGGGGCCCGGCGCGGGCGGCAAGTCTGCTGCGGCACGCCCCGCGAAGGAGCGGATTGCAGCCGAGAATGGCGCGCCAATGGCCGACGATGCGTCGGAGAAACCGGATCGCGAGGGACGGTCGCGGCGCGGGCGGCGCGGCGGTCGCGGGCGCAAGCGCGGCGACCGCGGCGACGAGGTAGCGGCCCCGCGCTCCGGTGCGTCCGACAACGGCGCCACGGCCGCGTCGGACACGGACGTCGCGGAGCTTGAGAACGTCCCGGCCGCCAGCGCGCCGGCTGATGGAGTCGCGGCGCCGGCATCGGCGCCGGACGACTCCACCGGGCCTGCCGTCGAAGCGCCGGTCGCGCGCGCGCACCGGCGGCGCGAGCCGGCACGGAATCCGGCTCCGACCGCCGACGCTGACGGTTCCATCGGGTCCAGCGGACTGCGCCTGACGCGTGACGAGGCGATGAATCTCGTGCGCGAGGCTGTTGCGGCGCTCACCACGGATGACGAGGCCGTGCCGGACGAGACCGTGCGCCGCAAGGCCCGCGAACTCCTTGGTCGCGACAGCGAGAGCTTGAGCGTAGCGTTCTTCGGCCGGATCCTGCGGGACGCGCACGATCGCGACATCGTCGACCTTCGTCGCCGTGGCGACGGGTTCGAACTGGCGCGGGCGGCGGCGGCGCCGAGTGTTGCCGACCAGCTCGCCGAACGCGAAAAGGAGGCGAAGGCGGCAGAGCCGGTGGCCGAGGCCGCGCCGCCCGCCCCGCGGGGAATGGGGCCACGCAGTGCGCCGGGACGCGGGCGCGGGGCTGCCGCATCACGCAACGCGCCGCCGGCCGACCTCCTCCTCGTCGGCGTGGTGGACAGCGGGGAAGCCGATGGTGCCGCCGACCGGCCCGCGAAGCGCCCGCGCCGCCCACGGCGCACGGACGGCGACGCCGAGTAGGAACAACCGCACCGGACGTGTCTCGACGAGCCGACGCGGCGCGCAGGACGGACGAAACGGTCCCCCTGCGCGCCGCGTTCTACGATCGACCGACGGAACGGGTGGCGCGCGACCTGCTGGGCCGCATCCTCGAGTGCACGGTGCGCGGCGTCCGGTGCCGCGGGCGGATCGTCGAGACCGAGGCCTACCTGGGCGAACACGACGGGGCGTGCCACGCCGTCGCAGGCCGCACCGGCCGTACCGACGTGCTCTACGGCCAACCCGGCCTGGCGTATGTCTATTTCGTATATGGCATGCATTGGTGCGTGAACGCCGTCACGCGAAAGGCTGGTGAGCCAAGCGCCGTGCTGATTCGCGCGGTGGAGCCGATCGAGGGCGTCGAGGCCATGCGCCGCCGCCGCGGTGTCCGGCACGACCTGGATCTGACGAGCGGTCCCGGGCGTCTGTGTGCCGCCTTCGGGATCAACGGGCCGTCCCACCACGGGCGATCCCTGCAAGCGTCTCCGCTCCGGATCCTCGCCGGGAGGCCCGTTCGCGGACGGGCCGTCGTGGTCACGCCCAGAATCGGTGTCCGTGCCGCCGCAGACTGGCCCCTGCGGTTCATAGTCCGCGACAGTCCGTTCGTCTCGGCCCGGCGGCAAACCCTCCGTTTTCTGGCGGACCAACGGCCGTAAACGCGCGCGGGGGCGCGGCATTCGCCGCGCCCCCGCGTTACCCCCACCGACCGCTAGAATCGGTTGTCGATCGCGGAGCCGAAGCTGTAGCGCCAGCCAAGCTTCCATACGTTGGTGAAGCCGTCGCCATTCACCAGCCAGCTCGACGTTCCCTTCGTCGGCATCGCCGTGTACTGGATGAACGGCGCCCACTGCTTGTACGAGACCATCATCCCGACCTCGCCAAAGAGCTTGCCCTGCGCCCGGCCTTCATCGACGCGGAGGACCACCGAGTCGCGGGCGGCCGGACTCGCATACGATGAGCCCTGAGGCGTCGCGGAGCGAATGAAGTTGAAGGCATAACCCGCGCCGAACCACGGATGGAAGTACTTGTAAGGCGGCAGGAACATCATCGCCGACCCGCCGACGCGGCGCATGTCCTGGATGTCCACGCGGCGCGGGGCGCTCGAGGGGTAGTCCGGGACGGTGCTCACGGCATTGAAGTACGACTGCTCGGCGAACACGTTCAGCGCGAATCGAGTTCGCGTGATTGTCCATTCCACGCCGACCATCGGGGCGGTGGTCCGGGCAATGCTCGTCGGAAACGACGTCTGCCCGCCGTAGATGCCCCAATACCAGGAGTCGGGCCGCACGTCCCACACGGCGGCACCCTGCGCCGCCAAGGGTGCCGTGGCCAATGAGGCAACCGAGAACGCGGCCACCAAGGCCTTGGAAAGACTGGACGATCGCATACGTCGCACCTCAGCGCGAGGAGAGTAACCGCAGGTACGGCAACCTATAGGCAATGCCGCCGGGTAGGCGCGTGGCCACCCGGCTGCTCACCAACCGGACGACGGAAGGCGGAAACTCGTCACGATTGGCAGGCTCAGCAACTTGGGCGCACACGACCTCAGGACGCCACCCCCAATTCGACGGCGACCTCCCGAATAGCCCTCACCGCATACTCGAGATCGCCTCGCGTGTGGGCGGCCGATACCTGGCAGCGAAGCCGGGCAGTGCCGTGCGGAACGACGGGAAATCCGAAACCCGTGATGAAGATCCCGCGCTCAAGGAGCTTGTCGCTCATCCGGATGGCGTCCGCCGTCTCGCCGATGATGATCGGGACGATCGGCGTCTCGCCGTCGAGCGGCCGCAGTCCGGCTTCGCGCAGCGCGCCGCGGAACCACGCCGAGTTCTCGCGAAGAACGCGCACCCGCTCGGGATGCGACTCGATGAACCGCACGGCGGCGAGGGCGCTGGCGGCCACGGTGGGCGGCAACGCGTTCGAAAACAACTGCGGCCGCGAGCGCTGTGTGAGGATGTCGCAGAGCGAGCCCGGTCCGGCCACGAACCCGCCGGCGGCGCCGCCGAGCGCTTTCCCCAGGGTGGACGTGATGACATCCACTTCGCCGAGCACGCCAAAATGCTCGGCCGTACCGCGGCCGGTTGCGCCGAGGACACCCGTGGCGTGCGAATCGTCCACGATCAGCACGGCGTCGTGGTCGCGCGCCACCTGCAGCAGCTGCGGCAGCTTCGCGATGGCGCCTTCCATCGAGAAGATGCCGTCGGTCCAGATCAGTCGCCGGCGTGCGGTCTTCGCCGTCCGAAGCTTGTCCACGAGGTCGTCCATGTCGCCGTGCTTGTACACGGCCGTCGTGCACTTCGTGATCGCCTTGGCCAGCCGCATGGAATCGATGATCGAGGCGTGGTTCAGGGCGTCGCTGGCGACGAAGTCGCCCTCCTGCACCACGGACGCCGTGAGGCCCTCGTTCGCGTTCCACGCCGAGACGAACGACATCGCACTCTCGGTTCCCACGAAGCCGGCCAGCGCGCGTTCGAGGTCACGATGGATCGTGAACGTGCCGCAGATGAACCGCACGCTGCCCGTGCCGGCGCCAAACCGGCCGAGCGCGTCGGTGCCGGCCTGCACGACGGCGGGTTCGTTGCAGAGGCCGAGGTAATTGTTGGATGAGAGGATCAGTACCTCGCCACGGCCTTCCATCGTGACGCGAGCCGCCTGCGGCGAGTCGAGATGGTTCAGTGTCTTGTATACGCGATCGGCCTTGAGTTGCGCGATCTGCGCGGCCAGGTCGTCGCGAAAGCCCTTGTTCAGCGCCATTGGGGATTCACCCGATCTCGAAGACGACCTTGCCGGCGTCGCCGGACTTGATGGCCGCGATCGCCTCCGCGTGAGCCTCCAGCGGAAACCGGTGTGTGATCACGGGGCGCGGGTCGAACTGCCCGC
This sequence comes from uncultured Gemmatimonas sp., assembly GCA_964557615.1. Lineage (GTDB taxonomy): Bacteria > Gemmatimonadota > Gemmatimonadetes > Gemmatimonadales > Gemmatimonadaceae > Fen-1231. The sequence goes on from CAZLAU010000008.1 coordinate 31,037, forward strand.
TGCGCAGGAACTGCGTCATCTGGATCCACGTGTCGTACATGCGCCGCCCCACGACGCCGTATACCGTCGTGCCCTTGAAGATGATCTCCGTCGCCAGTTCGATGTCCATGGCCTTGGATGGGATGCCGAGCAGCTGCACGCGCCCTCCCGCGCGCACCAGCGCGAACGCCTGATGCACGGCGGCCGGAACGCCGCTCATTTCCAGGACCACGTCAACGCCCAGCCCGCTGGTCACGCGGCGCACCGTGGCCTCCGCGTCGCCGGGCTGAACCGTGTCGTGCGCGCCCATCCGGCTGGCCAGCGCGAGCCGCTTGGGATTCACGTCGCTCGCGATGATGCGCGACGCGCCCGCTGCGCGGCAGATGCCAACGGCGAATATGCCGATCGGTCCGCACCCCGTGACGAGCACCGTCGCACCCGGGATGTTCGTGCCGTGGAGCGCCGTATGGAATGCATTGCCCATTGGGTCGTGGATGCCGCCGACCTCGAATGACACGTCATCGTCCAGGTGCCACACGTTTGTTGCCGGCATGGCGATGTACTCGGCGAAGCACCCGTCGCGATCAACGCCGATGATCTTCGTGTTCGGGCAGATGTGCGAGTTTCCGGTCCGGCACAGGTGACATCGTCCGCAAACGATATGCCCTTCGGCCGTCACGCGGTCACCGACCGCCACGTCGCTCACGAGGCTGCCGACCTGCGACACCTCCCCGGCAAACTCGTGGCCGACCGTGAACGGCGGCCGACACCGCCCCTGCGCCCAGGCGTCCCAGTCGTGAATGTGGACGTCGGTGCCGCACACGCCGGCGCGGCGGACCTGGATGAGCACTTCGTCGTCCCGGATTGCCGGAACGGGCACATCCTGCAGCGTGAATCCAGGGGCGGCGGACGGCTTGACCAGCGCTTTCAAGGGTTGCTCGTGTGCGTGTTGTCGGGTCGCACCCGCGGCCGGTGGCCAGCGGTGCCGTGAAACCACCAGAAACGTCGCATCCCGCGCGCCAAACAGAAAGTGCGCGTGACGGCCATCACTGGGCGCCCGGCTTCCGGTCGATACTTTTCCGGCCTCAGGGCACGACTGACATCCCTACTGGAGATCGCTCGATGTTTCGATCACTCGCCCGTGTATCCACGTTCTTGGTCGCCGCGGCGACGGTGTCCGCGTGTGCCGCGTTCACCCGGCCGGCGGCTGCACCGCGCGAAGCATCGCTGTACGCTCGGCTGGGCGGGTACGAGGCGATCGCCGCCGTGGTGGACGACCTGCTCGCGCGCGAGGTGAAGGATCCGGTGGTCGCACCGTTCTTCAAGGGTCTCGAGGCTGCTGACATGGGACGCGTGCGCCAGCACCTCGTGGACCAGCTGTGCGCGGCGGCCAACGGCCCGTGCTTCTATCCGGGCCGCGACATGAAGTCGGTGCACGCCGAGATGGAAATCACCGAGGACGTCTGGAACGCCTTCACCGGCCACATCGGGGAAACGCTCGCCGCGTTCAAGGTCGGTGAGCGCGAGCGCAACGAGCTGGTGGCGATCGTCTCGAGCCTGAAGAAGGACATCGTCAACACGCCGAAACAGCCGTAGGGCGTGTCGCCGGCGCGCGCACACGGCGCCCGCCACTCCCGAGGCCTAGAAGATCGTGCCGACCTGTCCGCCGTCCACCTGGATTGCGGTCCCGGTGACGAAGCTGGCGCGTTCGGACGCGAGAAACGCGACGACCGCCGCCATTTCCTGCGGGTCACCCGACCGGCCGATCGGAATCTGCGTGCTGCGCGCGGCGAGCACGTCCTGCACGGGCCGCCCCTCGCGCTCGGCGCGCATCTCGGCGAGCTGCGTCGCGCGTGCGGTGTCGAAATGGCCCGGGAGCACGGTGTTCACGAGCACCCCGTCGCGCGCCACTTCCGTGGCGAGCGTCTTGGCAAAGCCCAGGAGCCCGGCGCGCGCCGTGTTCGACAGGATCAAGCCCATCACCGGTTGCTTTGCCGCCATCGACGTCAGGAAGATGACGCGTCCCCATTTGCGCTTGCGCATCGCGGGCACGACCGCGTGGGCGAGCCGGACCGATGCCATCAGGTTCAGCGTCAGCGCCTGCTGGTACTGCGCGTCGGTCGTCGATTCGAACAGCGTCGACGGCGGGCCGCCGGCGTTCGCGATGCAGATGTCTACCGAGCCGAATGCGTCGGCGGCCGCGGTCACGACACGCAATGCCGCGTCGGCCTGCGTGAGGTCCGCCGGGATCGGCAGTGCGCGCACACCGAAGTCATCGGTGATCTGCTGGCAGTGCGCGCTCAGTTCCGATTCACGGCGCGCAACGAGCGCGACGTTCGCACCCTCCCGCGCGAGCTCGCGCGCGATGGCGAGCCCCAATCCGCTCGACGCGCCGCACACGAGTGCGTTCCGTCCCTTCAGTCCGAGATCCATGCCACACAATCTGCATCAAAGCCGGCGCGCGCACGAGTGATTCAGAGACAAATCGGCATCAACGCGACGCCCGCGCGCGCGAAACGGTGTGCCCGGATCGCGTAACGCGGAGACCGTGGCAGTCGTCGGTATCTGAGGATGGTGGCGCGGTGGTACTTGCGCGAATTCGATTCGCACACAATTCTGTAGCAACGGTTCGTGCCGGTGTCCTCGCCGGTTGCAGTGCGTCAACAGGTTCTGTTGACGAAAAAAACTGAAACGAGCTTCACTGGATTCATACGCGCCTCGATACTGGAGGCCGTCCGAGCGGCGCCGCGGAAACGCGGCCCGAACCCAGCGATCCACCGGGGGATCGCCAGGGCAAACCACTCCTTTTCAGGAGCTGCACAATGGCTGCCAAGAAGAAGAAGAAGGCGAAGGCGAAGAAGAAGAAGTAGTCTTCTTTGCAAACAGAAAGGGGCACCGGCATCAGCCGGTGCCCCTTTCTGTCTTGCAGCCGTGGCGCCGTGGACACATCGCCGGCGCGAGGCTCGCTATGCGACCGCGACGCACTCCTCTGCGATGTCGCCGTCCGGTACCGGGCCCCACACATACGCGGCAAATCTCGGCGCGTCGTCCGTGCGGGTACCGCTCGAAATCACGATGCCGATCGGTTCGTCGGTTTCATTGCCAGCCGGCTTGTTGCGTCCTGCGTTCGTGCGCTTGCTCACCCCGCCTCCATGCTGCTTCTATATGGTAGTGGAACCGTCCGTCGTCCCGACCATCTGCACGTCCAATGCCGCGCCGTGCGGTTTCGCAAGTGACGATTCCACAACCGTTTGGAAACGCAACGGCCCGCCATCTGAGGCGGGCCGTTCGCTTTCGACACGCAGTAATCCGACACCTCGTGTCGAATCGCTACATCACGCCCTTGCGCGCGACGAACGTCCGGGCCGCTGCCGACTCGGATACCATGCTGACCTGCCAGCCGCGGTAATGGCCGCGCAGTTCCTCTTCGGTCAGCGCCACCTGCCCGGCGACTATGGTCTCAACGAGGTGCACGCCGCCGTCGGTCGTCGCGCTCTGGAGCACGGCGATGACACGCTCGCGTTCGAGCGGGCTGAGGTCGGAAAACGCGGCGGGCGTGCAAATCACGGCCGATATCTCGCCGTCCGGCCGCCAGTCGCGGAGGTCGGTGGCCAGCCCCGTGACGCGCGCGCGAAGGCCGGCCTCGGTCGCGGCGGTCAGCACACGCTCGATCACTGCCGCCTCCGGTTCGATCGCCTTCACGTCGCACCCGTTCGCCGCGAGATACAGAGCAGATCCCTGGATTCGTGCGCCCGACACGACGACGGGCGCACGAAGCGACGCCGAACCGATCGCGTGGGCCAGCGGACTGTCCGGCCGCAGTCCCCAGTACTCAGGGCGTTTCGGCTCCGTCGCGTTGCGCATGCGCCGGCGGCGCCACGTGTCGAACGCCGGAATCTTGAGGCGTCGCGCGATCAACCGGTCCACCTCGGCGGCGAGCAGCACATCCCGCATTCCGAGTTGCAGTTCCCCATCCAGCGCCGCGTGCGCAAGCTCGGCGATCCCGAGGAGATGCGCGCGCGACACGGACTCCTTGTATGCCTCGACCTCACGTTCGAGGTACGCGTCGTACTCGTGACGGAGGGAACGCTGGAGTCGGTGCGGGCTCATGCGGTCGTGGGACGCGGCGAACGACGCCTCCAGTGGGAGATGCCCGAAAAGTAGGTCGGCATCACGGATGGTCAACGGGCGATCGATGCCACTCCTGCTGTCGGTGAAGACGCGCCGTGCACGCATCTCGTCACGGCCAGCGCGCCCGCGACGGCGCGGGGCGCGACCGCCGTGCTACGTCGCTGCCTCGAGCAGGGCCCCTTTCAGATACCCGGTTTCGGGGATCGTCACGACCTCGGGGTGGTCGATCGGTTGCGTCGTGACGGCCCGCAGGATCATCCGCCGGCCCGACTCGGCGGCGGCGTCGCGGACCATGTCGAGGAACGCGGCCTTGGAGACGTGGTAGCTGCAGCTGGCCGTGAAGAGCAAGCCTCCCGGCGCGAGCAGCCGCATCGCGTGCAGGTTCAGGTCACGATAGCCGCGAATGGCGCCGGCGAGCGATGCACGATTCTTGGCAAACGCCGGCGGATCGACGACGATCGTGTCGAATGTCCCGTCGTGCCGCGCGGCGCGCAGGTACTCGAACGCGTCGGACTCCACGAACTCGATGTTGGCCGCGCCGTTGAGCGCGGCGTTCGCGCGCCCCCGTTCCAGGGCAGCGGCCGAACTGTCCACCGCGGTCACGGAGCTCGCCCCACGCGCGAGGTGAAGCGCGAATGACCCGTGATAGCTGAACAGATCCAGCGCCCGCCCGCGGGCGTGGCGTGCCACGAGCGCACGGTTCTCGCGCTGGTCCAGAAACGCTCCGGTTTTCTGGCCCGTGCGCGGCGCCGCCGTGTACCGCACGCCGTGCTCGACAACCGTCACGTCGTCGGGCACGGCTCCGGCCAGGTCTTCGATCCCGCGCGGCAGCCCTTCGCGGGTTCGCACCGACGCGTCGTTGCGTGCCAGGATGCCCTCGCATCCGGTGGCTTCCGCGAGCGCCGCCACGATCTCGCTCCGGAACGCCTCGACCCCGGCCGACAGGAACTGCACGACCAGCCACCGGTCGTACCGATCCACGATCAGTGATGGAAGGGCGTCGCCCTCGGCGTGGACAAGCCTGAACGCGTTTGCGTCGCGATCGAGTCCGGCGCGCCGGCTCACCGCGGCGCCGATGCGCCGGCGCCACCACGCGGCGTCAATCCGCGCAGCGGGATCCCGGTCGAGGAGGCGCAATGCGATCTCCGACGCGGGGCTCCACAACGCCGTGCCCAGTGGCTTCCCGCGGGAGTCGCGCACGGGCACGGCGCCCGCCGCCCCGCCGGGTGCCTCTGCCACGTCGGATCTGAAGATCCACGCGTGCCCTTCGGCCCAGCGACGGGCGCCGCGCGCGGACACCACGGCCCCCGCGGGGGTCACGGCGTCGTCTTGCGCGCGGCCGCGCCGTCGGGTGGCGTTGCCACCTTCCGAGCGGAATCGGTTCGCGGTGCCTGGCGTACCATCCGGATCGCCGCGAGATGCTCGGCGTAGGTGCGCCGGAACTCGTGGTGGCCGTCTGGTGCAGCCACAAAGAACCGGTACGGGACGTTCGCCGGGAACAGCGAGGCTTCGAGACTTGCGGCGCCCGGCGATCCGATCGGACCGGGCGGAAGGCCCGGATTGCGGTACGTGTTGTACGGCGAGTCCACCCGCAGGTCCCGCAGCAGCACCCGGCCCGGCTTCCGGCCAAGTGCGTAGTTGATGGTCGGGTCGGCCTGTAGCGCCATCCCGGCCCGCAATCGGTTGTGGTAAACCGCGGAGATGACCGGCCGCTCTTCGCTCTTGCGGACCTCGCGCTCGACGATCGATGCGAGCGTGACGACATCGTGCCGGGTCAGCTTCAGCCGCGGGAGAACCGTGTCCCACGCCGGCTTCCACTGGTCCTCGAACCGCTCGACCATAGCGCGCACGGCATCGCGCGCAGTGGCGCCGTCAGGGAACGTGTAGGTATCGGGAAAGAGGTACCCCTCGAGCGTCGGCCCCGGCGAGTTCACCCGTCGCAGCAGTGCCGTGTCGCGTGCGGCGGCGAGCACCGAGTCGGCGGGGAGGTCGAGGACGGCGCCGACCGCCGGCGCGATCTCGAGAAGCATCCATCCCTCGGGTATCGTGACCGTGTGCACCACGCCGCGGCCCGTGTTCAGCGATTCGAGCGCCCGTTCCCAACCCATTGCTTCCCGGAGGATGTACGTGCCCCAACGCAGCGTGCGGTCGTGCCCGCGCAGGCGCGCGTAATACGCAAAGAGCCTGGGCGACGCGATCACCCCGCGTGCGGCGAGCGAGTCGGCGGCCTCCCGGAACGGCGCGCCCTTCCGGATGAACAGCCGCACCTCCGGTTCACCCACGAGCACGGCCGGAAGGCCCGCGACGTACCACGCCGCGGCCAGCACGACGAGCGCGCCGAGCGCGCCGGCGATCAGTCGCCCCGGGCCGCCGGACTTTCGGCGCTTCGCACTCACGGGCGGCGGATCTCGCTCTGCATCGCGAACTGCAGCAGCACGGTGGCGGCGACCGCGTCAACGTCGCCCTTGCGGCCCCGGGTCGACCCGCCAAGCGCCTTCACGGCGCGCAGCGCCGCCGTTGTCGTGAACCGTTCATCCACGAGGCGCGCCTCCAGTCCGGTGCGCTTGTGCAGCTCCTCCGCCAGCCGCCGTGCCTCGGCGGCGCGCGGACCGTCCTCTCCACGTTCGTCCAGTGGCAGTCCCACGACGAACCCCCGTGCCTCGAGCTCGGCGGCCTTGGTGAGGAGCGTGGTGAGCGGCACGCGATGCCCCGATCGCCGCGAAACAAAGCCCGCCGGCGACGCGATGATGCCCGCAGGATCGGCGATCGCGAGTCCGATCCGGCGGTCGCCCAGGTCGATCGCCATCCATCGGCCCATGCCGCCCCCGACGGTGTCGGCTGCCGCGGCGCCGTCGTCGGTCATTCGCCCTCCGCCATGCGCTCGAAGAACTCCTCGTTGTCCTTCGTCCGCGCCATGCGCTTGAGCAGGAACGCGATCGCGTCCTCCGGTGCCTGATCGCCCAGGAAGTGGCGGATCAGGAACGCGCGGTTCTTCTCCTTCTCGTTGAGGAGCAGCTCTTCCTTGCGGGTCCCCGACTTCAGCATGTCGATCGCCGGGAAAATGCGGCGGTTGGCAATGTCGCGGTCGAGCACGAGTTCCATGTTGCCGGTGCCCTTGAACTCCTCAAAGATCACCTCGTCCATCCGCGAGCCTGTGCTCACCAGCGCGGTGGCAACGATCGTGAGCGAGCCGCCGCTTTCGATCCGCCGCGCCGCGCCGAAGAATCGCTTGGGCTTCTCCATCGCCTTCGCGTCCACGCCGCCGGAGAGGATCTTGCCGGACATCGGCGTCACCGTGTTGTGGGCGCGCGCGAGCCGCGTGATCGAATCGAGCAGGATCACCACGTCGCGCTTGTGCTCGACCAGCCGCTTGG
>CAZLAU010000009.1:0-33184 GCA_964557615.1 uncultured Gemmatimonas sp.
GCTGCGCCTCCAGCGCGAACTCCATCGGCAGTTCCTTGAACACTTCACGGCAGAACCCGCTCACGATGAGCGAGATCGCGTGCTCGGCCGACAGGCCGCGGGCCTTGCAGTAGAAGATCTGGTCTTCCCCGATCTTCGACGTGCTCGCCTCGTGTTCCGTGGTCGAGCTGTTGTTGGCCACCTCGATGTACGGAAACGTGTGCGCGCCGCACCTGTTGCCGATCAGCATCGAGTCGCACTGCGTGTAGTTGCGCGAGCCCGACGCGCGCGGAAGCATCTTCACGCGGCCGCGGTAGGAGTTCTGCCCTTCGCCGGCGCTGATCCCCTTGGAGATGATCGTGGACTTCGTGTTCTTGCCGACGTGGATCATCTTCGTGCCGGTGTCGGCCTGTTGCTTGTTGTTCACGACGGCGACGGAATAGAACTCGCCGACCGAGTTGTCGCCCTGGAGGATCACGCTGGGGTACTTCCAGGTGATCGCCGAGCCCGTCTCGACCTGGGTCCACGAGATCTTCGCGTCCGCCATCGCCTTGCCGCGCTTGGTGACGAAGTTGTAGATGCCGCCCACGCCGTCCTTGTCGCCGGCGTACCAGTTCTGGACCGTGCTGTACTTGATTGACGCGCGGTCCAGCGCCACGAGCTCGACGACGGCCGCGTGCAGCTGGTTGGTCGAGCGCTTGGGCGCCGTGCAGCCCTCGAGATAGCTCACGTACGCGCCTTCGTCGGCGACAATCAGCGTACGCTCGAACTGGCCGGTCTCCGCGGCGTTGATCCGGAAGTACGTCGAGAGCTCAATCGGGCAACGCACGCCCTTCGGCACATAGCAGAACGAACCGTCGCTGAACACGGCCGAGTTGAGCGCCGCGAAGAAGTTGTCGCTGTACGGGACGACCGAGCCGAGGTACTTGTGCACGATCTCGGGATAGTTGTGCACCGCCTCGGTGAATGAGCAGAACACGACGCCGTGCTTCGCCAGTTCCTCCTTCATCGTCGTGCCCACCGACACGGAATCGAAGATCGCGTCCACGGCCACGCCGGCGAGCATCTTCTGCTCGGTGAGCGAGATACCGAGCTTCTTGTAGGTTGCCAGAAGCTCAGGATCGACTTCGTCGAGGGACTGGAGTGGCTTGACGCTTTTCGGCGCGGAGTAGTACCGCGCGCCCTGGTAGTCGATCGGGTTGTACTTGATGTTCGGCCAGTGCGGCTCCGTCATCGTCTGCCAGCGGCGGAACGCCTTGAGCCGCCAGTCGAGCAGCCACTCGGGCTCGCCCTTCTTTGACGAGATCAGACGAACAACATCCTCGTTGAGACCCGGCTCGATCGTGTCCGACTCGACGTCGGTGACGAAGCCGTATTGATACTCGCGATTGACGAGCGTTTCGATTGGCGAACTCATGGCGATCAAGTTACTCGGGTATGTGGCCTAATTCAATGCGGGTATTGGACTTGCGCCATCTGTACGGGGTTCGAAAGCGCCCAACTCCGTACGCCGCAGAGGGTTGGGTCGGCCGGCCGGAACCCGGCCGGAAATTCGTGATCGGCCGCACTTAACGGCGCCGGGTCCCGTCCGTCAGACTCAATGACGCGCCCAACGGGGGCGCGAAGCACCTTGGAGGTCGTGATGCGAAACGTGATTCGAAGTTTCACCATTGCCGGCGCGCTTGGGCTGGCGTCACTGTCGGCCGGCGCACAGGGCGGTCCGCCTGCGGGACGGCCGCTTCCGCCGGGGCCGCCGTCGGCGGAGGCACGCCCGGAACGCCCCTCAGGCGAGCTTCGCCGGGCGCGCATGCGGGCACGTGCCATTCACCGGCGCGCCGAAGCCCGCGGCGTCGAACTCAGCCGCCGACAGGTCCGCGATCGCATGGTCGCCCAACGCGCGGTGGCGCGTGAGCGTATTCAGAACATGACGCCTGAGCAGCGTCAGGAGATGCTCGCGAGGCGGCAGGCTGTGCGCGCGGAGCGTCAGGGCATCGTGGCCCAGGTTCGGGCAGGTACGCTGACGCGCGAGCAGGCTCGCGAGAAGCTGCAGGCATTGCGAAAGGAGCACCGGCCCGGGATGCGCGGACCGAAGCCACCGGGTGGCGGGTACTAGAAGGCAAGGAATGCAGGTGCAGGAAGATCAGCGGCGCGTACCCGGGGGGGATACGCGCCGCTGATTCGTTGTCTCCGCGAATTCCGCGCAGTTTGTCCGCGATCTCTGCGGTTCCCTACATCGCCACCTTGATTCCGCTGACGTCGAGCTTGAGGATCGAGCCGGAATCCATCCCCCACCAGATCTGCTTCGTCTTGGTGTCGAAGAACATGTGGCGAACGGTGTTCCGCTCGCCCGGAATCACCGTGTTGCTGAAGAACCTGCCGCTCTTGGGATCGAAGCCGACGAGCTTGTTCGGCTGTGAGCCGGTCTCTGCGACCCAGACCCGATTCTGGTCGTCGATGATCATTCCATAGGGGAGCGATCCTGCGCCGCCCGGCAGCGCCCAGTCCTGCGTCTTGCCCGTTGCCGGATCGAGCATGCCCAGCCGGCCGCGGCGGTAATCGGTGTAGTAGATCTTGTCGTCCGACGTGATGGCGATGCGCCGGTTCAGTGTGCTGTCGTTGCCGACGGGATACGTCTTGAGCTCGAACGTCACGGGGTCCACCGTGCCGATGAGGTTCGTGGCAAAGAGGTTGAACCACGGACGACCCTTCGAGTCGAGCACGATGCCGTACGGATTCGTGGATCGGCGGCCGGCCGGAAGTGGTGGCTTCACGATCCGGAACTTCTCGGTCTTCACGTCGAAGAACCCGATCGCATTGGTCTGCTGCGCGGTGAACCAGACGTTGCCGTCCTTGTCGAACACCATCGTGTGCGGATCGCGAACGGTGGAATCGGTCAGCTTGTAGCTGGTGATCTGCCCGGTCTTCGGGTCGATCTTGCCGAGCGTTCCGTTCCGGTTTCCGGTGTACCACACAAAGCCCTTCGAGTCCACGAGGCACGTGTGCGGATTCGTTCCGGGCTCGAGCTCGTACTTGCGGAACGCGCCCGTCTTCGGGTCGAGCCGCGCGACGTAGTTGCCGGTGGGCGCCGAGCCGGCCTGCCCGACGAAGAACACCGCGCCGTCGATCGGGGAGACTGCGGCGTCACGAGGCCGTCCTTCGCGCCCCCACGGGACCTGGAATTCCTGAATCGGGATGAGGGCACTGGCCTGTGCCGCGGCTTGGTCAGGCTGGGCGAGTACGGCAAGGGCGATGGCGGAAAGCAGGACTGTCTTCTTCATGGCAATCTCCGTCGTGTTGGCGGCGTTCCCAATTCTCCTCCTACGGGGCGCCGGGCGCAAACGTTCGCACGGCTCCCGATCGCCAATCATCCGCCGGCGCCATCCTAGTCCTGCCAGTTGATGAACGGGAGCACCCGGTGCGACCTCGCGCTGTCGATGATGTTGATCAGGCCGATCTGGAGCCCGTTGACCGACCTGGCGTAGTTCACGAGGCCGATCACGACGCCGCGCTGGTGTCCCTTGATCACGCTCCCGACTCCGTTGAGCGACAGTCCGCGGAACGTGCCGCCGTCCTCGATTCGCAGAATCCCCGCAGTGCCGGTGAATCCGTGCACGCGATGCCCGCCGACACCGACGCCGCCGATGGCGACGCCCTCGATCTGCGACGCGCCGATTCCCACGCCGCCAACCGCGATGCCTCGCATCGTCCCGCCGACTCCCGCGCCGACGCCGCCAACGATGATCCCGGTGAGGTCGCCGCCCACGCCGAGGCCGATCCCCGCCACCCCGATGCCGCGGAAGTTCCCACCAACGCCTGCGCCGATCCCCGCCGTCACGATGCCCTCGGCGTCACCGCCGACACCGACACCGATGCCGCCCATCGCGAAGCCGTCGTGGTTCCCGCCGATCCCCATTCCGATGCCACCCATACCCGCGCCGCGGAAGTTGCCGCCCACGCCGGCGCCAATCCCGCCGAACAGCAATCCGCGGGCGTTCCCACCAGCTCCAACGCCGAGGCTGCCAACGGCGACTCCGCGGAGGTCCCCGCCGACGCCGGCGCCGAGGCCGCCAAGTATGAACCCGCGTGCGTCGCCACCCGCGCCCGCACCGAGCCCGCCGGCGACGATGCCGCGCAGGTTGCCGCCGGCGCCTACACCGAGCCCGCCGACCATGATGCCTTGCACCTCGCCGCCAGCGCCCATGCCCAGACCGGCGATACCAATCCCCTTGAGCCTGTTCCCCGCGCCGGCGCCCAGCGGCGCGACGACGATTCCGGTCAGGTTGTTGTCCGCTCCCACGCCAAAGACGGCGGTCGCGACTCCCTCGATGTCACGGGCGCCGGTGACGGGCAGCCCCAGCGCGACTCCGCGGACGCGGCCGCTCGCCGGTTCGTGCGGAGACCAGAGCGTGATGTTGATGCCGTCCACCCGGCGGAGGTCGCGATCGCGGAAGTTGATGCGAAGGCCGGTGACGTCAGGGTGGTTGCCAATCGAGAGAACGCGGCGCGTTTCCTGCGCCAGCGCCGGCGTCGCGGATCCGGCGGCGATGAGTGCGGTGATCGCGGCCGCACGGGCGGTCGAATGAAAGGGAATACGCATGTCAGTACGCCAAGGTGGAGGTGTGTGCCTTAGACACCCGAACCGTACGCGGGGATTGCACCATCTGTTTCCGCGCGCCGTACATTTTCTCGCTCGTCGGGGCGCGTTCGGTGGGCGGTCGAGTCACACGTGAAACTGCGAGGGGGCGTGAGGCAATCCCGAACGGCGTTTGTCGTGCTGATGGGTGCGCTCGCCGGAACGACCGGCGCGCAGTCCGTGCGCGACAGCGGCGGTGTGCAGGTCGTGACGAACAGTCGCCCGGCATTGACGGGCGGGCAGGCCCTCCGGCTCTCGGCCCGGCCGACGTTGGTGATCGGCGATCGTCCCGGTGATCCGTACCTGCTCAGCCGCGTTGCGGGCGCCGTACGCCTCGACAACGGTCGTGTGGTCGTGGCCGACGGGGCGAGCCTCGAGCTCAGGATCTTCGACTCCAGCGGCGCATTCGTGCGGGCGGCGGGAGGACGCGGTGGCGGCCCGGGCGAGTTCCGATCGATCACGTCAGTGGCGCGATTTCCGGGCGATACGCTCGCGGTCCACTCTTCGCCGTCCACGGTCACGCTCCTTACGGCGACGGGCACGTTCGTCCGGGTGCATGGTGCGGCCAACCCGCCGCTGCCACTCGGTGCGGGAATCAAGCTCGTGCTGGCCGCGTTTCCGGGAGGCGCGCGCGTGTTCGGCACGATCACCAGCCCGGCGGCACGACATGTCGGCGACCGCTGGGTCGACTCCGTACCCCTCGTGGTCGTCAACCGGGACAACGTCGAACTGCGGAACCTCGGCGTGTTTCCATCGATGGACATGGTGATGGAAAAGGAGCACCCGAGGCCGCCGTGGTTTGGCGCGGCACTCGTCTACGCGAACGATGCGCGGACCTTCTACACGGGCTTCGGAGGCTCGTACGAAATCCGCGCGTGGTCGGCAGCGGGGAGGCTCGAGCGAATCATCCGTCGCGACTGGGTGCCGCGCGGGATTTCGGTTGACGACATCGAGCAGTTCAACGTCGAGTGGGGAAAGCGCTGGATCCGATCGACGGGAGCCGCGGCCGAGGCGGAGCGCCGGGACCTGCGCGATGATCCGTACGCGGCGACACTGCCCGCGTTCTCCCAGTTCATCGCAGATCGCGTCGGACGCCTGTGGGTGCGCGAGGCGCACGTAGCGGACGCGGCCTGGGCCGGCTCGCTCGCCACGCTCCCGGTTGTTCCGAGCGTGTGGAGCGTGTTCGACCCGGCCGGGCGGTGGCTCTCGGACGTGACGATGCCGGCGCGGTTCCTGCCGAAGGAAATCGGGCGCGACTACGTGCTTGGCGTGGCCCGCGACGGCGACGACGTCGAGACCGTCGTGCAGTACGCGCTCAGCGGGGGACGCCCGTAGTCAGCCCTCGTTGAGGTCGGACGGAACATCGATGTTCCGGCGAACACCACGATCCGGAACGGCGATCGTGATCGCGCGGGCGCCATACGATCGCACTACCTCGCGCGCGCCGCCGTCGGGGACGGTGAGCAACTCGCGCCAGGTGTCGCGATGGAAGAAGACCGGATGCCCGCGCCGGCCGTCAAACTCTGGCGCGACGATCGGCGCGCCCGTGCGCCGTGCGCACTCGACGATCGCCGCCAGGGTGTCGCGCGTGACGAACGGATGGTCCACGGGCCAGACGATCGCGCCGCTACCTGGGTGGTTCGCGAGTTTCGCGAGTCCCAGGCGGATGCTCACCACCTGCTCGCCGTCACTGCGTGGGTTGACGACCGCGGCAACGCCGGCCGGAGGCGCGACGCCGGGAGGGAGCACCACGACAATCGGACCGAGCGCGGCGGCCGCGGCAGTTTCGCACACCGCGTCAAGGAATCTCCGCCCATCCGGCAGACGCGCTGCGGCCTTTGGCCCGCCGAAACGCTTTCCGGCGCCAGCGCCCACGATCACGACCGCGATCGCCGCTGCGTCGTTCACCGCGAGCCTTCACCACAGCGTTTTACCATTCGGCAAACCGGGCCGCGTTCACCGGCGCGGCGTTGGCACCACGAATCACGGGGCCGCTGCTGCGCACGACGATCACGCGCGCGACAGGTCGAGCATGGCACGCTTGAGGAGTGCCGCCGCCTGCTCGACCTTGTACCCGTTCTTCGCGAGCGGCGTGGCGTCGTACATCTCGCGTTGGGCCAGCGCATCAACGCTATCCTGATCGAGCACGCCGCTCGCCACATCCTCCTCGACCGATGGGTTGACGCGCACCGGTGCGGCGCCGACGCCGCCGAGGACGAGGCGTACCGTGCCGTCGGGACGCTTGACGGCGGCGAGGGATACCGTCGCGAAATCCCAGGCGCCGCGCTGCATGAGTTTCGTGAACCGCTGCGTGCCGCCGGCGCTGGCGGCCGGCAACTCGACGGCCTCGATGAACTCGCCCCGCGACAGCTCCACTTCCGCATCAGGCCGCGTGGCAGCGTTCGCGTACAGGGCGTCGATTGTCGTCCTGCGCCTCTGTGTCGCGTCACGCACGACGACGTCGGCCTCGAGCGCCTGCAGGGCAACTGCGAGGTCGGACGGATGGGCTGCGCGACACGGACCATCGCCAAAGATCGCGTGGTACTGATTCTCGCCTTGCTCCGCGGGGCATCCCGCGCCGCCGCTCTTGTGACAGGAGAATCGTGAGCGCAGGTACCAGCATCGCGGGCGCTGGGCGAGGTTACCGCCGAGAGTCCCCATCGCGCGGAGCGCCGGCGTACCGACGGCGGCGGCGGCGAGGGCGAGCGCCGGAAATCGCGACGCGATTGCCGGGTGAGCGGCGATGTCCTCGAGGCGCGCTCCTGCGCCGATGCGGAGTCCGCCGGTCGGGAGGTCGACGACGGCGGCGAGGTCGCTGATGCAGCCCAGATCGACGACCGAGGTAGCAGGCTCCAGCCCCGACTCGATGCACCCCAGCAGGTCGGTCCCGCCGCCCATGGAACGCGCGCCGGCGCGCTCGAGGAGTGCGCCGACGGCATCGGCTGAGGGCGGCCTGATGTACTGAAGCGGCATCGGAAGACAAGGTGTGTGCGGTGCAAACGCGGCGCCAGTACCGATTCCGAAGTCCGATATGCTGCGATAGATAAACAAAGACTATATTTTTATATATTAGGACGATAGGAAGGCAGTGTGTCGTTTACAAGTCAAGCCAATAGCATCACAATAATCAAATAGACATTATATATTTATCTAAGTGGATACTTCGACCGTGCAAGAACTCGGTGGAGCGGCGCTCGGAGCGTTCGCAAGGGCGTTGTCAGCCGTGGCGCGGCTGAGCGCGACGGTGGACGCGGAAGCGCCCGCGGTGTGCCAGGCATTGGTGTGCCGGCATGCCCTTCTTGCTGCGGGCGGGGGGGAACAGGCGGCATACGATATGGTGCGAACGGCCGAGTTCGCCGCCGCACCGAAACGGGACGCCGACTCGCCAGGAGGCGCTGATTCGCTCACAGCGAAACTGGCGATGGCAGATCTCGAGGCTGTGGTACCGGAGGCGCTTCGCGGCGCACTGGACGCAGTCTGGTCCGCTGAGCGGCCAGAGACCACAGGCGTGCTCGACGCTGCAGAGGCCGCGGGGTTGATCGTCGCGACTGCGCCCGCTTCCCGCGACGCCGAGCGCGCCGCCACCCTCGCGGCAGCGCTCTGCATGGCACGCGGAGGCATCACGTCGGCGCCGTACCTGAGTGTGTGGCGGCTGGACTCGTCCGCCCGCAGTGCCGCGGTCCAGCTTGACCGCTCGAACGCGTGGGGGGAATGGGTACGTGCGTGGTGCGCCCTGCTCTTGCGCGAGGCGGTGACGACGCTGCATGCGGTGGAAAACGCAACCCTTCGGGCCGGAGCGGAGCGGAAGGAGATGCGGGCACGCCACCGGACGGGTGCCACCGACGAAGCCGTTTCGCAATTCCTCCACTCACACCTGCGATTCACCGTGCGCGAGGCTTCCGAGGCGCTCCAGCTCACGACGCCGACCGTCGGTTCGGCCATTGCGAGGCTGGAGTCGGCCGGCATTGCGACCGAACTCACGGGGCAGCGTCGCGACCGGGTCTGGGTGTCGGGTGCGCTGCTGGGGTTGATCGTGACGCGGTGAATTGCAGCCCGGTGCTCGCTGCCGCGACCAATGCGCCCGGTGGGGACCGGCGATCGCCGGCGTGACGCCCGACACCCCGTTGTCGTGTACCCCATGTGAGGCCCCTTCCCGTAGCGGCCGTGGCGATGACTATTGCCGCGGCCGCGTGCGCCCCGATCCTGCCGCCCCCGGCGCCCACGCCCGCGCTCCCGGAGATGCCCATCGAGTCGCCGTCGCCGGGCGGCGTCTGGAGCGCGTTCGATCCGATCGGCGAGGGCGACCTTGCCGCGTTGCGCACGGCCGGATTGCTCATCCCGGTGCGTGGCATTCCGCTATCTAGAATCGAAGACTCATTCGATGCGCCACGCGAGGGAGGACGCCGACACGACGCCGTAGACATCCTGGCGCCGCGCGGCACGCCTGTCCTTGCCGCGACCGACGGCACGGTCCTTCGCGTGGGGACCAATGCGCTCGGCGGAAACGTGGTGTGGACGGGCGATACAGACGGCCGCTTCGTGTTCTACTACGCCCATCTCGAACGCTTCGCGCGCGGCCTCCGGACCGGTGATCCGATCGCCCGCGGAGCGCCGATCGGATACGTCGGTACCACCGGCAATGCACCGCCGAACGTGCCGCACCTCCATTTTCAGGTGATGCGACTGACCGATACCGTGAAGTGGTGGAATGGCACTCCCGTGAACCCCGTTCCATTTCTCGTAGAGCCAACGACCGCTGCGGCCACGCCGGAGCCGTCCCGATGACCATGACCGGCAAGGAGCGGGCCGCGTTGCGCGCGGAAGCCAACCGGCTCACTGCGACCGTACACGTGGGGCACGCCGGCGCCAACGACAGCGCCGTTCGCTCGCTCGACGACGTGCTCCGGACGCACGAACTGGTCAAGGTGCAGCTGTCGAAAAACACCGAGGTGAAGCCAAAGGAACTCGCCCGCCAGCTTGCGGTGTCCACGCGATCTGACGTCGTCCAGGTGATCGGGCGTACGGCGACGTTCTACCGGCACAACCCCGACCTCAAGCGCAAGGACGGCGTTCCGCCGTGGCGGAAGTAGCGCACACGCTGGCCTTGGCTCGGCGGCCGGCCGGTGGCCGTGCGTTCCCTGGTTGCCGCGTAGCGGCTAGCGCTCACGCCTGAATGTGAAGTCCCACACGCGGGCCGAACCTGAGTGCATCTCCACGACGGCCCCCCGGGCATCACGGATGAACCAGACGGTGCCCAGTCCACCGGTCGCGACGAACGCGTCGGGATACACCGGTGTGAGGGTCGCCTTCACAGCGGCCCGGCTCGAAGCGACGAGCCGTCCGCCGTCGACCGAGACAGACCAGACCCCCGGCACCTCGTCCGACCGATAGCGACCGGCGAAGGCATTCAGCTGCTCCGGAGTCGGCGACCACTGGGCGCCGGCGGCGTACACAAAGGTCACGGTATCGGCGTCGGCGCCGATCACGTGGACCGCGGCAGGTCGGCCGTCGCGCCCTGACTCGAAGGTGGCCGGGCTGTTGCCCAGCAGCCAACCTCCGGCTCGCAGCGATCGCACGGCCGCGCCTCGTCCTCCGCGGCCGCCGACGTCGCCAATCACCAGCGGCTCGTGGGTTCGGGTGCTTCGGTATATCCCGGCCACCCTGGCCAGCGCTGCGGGATCGACGGCGACCGTGTCGGCGGTGACCCGAGCGGCGAGGTCGGGAATCACGGCGTCCACCAGAGCTCGCGTAAACGCCGTCGCCGGGGCGCCGGCGGCGTTGCACAGCACGGCAATGGAAAGGCCCTTCTGCGGATACCGGGCGAGGTAAGTGCTGTACCCCCCGGTCGACCCAGAATGCGCGATCTCCTGGGTTCCGCGGTACGATCCGACGGTGACGCCTCGGGCGTAGGAAATCACCCGGCCGCTCGTGAGGACCGCCTGTTTCGTGAGGGAATCCACCACCGAAACAGCAAGAGTTTTCTTGTCAAGATGGTCATTCCATGACAACCAATCTCTTGTCGTTGTGAGCAGGCCGCCCGGCCCGTGGACGTTCTCAAACGGCATATCGAGGGCCCAGCCAGTGCCTCGCCTCGAGTACGCCTGCGCGCGTCCCGGAACCACGGTCGTGAAGTCGTCGCGCCAATGGGTGTTGGTGAGGCCGAGCGGTTTGAAGATGCGGTCCTCGGAGAACTGCGCGAACGACACGCCACTCACGCGCTCCACGATCGTCGGGAGCAGGGCGAACCCGGAGTTGGTGTATGAGTAGTAGTCGCCCACCGGGTAATTGAGGGACTTCTGGGCAAACACGGCTTCGAGCAGGTCTGCTTGCGTGTGCACGCGCGATCCGCGGGGCCACCCGGCCAGCGCGACCAGGTTGCTCCATTCGCGGAGGCCGCTGGTGTGGGAGAGCAGGTGGCGGACAAGGAGGGGGCGGGGGTACTCGGGGAGCTCCGGGATGTATTTCCTGACGGGGTCGTCGAGGTTCAGCTTTCCGTCGTTTACGAGCAGCAGGATCGCGGCGGCCGTGAACTGCTTGGCCACCGATCCCGATTCGAAAATCGTGGCGGGGGTGATGGGCGCGTTCGATTCCAGGTCGGCCATCCCGTAGCCGCGCAGCAGGAGATCCCGGCCGTTCTGCCGCACGCCGACGGCGCAGCCCGGAGAATGCGTGGAGTTGAACTGCGCGAACACCTGGTCGGCCGTGGCCTCAAGCGACACCGGAGCACCGGCGCCGCGACCGCCACGCTGGGCGACGGCGTCGGTTGGCGCGAACGTGCTGGCGGCCAGCGCGGTGGCACCGGCAACAAGGGAGCCGAATTGGCGGCTGCGCGACATGGAGAACGACCTCGGGCTGTGGGTGCGACGGTCGGGCGACGTGTGTGGCGCGGTAGCTCTAGGGTTGCATTGACGCCAGCACCCGCCACGGCG
Organism: uncultured Gemmatimonas sp.; assembly: GCA_964557615.1. GTDB lineage: Bacteria > Gemmatimonadota > Gemmatimonadetes > Gemmatimonadales > Gemmatimonadaceae > Fen-1231. The sequence continues at coordinate 11,542 of CAZLAU010000009.1, forward strand.
TCAGCGGAATCTGAGTCACCTCGGCGCCAATTGCATCAGCGACCGCGGCGGCGATGGCAGGCGCCGTCGGGATGATCGGCGGCTCGGCGAGCCCACGCGCGCCGGTGTGGTTCGCCTTGGGATCGGCGTCGCCAACGCAGAACGCGTCGATCTCGGGAATGTCGGCGATCGTCGGCACGCGGTAGTCGTGGAGGTCGGCGTTGAGCTGTACGCCGGTGCGGGCGTCGAGGACCCGTTCCTCGAACAGGGCGTAGCCGAGTCCCTGGATGATCCCGCCCTCGAGTTGGCTTTCGGCGAGTGTCGGGTTGATGATCCGGCCGGCGTCGTGCGCCGCGACGATCTTCACGACGCGAACGATGCCGGTTTCGACGTCGACCTCGACTTCGGCGAACTGCGCGCCGAAGGTGGCGATCGACTTGTCGTCGGGGTTTGGACCGCGCGTGCCGCGCCCGATGATCATCACATCGCCGAGCGCGTCGCAGACCTCCGCGAAGGTCATCGCGCGATCGGTATCGCGCACGATCACGAGGGAGTCCGCGGTCTCCAGATCGCCTGGCTGGACGCCGAGCATCGGCGCGGCCGCCTCGAGCAGCAGCCGGCGCGCGTCGACGGCGGCCATCCGGGCGGCGGGCCCAACCGACGGCGTGGTCATCGACCCCCACGAGTTGCCCGTGTAGGGAAGCGTTTCGGTGTCGCCGATGACGGCGCGCACATCGGCGAGCCGGGCGCCGAGCGCCTCAGCGACGATTTGCGCGAGCACGGTTCGTGCGCCGGTGCCGAGGTCCTGTGTTCCGGCGAGCAGGTCAACCGAGCCGTCGCCGTTCAGCCTGACGTGGGCGTACGACGGTGGGCCGCCGCCGGTGGGCCAAAGCTGCGCGGCCAAGCCGAACCCGCGACGTACGGTGCCGCGAGGCCCGCGGGATCTGGTTGCGCCGCCGGCTGCCGGGGTGCCGGGCTCCGGTCCAGCACGACGAAGCTCGCGTCCGTTCCAGTCGAAGCGCGACGCGCCGGCATCGTAGCACTCGCGCAGCGCGTTGCCCGTGTAGTGTCGGCTTTGCCGTGGATCAATACGCGTGAAGTTCCGGCGCCGGAGCTTGAGAGGATCCATCCCCAGCTCGCGAGCGAGCGCGTTCATCGCGCTCTCGAGGCCGAATGCGCCCTCGGCGTATCCCGGCGCACGGAACGCCTGCATGCCGCTCGAGTTGACCCACGCGAAGGTCTCTTCGGTGCGCACGTTCGGGCAGGCGTACAGCTCGTGGTAGATCTGTCCGGGGCCGCCTTCCCAGCCGCTCACGCCGAGCGGCACGTCGGCGCTCAAGACGATGGCGGTGAGGGTGCCGTTCTTCCTGGCACCGATCGTCACGCGCTGCGTCGTGGCCGGTCGGTTGCCGGAATCTGATTGCTCGGCCCGGCGGCTGTTCACGCACCGGACCGGCCGGTTCGTGCGCCGGGCGAAGAGTGCCGCGACAAACGTGTGCGCCCCGGCGCCGTTCTTCGCGCCGAACCCGCCGCCCATGTGCTGCTTGATGACACGCACCTTCGACTGCGGCATGCCGAGCGCGGCGGACACCTGCTCGCGCACACGGAAGATGCCCTGCGTGGACTCCCAGATCGTGAGACGGTCGGCCTCCCACTCGGCGACGGCGCCGTGTGGTTCGATGGCGGAGTGGATTTGCACCGGGGTCCGGTACTCGCGAACGACCGTCACGTCCGCTGCCTCCAGGCCCGCGGCCACATCGCCCCGCGCCTGCACAATCGGCGAGTCGTCCATCAGGTTGCCCTTGCTGCGGACGAACGGGGCGCCGGGCGCCGTGGCGGCCTCGAACGTCGCCGCGAACGGCACGGCATCGAATGTGACGCCAAGCGCGCGAGCGCCGGCGGCGGCGGCTTCGAGCGAGTCGGCACACACTGCCGCCACCGGCTGACCGGCGTAGGCGATCCTTCCGGTGAAAAGCCGAGTGTCGGCTGGTGCGTCGCCCGTGACGAGGATGTCACGCACGCCCGGAACCGCGCGAGCGGCCGCAGCGTCGAACGCGCGAACCGTTCCCTTGGCGACTGGTGACCGGACGATCAGGGCGTGCAGCATGCCCGGGCGCGCCACGTCCACGGTGTAGGTGGCGCGGCCCGTGACTTTTTCGTGCGCGTCCACCCGCGGAACGCGCGCGCCGACGATGGTCAGGTCGGCGCCGGCGCCCCACGGCTCGGGGTCGAATGCCGGCAGCTCGACGACGCGCGTTTCCGTGCGTCCCTCGACCTCCACAACGGTCTCGACGAACGTCGGTCCGCGCCGTGGCCGCGTGCCACGCGGGCCCCGAGCCACTACTGCGACTCCTTCGCGTGCGACGCCGTTGCGCCGGCCGCAGTTCCGGCGGCGCCGCCGGGCGCCGAACCGCCATCGGAGCCCTCGGCCGCAAAGTCCCCGCGCGCGGCCGCCTGGATGGCGGTGATGATCTTCGGGTACGTCCCGCATCGGCACAGGTTGCCGCTCATGGCCTCGCGGATTTCGGGCTCTGTCGGCGCGGCGTTCCTGGACAACAAGTACGTGGCGGCCACGAGCTGCCCCGGAGTGCAGTAGCCGCACTGTGCGGCGTCGTGGGCGATGAACGCCCGCTGCAGCGGCGTGAGCGTGCCGTCACCGGCGAGTCCCTCGATCGTGGACACGTCGGCGCCCTCACACGCCGCCGCCAGCGTGATGCACGAATACGCGAGGCGGCCGTTGACCAGCACCGTACACGCCCCACATTCGCCGTGGCCACAGCCGAATTTCGTGCCGTGGAGGTGGAGCCGCTCGTTAAGGGTGGTGAGCAGCCGTTCACCGGGATCCGGCGTGACGTCGTGCGGCCGACCGTTGACCGTGATGCGCATGCGACAAACATACGGGTTGAGGACCCCCGTATGGCGAGCGTGGTCGTCGACATTCCTTCGCACGCCGATGCACTGCCGACGGCGTCCACCACGGGCTAAATTCTTGCCCTTGGTTCCGGTCGCTCCGGAGCCGCACTGCCTAGAGGAAACCGATGCCGTACGTGATCACGGAAGCGTGCAAGGATACGAAGGACAAGTCGTGCGTTGACGTCTGCCCGGTGGATTGCATCTACGAGGGTCCGGAGATGCTGTACATCCACCCCGACGAGTGCATCGACTGCGGCGCGTGCGAACCCGAGTGCCCCGTGACGGCAATCTTCCCGGAGGAAGACGTGCCCGCCGCGCAGGTCCAGTACGTGCAGATCAACCGCGACATCTTCAAGTCTGACACGCCGCCGGGACGGCCGACGAGGTAAGTGCCCGCCGCCGTCGAATATCTCGAGGCGGATGACGCGGTCGCGGCGTTCCTCGGCAGGATCGGCAAGAGCCCGCGGATCGCGATAGACACCGAGGGGGCGAGCTTTCACAAGTTCGTCGACCGGATATACCTGATCCAGCTGTCGACGAGCGACCGTCACGCGATCATCGACCCGCTCCCGATCTCGGCGCCCGGCGCGCTCGGCACGCTTCTCGAGGATCCCGCGGTCGAGATCGTGTTTCACGACGCGGACTACGACCTGCGACTCCTGCACCAGGACTACGGCTGGCACGTGCGGTCTATCTTCGACACCCGCGTCGCAGCGCAGCTCCTGGGGATCAACTCATTCGGGCTCGCTGCGCTGCTCGAGAAGTACTTCGGGGTGAAACTCGACAAGAAGCATCAGCGCGCCGACTGGTCCATGCGGCCCCTCACGAAGGGCATGCTCGACTATGCGGCGCAGGACACGATGCACCTGCTCGGACTGCGCGACCAGCTGGCCGAGGAGCTGAAGAAGAAGGATCGGTGGTCGTGGGCGCGGGAGGAGTTCCTCCGGCTCGAAGGCACGCAATGGCCGTCGGAGGAGCCGGGGATGGCGTTCCTGCGGATGAAAGGGGCGCGCGACCTCACGCGGCGTGAACTGGCGCTCCTCCGTGAACTCGTGGTGTGGCGCGATACCGTCGCGCTGCAGGTGGACAAGGCAACGTTCCGGGTGGTTGGGAACGAGCCGCTGTTCGAGGCGGCGAAGCAGGCGCCGAGAGATCGCGACACATTGGCCAGGATCAAGGGAATGCCGCGAGGCATTCTGGAACGGCACGCCCGCGACATGCTCGCGGCGGTGGAGCGCGGACTCTCCGTTCCCGAGGCCGACCTTCCGCGGTTTCCCAAGTCGAAGCGATGGGTTCGTGACCCCGACTTCGACGCCAAGGTCGGCCAGCTCAAGGCGGCGCGCGATGACGCCGCGAAGCGGCTGGAACTCGACCCCGGGGTCCTCTGCTCACGCGACCGGATGGAAGCCGTGGCACGGGCGGTGCCGCGGCACGTCGAGGAAGTGACCGCCCTCGGCGTGCTCCGCAACTGGCAGGTGGAGCAGCTGGGTCAGGCCTTCGTGACGGCGCTGAAGGGCTACAAGCCGGTGGGGGGCGAGCCGCAGCTTTCGCTGGGCGCCAGCGCGACCGAGTCGGGTTCGCCGTACCGCGACGACTGAGCGCGCCGCCAGACTACCGCGCGCCTAGAACCCGAGGTAGGCCCTCACGCGCGGCTCGATTCGCTGCGGACCCCACGGCGGCGACCACACGAGGTTCAGCTCGATCTTGCCGACGCCATCAAGCGTCTTCAGCTGATCCTCGGCGTCCTTCATGATCTCCGGGCCCGATGGGCACGCCGGCGTCGTGAGTGACATGTCCACGGTCACATCGTTCCCCTCGATGCGCACGTCGTAAATGAGGCCCATGTCAACGATGTTCAGGTTGACTTCGGGGTCTTTGACGCGCCGCAGGGCGAGCTTGACCAGATCAGGGGTTATGGCTGCGGAACCGGTGGACGGCGTCGGCGCGGCTGTCGTGGCGTCGTCGGACATGCCCGGAATCTAGTGGATCGGGACTGAAATGCTCGGAAATGCCGGGTGGAGTCAGTCCGGCAGTGGCATCCAGTCCGGGTGTGGGGCGCCGCGCGGGCGTTTCGCGGGGGGCGTGCGGGCGCGTCCTCGCGACACGCGATTCCATTCGGCGGAGCGGTCGGAGCGGAGGGAGTGGGGCATGTCGGCGATCGCGAGGCCCTCGTCGAGCACGGCGAGCGCCGCAAGGTCGGCGACGTCGGCGCGGACGTCCGCGATCACGGTGGCCGGCCGCCGCGCGCGCGGCGCGTGCACGCGATTGGTCAGCAGCACGACGAAGAGGTCGCGATCGGCGTCGATCCAGACGGATGTCCCGGTGTACCCGGTATGTCCATAGGCGTGGAGGTCCAGGTACCGCCCAGCGCCGTGCTCGCCGGCGCCGACCTCCCAGCCCAGGGCGCGGGCGAACCCGACTTCCCGCGTGAAGAGGCGCACGGTGGAGTCGGCGACGATGCGTGTGCCGCGGTACTCGCCGCGGTTGAGCATCATCTGCGCGAACACGGCGAGGTCGCCGGCAGTCGAGAAGAGTCCGGCGTGCCCCACGACGCCGCCGAGGACGTGCGCGTTCTCGTCGTGCACTTCGCCGCGAATCGGGTAGCGGCGCGGCGGATACACTTCGGTGGGGGCGATGCGGTGCTTGAGCGAATCGGCCGGGCGAAAGCCGGTGTTCGTCATTCCGAGCGGGGTAAAGACGCGCTGGTCGAGAAAGCGGTCGAGCCGCTGGCCCGACGCTTTCTCGATCACCCAGCCCAGCAGATCGGCGCCGAGGTCCGAGTAGATCATGTCGCGCCCCGGGCGGTACGAGAGCTTGGTGGTGACCACCATCTCGCGCGCGTGCGCCGGCGATGTGGCCTTCTTCCAGAGCACGCGGCCCGGCGCGAGCCCGCCGCGGTGCGCGAGCACCATGCGAACGGTGACCTCGTCCTTGTATGCACCGACGAAGTCGGGCACGTACTTCTGGATCTTCGCGTCGAGGTCAACCTTCCCCTCGTCGTACAGGATCATCATGGCCGTTGTGGTGCCCACGACCTTGGTGAGCGAGGCGAGATCGTAGATTGACTCGTCGATCGAGACTTCGCGGTCGCTCGCCTTCCAGCCGAGCTTGCCGAATCCCTGTTCGTAGGCGATGGCGTTCCGGCGGCCAACGACGACCGCCGCGCCGGGAAAGCCGCCGGCCGCGATGCCCTTGTTGATGACCCGGTCGATCATCGCCAGGCGCTCCTTCGACATCCCCACGTCTTCCGGCTCGCGCACGGGCAGGCCGTCGCCCGGGAGGAGCGATAGGCCGGCAACGAAGAGGAGCGGACGCAGCATCGAGGGGAGGGGCCCTGGTGACGGGGACGGGAAATGGTCGCGACGTAACCCCTTACGGGTCAAGACGAACGCGCGTTGAGGGGTGCAACGCCGCCGCGGAAACCATACCATACCTACCGTGTGACCAAGCATATGGATCCGATGGCACCCACCGACCAGATCACCATCCGTCGCGCGATCAAGGGCGACGAGGCAGCGTTGCGTTCCCTGTGGACGCAGCACGCGCCGCGCATCGACGCGGTGGTGAAGCGGCTGGTAGGGGACCCGGATCTCGCGGCCGACGTGGCGCAGGAAGTGTGGATCCAGATCTTCCGAGCGCTGCCGAGCTACCGTGGCGACTCGCAGTTCTCGACGTGGGCACACCGGATTGCGGTGAACCGGACGCTCAATGCGCTGCGATCGTTGCGGCGCATCTCGAAGGCGGAAGTGGAGATCGAGGACCACACCTTTGCGGTGGATCACGACGGCGACCGGACGCTGCTGGCCCAGACAATTGATGAAGCGGTGCAGCAGCTGTCGCCGGGGGCGCGGATGGTGTTCGTCCTGCACGATGTGGAGGGATACACCCACGAGGAGATTGCCGCGGAGCTGGGCATCACCTCGGGCGGATCGAAGTCACAGCTCTTCAAGGCGCGCGCGAAGCTTCGCCGGCTGCTCGCGCACCTCGTGGACGATTCAGAGAACCAATTCCCGGCGAAGGAACGGAACCACGATGTCGCATCTCTCTCCTGAACGACTTGCCGCGCTGGTGGACGACACGCCGACGCCGATCGAAGCGGCGCACGTCACGACGTGCGACGCGTGCACGGCCGAACTGTCGGCCCACCGCCGTCTGTCACGCCTTGCGGTGGAGGCGCGAGCCATTCCCGTGGCGCCGGTGTCGCAGTTCGGCGCCCTCCTGCCGAGGATGCGCGCCGAGGGCATCGTCGAAACACCGGATCGTGCGGTGGTGGCACGGCGCTGGGCACTGCGGGTCGCCGCGGCGCTGGGCTTCATGCTCGTTGGCGCGGCGGCCGGTCGCGTGAGCGCCGGAGGCTCGATCGTCGGGCTCAATGCCCCCGCGCTCGCGGGGGGCGCCGCCGGATCCATGGTCCTGCCGGTGTCCTTCAGCACCCCGGACGACGCCATGCAGGCGCTGATGGCGTCGCAACAGACGTACCAGAGTGCCGCCGCGTTCCTGGCCGCGCAGGACAGCAGCCAGCACTTCATCGGCCTCAACTCCGATTCGTACCGGACACGACTGTCGGCGCTGGATGAAATGGCGGCGGCGTCCCGGTCGGCGCTGTACCGCGCGCCGCAGGATCCGCTGCTGAACCAGTACTACCTCGCCTTGCAGACCGCGCGCGAGCAGACGCTGCGGCAGCTTGCCGTGTCGCTGCCGAACACGCGGCAGCTGGGGAGGTACTGATGCGCGTCTGCAGCGGAAAGGTCGTGCGGCTGGCACTGGCGGCGACCGTCGTGGTGGGGATCGTGGCGCCGTCGCTGGAGGCGCAGGGGCGCGCGGTGATCAGGGCACGGACCACGGAATCGGGGCGCGACTCGACCGTGGACGTCACGGTCACGATGGACGGTGGCGACATCATGCGGATGGTCGCGGAGCTCCTGGCGTCGCGGCAGCTCGAGGAGCGGCTCGCGCTGACGATTCGCGACCTCTCGTCCGACCGGGCCGACGCGGCGAAGCTGCGCGATCTCGAGGCGCAACTGATGAGCGTGGCGCGCCGGAGTGCGGGTCTCACGTCGGCCGTGAAATTGCAGTGCGCCCGGGAAGCCGGTCAGCCCGAGGGATACCTCGGCGTGAGCTTCGTCGAGGAGATCGAGGTTCGATCTGCGGGCGAGGGCGCGCCGATGTACGTCCTGGGGGCGAACCCGCGCCTGCTATCCATCGAGCCGGGGTCGCCGGCGCAGCGTGCCGGGCTCGAAGCCAACGATGTGCTCCTGTCGATCGGCGGCAACGACGCGCGAAAGCCGGTGCCGCTTGGGACACTGCTCAAGCCCGGAGCGAAGCTGTCGGTGCGCGTTCTCCGTGAAGGGAGGGATCGCGAGTTCACGGTGAACGTGGCGAAGCGGCCGGACAACTACGGCTCGCCCTGCGCCGGCCTCGACGACATGCTCGCGAACGCGCGCGTTCCGCAGGCCACGTTCCTGCCGCGCACTCCGACGAGGGCGGCGCCGCGGACCAGCACCGTGATCGTCAGTGAGGGCGGCACGGGCGCGGAGCAGCGGTTCCCGTCGTCGGGGTTCGTGTTCATGACCCCGTTCGCGGCGGCCGGCCCGAACCTCATTGGCGGCGCACAGTTCCTGACGCTCGACGCGCAGTGGCGTGAAACGCTCGGCGTGGACAAGGGACTGCTCGTACTGTCGGTCGCTGCCGGCAGCCCGGCGGAAACGGCGGGACTGCGCAAGAGCGACGTGATCGTCGCGGTGGGTGACTCGGCTGTCACGTCGGTTGCCGAGTTGTGGCGCATGGTCAACCAGTCGGGGACCGACGGACTCACACTGCGCGTGCAGCGGGCCCGCCAGAACGTCGCGATCGTGTTCAAGCCGCGCGCGCCACGGTAGCGGCAGCGGCGCAGGGGGAAGCACGGGGCGCGCCGGCGATCGCCCGCGCGCCCTACTGCTTGACGGTATCGCGAACCGGGCCGGGTGGCAGCCGGTAGATCAGGTTCGCCGTCTTCAGGTCGGCGGACGACAACCGCAATGCGTGCACGCGCGGCGACATGATGTTGTCGCGGTTGGAGGAGTGGTCGAGCCCGATCAGGTGGCCGACTTCGTGCAACGCGATGGCGTGGACAGCCTGCCGGTCGTAGGCCTCGCCGGCCGTGGAATGGAGGCTCAGCTCGATGTCGGCGCCGAGAATCCACCAATTCACGTCGCGCGCCCAGTAGGTCTTGCCCGCGGCGGCGTCGGGAAAGCTCTCGACCCATCGCACGCGCACCTCGGCTGATGCCGAGTCATCGATGAAGAGGAAGCGCACGGGAATGCCGGCGTTGGACCACGTGTAGAACGCGTCACGCGCGAGGTCGGGGTACTCGGGCCAGAAGTCGGACACCTTGGGTGACCGCTGAATCCACACTGTGATCGGGTTGTTCCGGCGGTCCACCCAGCGCGCCACATTCCCGCCGCGCGCCGCCAGGATTTCGTCCACGTATGTGACGTCGCGTCCTTCGGCGAGTGCTCGATCGATCGCAATGAAGTCGCGCGTTTCAGGTGGGGGGAGCGTGGAGCGCCGCACGCGGACAAGGTCGCCTTCATCGGTGCGCAGCTCCACCGACTCGGGCGCGCCGGCCGCCTGCCCCTGCGCGTCCGCCGCTGCGCGGGGGCGGCGGCTCGCTTGCGTCGCGATGAGCACCGCAAAGGCCACGACGATGACGCCGAGCACGATCTTCGCCGCGTTCACGAGCCGAGGTCCCTCCCGCTGAGAAAGCCGCCGACGGCCGAAAAGAACTCCGCCGGCTGCTCCCAAAATGGCATGTGGCCCGCTCCTTCGACGACAAGCAGGCGCGATCGCGGTATCAACGCCGCCGTGGTGCGCGCCAGGTCCGCCGACAGGATGTCCTGCGCCCCGTGCACGAGAAGCGTCGTCGCCGCGATGCTGCGGGCTTCATCCCTCCAGTCATACCCCTCGCGGCGGAGGCGTGCCGCAACCGATGCGCCGGTCTGGCTGGTCTGGTTGGGAGGTGCGAAGGCGCCCCCGAGGCCGGCGTCCGCGAACCACGCGGGATAGATGGCGCGCGAATACTCGGCGTGGGTCTGTGGGTTGTCGTCGTGCAACAGGCGAGGGTCGAGTGAGGACAGGAGCGCGTGCTCGCGACCGCCGAGCCTCGACAGCGCGGCGTCGTGCAGGCCGGCGATCCAGTCGCTGGTCACGCCCACGGCGTCGACCAGCACGAGCCGGCGCACGCCGACCGGGTCGCGCGCGGCGGCGAGCATGGCGATGCCGCCGCCCCACGAGTGTCCCAGCACGTCCCACCGTGTGATCCCCATGGCGTCGCGCAGTGCCGGCAGGTCGCCGGCGTCGAATTCCACGCGCGACCGGCGAGGCCCCGGCGCCGCCTGCGATGATCCGCGGCCGCGCAGGTCGTACAGCACCAGCTGTCGCTCGGCGGCGAGCGGCGCCAGCGCCGGCCACAGCAGCGAGTGGTCGTAAATCATCCCGCCGTTGATGCAGGCCAGGGGCAGCGCGCCGTCCACTGCCGGGGATGTGAAGACGGCGAACTCGATGCCGCGCGCCTTCACCATCTGCCTGGCGAGTCGCGGCGTGCGCGGCTGCGTCCTGCGAAAGGCGGCGTAGCGTGCCCTCGCCCCGGACGTCACGGTGTGCCGCCCGACCCGTGCGGGTCGGCTGGGGCCGAGGCGGCGCCGCGCGCCGCGAGGGACGTGATCGCCAAGGCGATTTCCGCGAGTACGCCCGCGTCGGACTCCGCCTCCGCGGCGCGCTCCAGGCCGGCGCGCGCGGCCGCCGAACCCGCGAAGCGGCCCAGCGCCCAGGCCGCATGCGCCCTCACGAGCGGTTCGGGGTCGGAGTCGAGCGCCCCGACCAGCGCGGGGACGTCGGCGACACGTGCCCGGTTCCCAATGGCCACGGCGGCGTTGCGTGCGAGCCCGGCCCGTTTCGCGCGGGTGATTGCGGTGCCGCGGAAGCGCTCCCGGTGGGCGGCGGCATCGAGCGTGAGCAGCTCCACCGGCTCGGGGGTCGGCTCGGTGCGCAGGGGCGCCATTGCCGGAAGCCCAGCGTCCCGCGAGAACCGCACGTTCCACGGGCACACCTCCTGGCAGATATCGCATCCATACACGAGCTCGCCGACACCTGGTCGGAGGGCCACGGGGATGGCGTCGCGCAGCTCGATCGTGAGGTACGAGATGCAGCGATTCGAGTCGAGCACCAGCGGGGCGGTCAGCGCATCCGTTGGGCACGCGTCGAGGCACCGTCGGCAGGTGCCGCAGTGCTCGTCCTCGAACGGCGCGTCGGGCTCGAGCTCGAGATCGGTGAACAGCGCTCCGATGAAGAAGAACGACCCGAGGCGCGGGTTGATCAGTGTCGTGTTCTTGCCGAACCATCCGATGCCGGCCCGGCGCGCCAGGTCGCGTTCGAGCACCGGCCCCGTATCCACGAAGCTCCGGTACGTGCCGCCCGCGTGGGCAACGAGCCAGTCGCCGAGCGTGTCGAGCAGCCTCCACATCACCTCGTGGTAGTCGTTGCCGCGGGCGTACCGGGCGACGGATCCCGGTGGCTGGGTGCCGCCGTAATTGAGGGCAACGACGAGCGCTGACTTCATGCCGGGAACGGGGCGACTGGAATCGCGGCGCAGCTCGGCGTAGCGCTCCATCCAGCGCATCGTCCCCGCGTAGCCACGCGCGAGCCAGTCGTCGAACCGGTGGGCCGTGTCTGCCGGACCGAGCCGCGCGATGCCGGCGAGGTCGAACCCCGTCGCGTAGGCCTCCGCCTTGAGCCGGGTGGCGGCCGACGGCGCAGACGCGGGACTCAAGGGATGTCGCGGGTCCAGCGCGCGTAGCGCTCGATGTCGGCGGCGGGGGGCACGGCGTGATGGTCGCCGTACGCCGTGTGCATCCGCCAGGCCATGTACTGGCGATCGGGCAGCGGGAGGAACGGCGGCCTCCGATACCAGTCGCGCGAACGGAATCGCCATGCGACGCGCAGCAGGTCGCGGGCGACCGACGGATGCGTGACGGCGCGCACCGTGAGCCGCAGCAGGAGTGCGGGCCAGCTCATATTCCGAAAGATTGCGCAAGGGTGCTGCGGGCGCGATGCCTCGCGGCGGCGCGGCGGATATCATTCGCCACGATGTGGATGCTTCGGGCGATGCCCACGATGAGCCGTCTGGCGGCGTACGGGTACTACCGTGTCACGGTCGGCGGGGCCTCTCCCCCACGAACCGGTCCGGAACTGGTGGTGGCCAACCACACGAATTCGCTTCTCGACGTGGCGTTCGTGGGCGTGGCGTCGCGCCGCGCGGTACGGTTCATGGCCAAGGCGCCGCTCTTCACGTATCCCGGGCTGGGCTGGCTGGTAAAGGCGGTGGGTTCGGTGCCCGTGTACCGGCGCCAGGACGACCCGAAGATGGTCGCGCAGAATCTCGACGTGTTTCGCGAAGTGTACCGGGCCATCGCGCAGGGGTACGCGGTCGGGATCTTCCCGGAAGGGACGAGCCACAGCGCGGCGGGGCTGCAACCACTGAAAACAGGCGCCGCGCGAATCGCGCTCGGCGCTGCGGAGCAACTCGGGCGCGCGTTTCCGATCGTGCCGATCGGCATGGTGTTCCGGGACCGCCAGGCGTTCCGCAGTCCTGCGCGCGTGGTCGTGGGCGAGTCGTGCGTGTGGGACGATCTCGCGCTCAAGGGGCCGCGGGACCGCGAGGCCGTGCGCGAACTGACGCGCCGCATCGAGCAGTCGATGCGTGCGGTGACGCTGAACCTGCACGACTGGCGCGACGAGCAGATCGTGCGTACGGCGGAGCAGGTGTGGCGCGCGGAGTTCGACACGGCTCCGGGACCGGCGGCGGAACTGGAACGGCTCGCGGCCACGACCAAGGCGCTCGCCCGGCTCCGCCTCGGCGAAGATGACACGTGGCGGCCGGTGGTCCGCGAACTCCGATCACACGGTCGGATTCTCGGCCGGCTCGGCCTGACGCCCGTGTCGCTCCGCCAGCAAACGACGACGGGTTCGGCGGTCGTGTGGCTGCTGCAGCGTGTGCCGATGCTCCTGATGACCCCGCTGGCTGCGATCGGGCTTGCGTTGTTCTGGATTCCGCGGGAGCTGACGGGAGTGGTCGGGACGCGGGCCTCGAAGGCCGAAGGCGACGATTCGATCCCCACGTTCCGCGTCATGTACGGCGGCATCGTGTTCTTCGCGTGGTTCGTGATGCTGGCAGCCGTGGTCGGATCATTTGCCGGCTGGCTGGCAGCGATCGTCACGTTCGTCGCACTTCCGTCAATTGCGTTTGCGGCAATGGCCATCGGCGAATCGCGTCGCTTCGTCTGGCAATCGATCCGCCGCTATTTCGTGCTGCGGGCGCACCCGGACCGCGTGGCGGCGTTGCGACAGCGGCAGCACGCCCTTGCGCAGCGCCTCAGGGAGTTGATGCGCAGCTCCGAGGCCTAGATACTGGCATCACGCGGGCGGGGCAGCCAGCTCGTGCCTTCGGACGTCACCGGCGCGCCGATCGCTGCGGCGGCCGAAGCGAAGATGTCGACGGTCCGCCGTGGCACGGTCGCGACCGGGCGGTTGACCAGCAGGGGCACGAGCATGTGCTCGCGATGCAGCGCCCCGTGCGATGAGACGTGCGGGATCGGCTCCCACCTGGCGCGCAGATCCCAGTCTCGCGCGGCGCTGATCAGGAGATCGCCGCACCGGGAACTTGCCGTGAGGTGCGCCACCTGGACGAGCGCATCGGGATAGTCGCTCGAGATCGTTGCGTCGTGCGCGTCGTCGGCGGTGAGGTCGCGCAGTTCCCCAAGGCCGAGCGGGTCGCCGGAGTCCGTGTGATACGAGTAGCGGCCGCCGGTCATCACGATCCGGGCGCGACCGCGGCCTCGCGCGCGGATTTCGGTCGTCGCTTCGTCCACCGGAAGGAGGAGGAGGTCGGTGGAGTCCCGGTCCAGCAGCCGCTCGGCGAGCCATTCCCAGCCGGATGCGAGCCGCGGCCACCACGGCCGTGTGGTGCCGTTGATGTCGAGGTACACATGCGCCATCGCGTTCCCGCTCACCATGACGGCGGCTCGGTGGCCGACGCCCACCGTCCAGGGATGCGCGCGGACGCCGATGCCCCATTCGCGCATCAATCCTGCCAGGTCTTCGTGGGTGCGGACCGGCGAGTGTCCGTGGTCGCTCACGACCCAGAGGTGCATGGACGCCCAGCGTCCGTCGCCTTCCGCGTCGGCGCGAATCCTGGCCGCGGTCTGGTCAACGATCTGCATGGCGCGCCGCACGATCGGAGCGTCGTGCCCCTCGGAGTGCGAGGTCTTGTCGATTCCCGTCAGGGCGCAGAAGGCCACCTGCGGCCGTTCGCGGGAAATGCGCGTTGCCACCTGCGCGCCGACGTGCCGGTCGATGTCGAGCCAGCCGCTCACGTTGCCACGAAAATGGGTGAAAGCGGCCCGGGCGACGAATCCCGGGCCGCGGGCGACCTTCTCGTGCCGTGCAAGGCCGCGCTCGATGACGCTGAGCGCCGCGAGTCGGCTCGAGGCGAGTTCGAACAGGGTTGGCGCCGTGGGATCGAGGTCGCGCCCGACCTCGCGCATCTCGAATCCCACATAGCTCCGGGAATGGGCAGGCCACCGCGTGCGGGTGCGCTGCCGATCGTACCATCGGATGCCCGGCAGGCCCACGGGGCCCGGAAACCGGCCCATCAGGAAGGGGGTGTACGCCGGCCCGGTGACCGAGGGGAACACCGACGACACCGTGTGGAGCCCGCCTTCGGCCCGCAGGCGGGCGAGTGCGGGGAGGTCGCCGCTGTCGATGGCGGACGAGAGCGTGTCCGGCCTCGCGCCGTCGGCGACGAGGATCACGACGCTTGGGCGCGGCTGGTCGCGTGGGGCCACGCGTCAAGGTAAACTCAGTGAATGTCGCGACGAAAATCCGCGAAACCGTCGAGGTCGGCGGACAAGCCGCCAGCCGACGCACCGCCGGCGGGCGAGAAGAAAGCCCTCAACGGGCTTGCGCGACGGCGCTCGGCCGAGGTCGAGGCCGTCAGCGGGTACTACGAGCGGGTCGCCGAAGGTCACCGGGCCGCGGGGCGTGAAGCACCGCTGGTCAAGCTGGAGTCGTCCGTTCCCTCGCAGGTGGACGATTCGATCCGCAACGTCGCGGGCGGCCGCCTCACCGAAGACTCGAAGCTGCTGCAGAGCGCGCTGCGTGGCGATGCGTTCACGCGCGAGGATCCGTGGCGCGTGATGCGGATCATGGGCGAGTTCATCGAAGGGTTCGACAAGCTCGCCAGCCTGGAGAAGGCGGTCACGGTGTTCGGGTCGGCGCGCACGGCGCCGGACGACCCGCAATATCAGGCGGCGGTGGAAGTGGGCCGTCTGCTCGCGCGGCGGGAATTCGCGGTGATCACCGGCGCCGGGCCGGGGATCATGGAGGCGGCGAACAAGGGCGCCAAGCTCGCCGGCGGGCGCTCCGTGGGCTGCAACATCGAGCTGCCCTTCGAGCAGGGGGCCAATCCGTATCTCGACACGCTGGTGAACTTCCGGTACTTCTTCGTGCGGAAGACGATGTTCATCAAGTACAGCGCGGCGTTCATCATCTTTCCGGGCGGATTCGGAACGCTTGACGAGATGTTCGAGGCGGTGACGCTGATCCAGACCGGGAAGATCTCGCAGTTTCCGGTCATCCTGTTCGGCCGCCACTACTGGGCGGGCCTGTTCCGATGGATGCAGAGCCGCGTGCTCGTCGAAAAGAAAATCTCGGCCGGGGACATTGACCTGCTGACGCTGACCGACGATCCAGCAGAGGCGGTGGACGTCGTGGCGGCCGCCTACGCCGCGCAGGTGGCAGCGGAGCGGAAGTAGCCACCCCCAAGACCGCGCGGCTCACGCTTGCCGCCGGCGCCGCCGATACGATCACGACGACATCAACGACCATGACCGCAAAGAAGAAAACCACCAAGCAGAAGTCGAAGCCGGCATCACCGGCCGCCGCGAAACCCGCCGCGAAGCCTGCCGCGAAACCCGCCGCGAAGCCTGCCGCGAAGCCTGCCGCGGCATCCGGACGGAAAACGCCGACGCACGCGGCTGTGGCGGACGCGTCGCGCGAGCGTGGCGGGTTCAAGGCGTCGCGCCACGGCGCGAGCCGATCGAGTGCGGCCGGACCCAAGGCGGCGCAGAAGAAGGCGGCCGAGTCGCGGGAGGCCGCCGGGGCGCAGCACGTGGCCGCGGAGGCCAGCCGGTTCCTGCGGGGCGCCCGCATCCAGCCGCGCCGCATTGACGGCACCGAAACGGTCGAGCAGCTCGTCGACGGTGTGTTCCAGGCCTACAACGCCGGTCGCCTCCGGGAAGCGTGCCAGCTCTTCACGGACAAGATGCTCGACGGCAGCGTGACGGTCGGGCTCACGCTGACGGGCGCGCTGACCCCTGCCGGCTTGGGCATGAGCTGCATCATTCCGCTGATCGAGGCGGGGTTCGTGGACTGGATCATCTCGACCGGTGCGAACCTGTACCACGACACCCACTTCGGGCTCGGGCTCGCGATGCACCGCGGGAACCCCACGGAGAGCGACGTGGTGCTGCGTGAGGAGGGCGTCGTGCGGATCTACGACATCTTCTTCGATTACGACGTGCTGCTCTCGACCGACGCGTTCTTCCGGCAGGTCATCCGCGGCCCCGAATTCCAGCGAACGATGTCGAGTGCGGAGTTCCACTGGCTGTGCGGCAAGTACGTTGCCGAGCGCGAGCGGATGCTGGGCATCGGCAACAAATCACTGCTCTCGGCGGCGCACAAATGCGGCGTGCCGATCTACACGTCATCGCCGGGCGACTCGAGCATCGGGATGAACGTCGCGGCGCTGGCGCTGGACGGCGGCAAGTGCGTGCTCGACCCGAACAAGGACGTGAACGAGACGGCGGCCATTGTGCTGGGCGCCAAGCGTGGTTCGGCCAAGGCGCGCGCCGGCAAGAGCGCGATCTGCATCATGGGCGGCGGCAGCCCGAAGAATTTTGCGCTGCAGACCGAGCCGCAGATCCAGGAAGTGCTGGGCATCGACGAAAAGGGCCACGACTACTTCCTGCAGGTCACCGACGCGCGGCCGGACACCGGCGGCCTGTCGGGCGCGACGCCGGCGGAGGCGGTGAGCTGGGGAAAGATCGACCCCGACCGGCTGCCGGACGCGGTGGTGTGCTACATCGACTCGACGGTCGCGCTTCCGCTGCTGACGAGCTACGCGCTGGCGAAACGTCGTCGTCGCCCGCTCAAGCGGCTCTACGACCAGCGCGCGTCGCTGATGGCCCAGCTCGAGCACGAGTACCGCAAGGCGAACGGCTGAGCTAGCGCTTGGTGTGGCGGACGCTCGCGACGAAGTTGGCGCGCGAGAAGTCGCCGAAGGTGGTGTACGCGAAGAGTGATTCACCACCGAACACGTCCTTCACGATGGCGCGATCGGCCCACCCGGCGTCGATCAGGCGGTCGATGCGGCCGACCGTCTCCTCGATCCAGTCGGCCTTCGCGGCGAGGGCCGCGGCGCCGTCGGGGATGAGCCCGCGGTGGGCGTCGAACACACGGCGCGGGCGCCGGGCGACGATTCGGCGGATCGAGCTGACCTGCTGTCGCACATCCTCGCGCTCGATCGGATGGGCCACCTTGACCTTCACGCTGAGGAACAGGTCGGCCGCGAACAACGTTTCCGTGGTGGAGTCCCACACGACGTAGTGATCGGGGGAATGGCCGCGCGCCTCGATGATCTCGAGGTCGGGTGCGACGAAGGGCGTCACCGGCGCACGAAGGATCGGCATCCCGCCCCACGTCCACCGTCGGTGCAGCCCGCGCGAGCGTGGTGCGCGGAGCAGGCGTTCGGTGTCGGGCTCCATCAGGATCGGCACGCCGGCGCGGGCGAGCCGCTCGGCGTTGCCACCGTGGTCGTCGTGCGCGTGCGTGATGATCACGCCACGCAGCGGATTGGCGGCGATCCACGCCATGAGGTCGGGGCCGGCGTCGTCGAACGCGGCGTCGACCATCACGTCGCGGACGACGTACGTGCTCACCGAATAACCGGCCCGGCGGCTTCGCCAGGTCGAGAAATTCAGGCGCTGAACGTCATCGTGCGTTTCAATGGCGAGCACACCGGAAATTAGACGACCGCGGCGGCGGTCGTGGTATCTTCCGACAGGTCACGGCCGACGCGTTCCTCCACTCGGTGGACGATGATCGAATTCGCAAACCTCGACAGTGGCTGGCGCTTCGCGCTCTACACGCTCGCCGTGGGCGTGTCGCTCGTTGCCTCCGGACACGCGTTGCTGTACAAGCGCGACACCCGCGCCACGATCGCCTGGGTGGGGTTCATCTGGCTCGTTCCGCTTGCCGGAGGCGTGCTGTACTTCATCCTCGGCGTGAATCGCATCAAGCGCCGGGCCGTCCTGATGCGCGGATCGCTCGCGCGATACCGTTCTGCGCACAGCGCCGAGCCGTGCCCACCTGAACGGGTCACCGACCACGTGCCGGCGCAGGCGGCGCACCTCGCCGGCCTCGCAACGGTGATCGGCGCGGTGACCACGCGGCCGCTCATGCCGGGCAATCGCATCGAACCGCTGATCAACGGTGACGCGGCGTACCCGGCCATGCTGGCCGAGATCGCGGCGGCGCGCCGCTCGATCTCGTTGTCGACCTACATCTTCGATCGCGACGCCGTCGGGCTCGAGTTCGCCGCAGCGCTCGGCGATGCCGTCCGGCGGGGCGTGGAGGTACGCGTGCTGGTCGACGCGGCCGGGCTCCGCTACTCGTGGCCGTCGATTCTCACGACTTTGCGGGAACAGGGAGTGCCGCACGCCCGGCACCTGCCGTTGTTCCAGCTCAAGCAGCTGCCGTCCATCAATCTCCGAAATCACCGCAAGATCCTGGTGGTTGACGGGCGCGTCGGGTTCACTGGGGGAATGAACATCAGGTCCGGACACTGGCTGGCACGCAACCCCAGTCATCCCGTTGCGGACATCCAGTTCCGCGTGTCGGGCCCCGTGGTGGCGCACCTGCAGGAGGTGTTCACCGACGACTGGCTCTTCTCCGCCGGCGAGGAGCTGCGCGGCGAGGCGTGGTTTCCCGCCGTCGCCCGCGAGGGCGACGTGCTGGCCCGCGGCATCTCCGACGGACCGGACGAGGACTACGACAAGCTGCGCTGGGCGATCCTGGGCGCACTGGCCACCGCCCGCAAATCGGTGCGCGTGCTGACGCCGTACTTCCTGCCCGACCCGGCGATCGTGTCGGCGCTCAACCTGGCGGCCATGCGCGGCGCCGCGGTGCACATCGTGCTGCCCGAGAAGAACAACCTGCCCTACGCCCACTGGGCATCGGTGGCACAATGGTGGCAGGTGCTCGAACATGGGTGCCGCATCTGGCTGACGCCGCCTCCGTTCGACCACTCGAAGCTGTTCATCGTGGACGACGGCTGGTCGCTGATCGGGACGACGAACTGGGATCCGCGCAGCCTGCGCCTCAACTTCGAGTTCAACCTCGAGTGCTACGACGCGGCGCTCGGGCGCGGGCTCGCGACAGTGTTCGACGAGAAGCGGGACGCGGGTCGCGAGGTGACGCTGCGCGACGTGGACGCGCGCAGCATTCCCATCCGCCTGCGGGACGGCGTGGCACGACTCCTGACGCCGTACCTCTGATGGCGACGCGCCGGGGCGGCGACCGGTCGCAATGAAGCGCGACCCCGGGGACGGCGGCACCCGGCCGACGGTCATCGCCGTGACCATCGCGGTGCTCGTGCACGTGGCCGTCGCCGTGGTGATGGCGCGGCGCACCAGCGCTGCCCGGGACGCGCGCCCGCCGGGCGTGCAGGGACTGGGCTTTCGCGAAGCGGCAGTCGGCGGCTTGCCGGTGTCGAAACGCCGGAACGCACACGAATTCAGGATTCGCGACTACGCCGATGGAGCCGCGCTGCCACGGGTGCGTGTGACGGACGTGCTCGGCGGCGAGGTGGCCACCACCGGCGCCGACGGGCGAGCCGCGCTGTACGTCCGGCCGTCGGCGAAGCTGCTCGTGCACGCCGAGAAGGCCGGATACGCGCTGCACGTGCGGCAGTATGCCAACACGTCATCCGATGCGCAGACGCACGAGGTGTTCCTCGAACGCGCGGCCATTCCGTATGCGTTCGTCGACACCGTCTTCATCCAGCGCTGCATCTACTGCCACGGCTCCGCCGCCAGCGCCGGCGCCGTGGACCTGACCAGCCACGAGGCGCTGATGCAGAGCCGGAGTGGTGCCGTGGCGATCGTGAAGCCGTTCAATCCCGATTCGAGCCGGCTGATTCGGGTGCTGGTGGACACCGTGGATGCGCAGGGTCGGCGCGTGGGCCACGCGCGCCGCACGTCGCGAATCCCGGATTACGAGATCGAGTTGCTCGCCGAGTGGGTCCGACAGGGCGCACGGAAGGTGGCGCCGCCCTGACATTCCCGGCGCCGGGCCGTCCGTTTGCGACGGTCGGGGCGCGAGTATTATCATCCAGCGAGCGCGTGGCGCCCGGCCGATCGATCCCTGCCGGGCGTCGCGCTTTTTCAGCGATGCAACCCGAGCGCGCGACCGATGATTGAAGCATTGAAGAAGAAGCTGAGCGAGGAAGTCTCCAAGCTTCACCACGAACTGACGGTCACGTTGCCGGCGGAGATCCGGCGCGCCGTCGAGATGGGCGATCTACGCGAGAATTCCGAATACAAGGCGGCGCTCGAGCGCCAACGGCTCGTCCAGGCGCGGCTCGGCCAGCTCGGCTCGCGCCTGACCAAGCTGTCGCAGATCGACATGACGCAGATCTCGGCCGATTCGGTCGGGCTTGGTTCGAAGGTGGTGGTGATCGACCAGGAGACGAAGGTCGAGGAGACGTACCACTTCGTCTTCGGCGACGCGATCGAGCTCGAGGACAACCACGTGACGATGGCGTCGCCGATCGGGCGCGCGATGCTTGGCAAGAAGCGGGGCGACGTGGTGCTGCTCAAGCTGCCGGCCAGGACGCGCAAGCTGAAGATCACGACGCTGATCACGATTCACGAGGCGACGCCCGAAGACCTCGACTGACCGAGCCGCTCGTCCCGCCGACGCGACGCGGGCACGAACTCGCAGGGTCCGGGACGACCTCGTCAGCGACGCGCCAGTGCGGCGGCGAAATCGGCCGCGCGGCGCGCCGTCGGCCCAGGCGACTTCGGCCCAACGGCGCCGGGAACCGGAAGTACATCAAGCACGATGCACGACGGACCGGGCGCGGCAATGGCCTCGCCCGCGCCCGCGGACCATTCGTCCAGGACGGCAAAGTGTGCGACCGACGCGATTCCGCTGGCACGTGCGATGCCCGCGATGTCCACGTTGCGCCCCGGCACCGGCTGTGCCCCCGTCACCTCATACACCCCGTTGTCGAACACCACGAGCACGAGGTTCGGCGGGGCCTCGGACGCAAGCGTCACGAGCGACCCGAGGTTCATGAGCAGCGAGCCATCGCCGCTGCACGTGATCACGCGCCGCTCCGGCTGTGCGATCGCGATGCCGAGCCCGAGGGCCGGCGCCTCGCCCATCGACGACGGCACGTAGATGAAGTCGAGCGGATCCGGTGGTCCCATCGCCATCCATTCGCGCGCCGACCCCATGGATGTGATCACCACGTCGCCCGGTCGCCGATGCGCGCGAAGCACGTCGAGGGCCGCGCGCAGCGGCATTCGCGGGCGGCCGGTCACCGCGTACGCTCCGTGCGCGCGTGGTCGGCGTGTACGACCGAACGACTGGT
>CAZLAU010000009.1:33284-38036 GCA_964557615.1 uncultured Gemmatimonas sp.
GTCACCGCGTACGCTCCGTGCGCGCGTGGTCGGCGTGTACGACCGAACGACTGGTCACGCGCGACCCTCACCGACGACAATCGCCCCGGCCACACCGGCGGCGCGGCACGCGTCGTAGTGTGCGCGCATTTCCCCGAGCTGGGCGGCTCCGGTCACGAGCCGCCAGTCCAGTTTCCACGCATCCAGCATCGGTTCGGTGAACACGAGGCAGGTGTCACCGGGCAGCGTGTCCTGGTTGAGGTAGCTCCGATACCCGATGATGCTGAAGATCGGGAGCTTCCAGTCGTGCACGATGTTGCGGAGCGAATCGCCGCTCTCGAAGAGTCCAGTGCACTGGATCAGCACGACCGGCGAGGCACCGCCGAGGTGAAGCCCGCCGGCCACGGCCCAGGCTTCGCCTTCACGACACACGCGGATGAGGCGGAGGCGCGGGTGCGCCGCGATCGCCTCGTGCCACGGGCCGATGGTACTGTCGGGGACGGACACCACGTGGGTGATGCCGGCATCGGCGAGGAACTCGGCGATCTGGCCACCGGTAAAGCCGTACGCCGCGGTGGCGGTCACGGATCCACCGTGAAGAGGCGCGCCGCTTCGGCGCGATAGGCCTCCACCTGCCGCTCGCATTCGGCGGCGTCCCAGCCGGCGTGCCGCGCGACGGCGGCGGCGACGCGCGGAGCGGCGGGAATGCCGTGGTCGCGCGACGCGAAGGCAACCTTGGTGCGCCTGACGAGGATGTCGGCGAGCGTGCAGGCGAGTTCGTGCTCCACCGCGCGGGTTGCATCACTCAGCGTCCACGACTGCCCGTCGAGGATCGGTTCGAAGAGTGATCCGAACACGGGCGCGCGCGCCGGCGCGGGCAGGTCGCGGCTGGCCGTCGTGCACGGCAGCCCGCCCTTGCCGAGTGTTCGCGCGACGCGGTCCACCACCTGTTCGGCGATGAGCCGGTAGGTGGTGAGCTTGCCGCCCGAGATGGCGATCACCCCGGTCGTTCCGGCCGTGATCCGGTGTTCGCGCGATGCGGACGCCGGGTTGCCTGCGTGGCCACTCGACACCAGGGGGCGAATGCCGGCCCACGCAGCGATGACGTCGCGCGGACCGAGTGCTGCCGCCGGAAAGAAGGCATTGACCGACGCCAGCAAGTAGTCGACGTCGGCGCGCGTGGCGCGAACCTCGTCGGGGGTCGCGGTCGTGTCGGTGTCGGTGGTGCCGACGATGGTATGGTCGCCTGAGGGCAGGCAGAACATGACGCGACCGTCCACGGCGGAGAGCATGGTCACCGCCGAGACGTTGCCGACGCGATCGGCGGGTACGGCAATGTGTACGCCCTTCGTGCCAAGGACGGCGGGCGCTGCCGTGGGGTTGACCATCCGCCGGATTCCGTCGGTCCACGGTCCCGTCGCGTTCACGGTCACGCGCGCGCGTACGGTCACCGACGATCCGCCGATCCGGTCGCGGACGGCCGCGCCGCCAGTGCGCCCGCGGTCGTCCGTCACGAGCGACACGACTTCGGCGTGGTTGAGCACGACGGCGCCGTGCGCGCGGGCGTCGAGCACGTTGGCGAGCGTGAGCGCCGAGTCGTCGGTGGCCGCGTCCCAGTATTGCGCGCCGCCGACGAGACCGTCGCGGCCGAGCGCCGGCTCCTCGTCTATCACGCCATCGCGGGAGAGGCCCCGGTGGCGGCCGACGTTCCGGAACGTCGCGAGCGCGTCGTACAGCGCGAGCCCGGCGCGAACCTTCCAGCGCGGCAGGCGGGCGCCGCGGTACACCGGCCACGTGAACCGGAGCGGTCGCACGAGGTGGGGCGCCGTGCGCAGCAGCGTGCGCCGTTCACGGCTGGCCTCGAATACGAGGTGGAGGTAGCCGTGCTCGAGATAGCGCACGCCGCCGTGCACGAGGCGGGATGAGCGGCTCGACGTGCCGCTGGCGAAATCGTCCCGCTCCACCAGCGCCACGGCAAGCCCGCGCAGCGCGGCGTCGCGCGCGATGCCGGCCCCCGTGATGCCGCCGCCGATCACGAGCAGGTCGAACGTGCCGGCGCCGAGGCGTTCGAGGGCCCGCTCGCGCCACGCGATGGCGGGCGCAGTGTCCGGCGGTGAACTCACGGCACGAAGATAGCGTGGCATCGCGCCGCGCCCCAAATTCGGGGCATGCCGAGTGCGCCGGGTCCACGTCGTGTCGCGATCATCGCGGGGGTGCGCACGCCGTTCACCAAGTCCGGCACCTCGCTGAGGCAGGTCAGCGCGATCGAGCTGGGCAAGGTCGCCGTGCGGGAACTGATCCACCGAAGCGGCGTCGAGCCGGCGTCAATCGAGCTGCTGGCGTTCGGCACGGTGATTCCATCGGTGCTCGCGCCGAACATCGCCCGCGAAGTCGCCTTGATGCCGCTGCTGCCGAAGGGCGTCCAGGCGTGGAGCGTGGGGCGCGCGTGTGCGTCGGCGAACCAAGCGATCACCGATGCCGCCGACCAGATCGCGCTCGGCCACGCCGACGTGGCGATCGCCGGCGGGGCGGAATCGCTCTCGGATGTGCCGATTCTCCACTCGAGGGGTTTTTCGGATGCGCTGGTGGCGGCGTCCAAGGCCAAGACGCCGGCGGCGCGGATCGGCGCGCTCGCCAGGATCCGCCCGCGCGACCTGATTCCGATCACGCCGGCGATCGCCGAGCCGACGACCGGCGAAACGATGGGGCAGTCGGCCGACAAGATGGCGAAGATCAACGGCATCGCGCGCGAGGACCAGGATGCCTTTGCGCTCGCGTCGCACCGGAACGCGAGCGCGGGACTGGCCGACGGGCGACTCGCGGCCGAGATCGCGCCGGTGTACCTGCCGCCCAAGTACGCCGAGGTCGTCACGACGGACAACGGCGTGCGCGCCGACAGCTCACTGGACCAGCTGGCGCGCCTCAAGCCTGTGTTCGACCGGAAGTACGGAACCGTGACCGCCGGGAACGCGTCGCCCCTCACCGACGGAGGCGCCGCCGTGCTGCTGATGAGCGAGGAGAGGGCCAAGGCGCTCGGGCACGTGCCGCTGGCATACATCCGGAGCTACGCCTACGCGGCGCTCGATCCGGGGGAACAGCTGTTGCAGGCGCCGGTGCTCGCGGCGCCCGTCGCGCTCCGGCGCGCGGGGCTCAGCCTCCGGGACATCGACCTCGTCGAGATGCACGAGGCGTTCGCGGCGCAGGTGCTGTCGAACCTCAGGGGGTTCGAATCGAAGGAATGGGCTGCGCGCGCGGGCGCGAGCGCGCCGCTCGGCGAGGTGGACCGGAGCAAGCTGAACGTGATGGGCGGGTCGATCTCCATTGGCCACCCGTTCGGCGCCACCGGCGCGCGCATCACGACGACGCTGGTCAACGAACTGGCCAGGCGTGGCGGGCAATTCGGGCTCATGACGGTGTGCGCGGCCGGCGGTCTCGGGTTCGCGATGGTGGTGGAGCGCGCATGACCGGCGTTCCAGGCGGAGTTCCGTCGGGGGCGCCGGCGCTGCGCGCGTTCACGCTCGAGCGTGACGGCGGGGTCGCGATCGTGACCTTCAACCTCCCGGGCGAGCCCGTCAACAAGTTCTCGAGGGCCGTGATCGCCGAATTCGACGCCGTGTTCGAGCACATCGAACGCGAGGTGACCCTCGGCAACGTGGGTGCGGTGGTGATCATCAGCGGGAAGCCGGATTCGTTCATCGCCGGCGCCGACATCGACGAGTTCCTCACGTTCACGACGGCGGCGCAGGCTCAGGCCGCGAGCGCCGAAGGTCAGGCCCGGTTCGCGATGATCGAGCGCACGCGCACGCAGGTCGTGGTGGCGATACACGGCGCGTGCATGGGGGGCGGCCTCGAGCTTGCGCTGGCGTCGCAGTACCGCGTCGCGTCGGATCACCCCAAGACGGTCCTTGCGCTTCCCGAAACGCAGCTCGGCCTGATTCCCGGCCTCGGCGGAACGCAGCGCCTCCCCAGGCAGGTTGGCCTGCGGACGGCGCTCGACATGATCCTCACCGGCAAGAACATCCGGGCGAAGAAGGCCCTGCAGATCGGGCTGGTCGAGGAACTGGTGCATCCGAGCATCCTGCGCGCCGTCGCGATCCAGCGGGCGCGCGAGCTGGCGAGCGGTGCGCGCAGCCAGCCGACGCGTCGGGCCGGCGTCGTGGATGCTCTGCTCGAAGGCAACCCGATCGGACGCGCGGCGGTGCTGCGGCAGGCGCGGGCGATGGCGGAGAAGAAGGCCCGCGGGAACTATCCGGCACTCGGCGCGGCGATCGATGCGATTGCGGCCGGGTACTCGTCGCCGCACGACGGATACGCGCTCGAGTCGCGGCTGTTCGGCGAGATGGCGATGACCCCCGTGTCGCGTCAGCTCATCAACATCTTCTTCGCGACGACCGCGCTGAAGAAGGACGCGGGCGTTGCCGGCGCAGCGCCGCCCGCGCTGGACGTGCCGCGACTCGCCGTGCTGGGCACCGGCTTCATGGGTGCAGGCATCGCCGCCGTGTCGGTGCAGGCCGGACTGCCAGTGCGGTTCAAGGACGTGACGCACGAACAGGTTGGACGCGGCCTCGCCGCGGTGAACGACGTGCTGCGAGAGCGACTCAAGCGGCGGCAGTTCACCCGGCAGGAGTACGCGGACAAGCTGTCGCTCGTCGCGGGCACCACGGAGTACTCGGGATTTGGCAGCGTGCCGCTCGTGGTCGAAGCGGTGTTCGAGGATCTCGCCGTGAAGCACAAGGTGCTGCGCGAGGTGGAACCGTTGTTGCGGCGCGACGC
>CAZLAU010000010.1:0-37040 GCA_964557615.1 uncultured Gemmatimonas sp.
ACTACTCGAAGGTGCTCGGCTTCTACAACCTGCTCTCGTTCGACGACAAGGACATCTCCACCGAGTACTCGGCGCTGATGTCCAAGGTCATGTCGAACGGCAACGGACGCATCAAGTTCCCGATCAACGAACCCGCAGCGGGCAAGAAGAAGTCGCAGATCGACGAGTACCTCGACTTCTACCGCGGGCCGGGTGTCCAGCACATCGCGATGGCCACCGACGACATCGTGGCGACGGTCACGGCGCTCCAGTCGCGCGGCGTCGAATTCCTGCAGGCGCCGTCGTACTACTACGACGAACTCGCGAGCCGGGTAGGGAAGATCGACGAGCCGATCGAGGCACTGCGGAAACTCGGCGTGCTCGTGGACCGCGACGACGAAGGCTACCTGCTGCAGATCTTCACGAAGCCGGTGCAGGACCGGCCCACGCTGTTCTACGAGATCATCCAGCGGAAGGGCGCCCAGAGCTTCGGCAAGGGCAACTTCAAGGCGCTGTTCGAGGCGATCGAGCAGGAGCAGGCGCGGCGCGGGAACCTCTGATGCCCATCTACCACACGCTCGGCTCGATTCCGCGCAAGCGGCATATCGCCTTCCGCAAGCCGGACGGCGGGCTGTACAACGAACAGCTGATGGGCAACGAAGGGTTCACCGGCCCATCGTCTCTGCTGTACCACATCTATCCGCCCACGACCGTGAAGGCGGTGCGGCGGCTCCGCGACATCAAGTACGAAGGTGAGCCGCGCCGCATGCTGAAGCATCGCCATTTCCTGACGGCGCGGGTGGCACGGGGCGGCAGCCCGACCCTCGATCGCAAGCTCGTGATGTACAACGACGAGGTCGCCGTGTTGTTTGCGGTGCCGGACACGGCCGATGAGCACTTCTTCCGCAACGCCCAGGGCGACGAGGTGGTGTACATCGCCGAGGGCGAAGGCACGCTGGAGACGCAGTTCGGCGACCTGCCGTTCACGCAGGGTGACTACGTGGTGATCCACCGCGGCATCATGCACCGGTACGCGTTCACGAAGCCGGCGCGCCTGCTGATCTTCGAGAGTCGTGGGTACGTGCGGCCGCCGCGACGATACCTGAACGACTACGGGCAGATCGTCGAGGGCGCCCCGTACTCGGAGCGCGACCTCAAGGTGCCCCGCGAACTGCGGACGCACGACGAGCGCGGCGATTTTCCGCTCGTGGTCAAGCAGTACAACGGCCTGCAGGAGTTCATCCTCGACCATCATCCGCTCGACGTGGTCGGATGGGACGGGATGTTTTACCCCTGGACGTTCAACATCAACGATTTCGAGCCGATCGTCGGCAAGGTGCACCAGCCGCCGCCGGGGCATCAGACGTTCCAGGGCGACGGATTCGTGATCTGCTCGTTCTGCCCGCGCCCCTACGACTTCCACCCGGAAGCGGTGCCGGCGCCGTACAACCACTCGAACGTGGACTCGGACGAGATGCTGTTCTACGCGTCGAGCGAGTTCATGAGCCGGAAGGGGATCGAGTACGGGTCGATCACGCTCCACCCGGACGGCATTCCGCACGGGCCGCATCCGGGGCGCGCGGAGGCGTCGATCGGCGCCAAGGCGACGAACGAGCTGGCGGTGATGATGGACTCGTTCCGGCCGATGAAGATTGCCCGCGAGTTCGTGGCGTACGAGGATGAGAAGTACCAGTTCTCGTGGCTCGACTCCGGCGGGGAAGGATTTGCGCCGCCGACCAGTTGACCGCGGAGATTCGCGGATCACCGCCGGAGCAGCGCGAATCACCGGCGGGGAAGGGCAGTCTCACCAGAGTTCCGGAGCGAGCCGAGTGATGCCGAAGCCCGCTGCGCGCATGGACGCGCTGCCACCATATCCTCTCGCCCACATTCCGCAGAAGAAGCGGGAACTCGTCGCCCGCGGCGTGGACGTGATCGACCTCGGCGCCGGCGATGCCGACCTCGCGCCACCGCCGGCGGCGGTCGAGGCGCTTGCGGCGGCCGCGCGCGAACCGGCGATGAGCCGCTACGGATTCGGGCTGGGATACCCGCCGTTCCGCGATGCCGTCGCGGCGTTCATGCAGCGCCGGTTCGCGCAGTCGTTCGACCCGCTGACCGAGATCGTGCCGCTGATCGGGTCGAAGGAGGGGCTGTCGCACCTCGCGCTCGCGTTCGTCGGGCCGGGCGACGCGACGGTGATGCCGGACCCCGGGTACAACGCCTATCGCGGCGGGACGACCCTGGCCGGCGGCGAGGCGTACCTCTACCCGATCACGCCGCGCACGGACTTTCTCGTCGAGCTCGACGAAGTCCCGGCCGACGTGCTGGCGCGCACGAAGATCCTGTACCTCAACTACCCCAACAACCCGACGGGCGCCATTGCCCCGCGCGAATACCTCGAACGCGTGGTGCGCGCGTGCCGCGAACGGGGCATCCTGCTGGTGTACGACAACGCGTATTCCGAGATGACGTTCGACGGCTATGTGGCGCCGTCGATCTTCGAGATTCCGGGGGCGCGCGACGTGGCCGTCGAGTTCCACTCGTTCTCGAAGACGTTCAACATGACGGGATGGCGCTGTGCCTGGGCGTGCGGCGGCGCACCGGTCATCGCTGCGCTCGCGAAGGTGAAGTCGTTCACCGACACGGGCCAGTTCATGCCGATCCAGCGGGCGGCAATGGCCGCGCTCGAAACGTCCGCGCAGTGGCTTCCGGGGAACCTCGCGGTATTCCGTGAGCGGCGCGACGCGGCGGTGCGGGCGTTCGCCGACGCGGGATTCGCGACGGTCGCGCCGAAGGCGACGATGTACCTGTGGATGCCACTTCCCGCGGGCTTGCCGAGCAACACATTTGCCGACGCGCTGGCCGAGGAGGGCGTCATCGTGCTGCCCGGCGCCGGACTCGGCGCGGGCGGTGAAGGATTCTTCCGCGTGTCGTTCATCACGAATCCCGCGCGTATCGCCGAAGCGGCCGCGCGGGCTGGTCGCGTGCTGCACGCACTGACGGCCCGGGTGTGACGGCGCGCAGTTCGCCGCGCGTGCTCGCGCTCGTTGCTGCGGCGTGCGTGGCCGGCGCCGCGTGTACGACCGGCGACGCCGGGCAGGGTGGCGGCGCGCCGCAGGCAGTTCTCCGGTGGGGCGGGGACGCGCAGGGCGGCGCACCGTTCGTCGAGGCCGACCCCGCCGACCCGACGCGGGTTCGCGGATTCGATGTCGAAGTCGCGCGGATGATTGCCGAGGGGCTCGGTCGCCGGCCGCAGTTCGTGCAGGTGGCCTGGGAATCGATCGAGCAGTCACTCGACCGCGGCGATTTCGTGATCGGGTTGTCGGGCATCGAGGACCGTCCCGAGCTTCGCGCGCGCAAGGCCGTGTCGCTGCCGTATTTCGAGTTTCGTGAGGTGATCGCCGTGCGACCGGCAGACACGGTGCGGTTCCGGCGACTCGAGGACCTTGCCGGACGACGGGTCGGGACGCTCGCGGCCACGATGGCGTACCAGATCCTGCTGGCGGAACAACGGCGCACCGGGCTCACGCCGGTGTCGTACGAGGACGACACGCATCCATATGCCGACCTGGTGGCGGGCCGCGTGGATGCGGTGCTGCTGGACCACATCATTGCGGAGCGGTCCTTGCGGCGCGTCGGCGGCTTCGTGATCCAGCCCGGCGTCGTCGCGACATCGCACTACGTGGTGATGATGCGGGCCGGGGAGGAGGTGCTCCGCGATTCCGTTGACGCAATCCTCCGCGCCCGGATGGCTGACGGCTCGCTGGAGCGGGTGTTCCGGGAGTGGGCCATCTGGGACGAAGCCCAGGCGTCACTGTTCACGCGGGTGCTCGCCGACGCGCCGGCCGTCCGCGCCGGCGGGGCGGCGGCGACCGAGCATACGGTGCGGACATACCTGCCGGCGCTCCTGCGCGCGGCCGTCATCACGCTGGCACTGTCGTGCCTGGCGATGGCGCTGGCCGTTGCCCTCGGCGTCGTCATCGCTGCCGGGCGGGTGTATGGCGGCATCGTCGTCCGCGCCGCCATGACGGTGTACGTCGAGGTGATGCGCGGGACGCCTGTGCTATTGCAGCTGTTCGTGATCTACTACGGCCTGTCCGGCGTGATCCGGCTCCCCGCCTTCGCGGCCGCCGTGCTCGGCCTGGGCCTCAACTATGCCGCGTACGAAGCGGAGATCTACCGGGGCGCGCTCGAGGCCGTGCCGCGGGCGCAGCTCGAAGCCGGCCGGACTCTCGGGTTCAGTGAGTTCCAGATCCTGCGACTCATTCGCGGTCCGCAGGCCCTCCGCTTTGCGCTGGCGCCGATGACCAACGACTTCGTGGCGCTCCTCAAGGACTCGTCACTCGTCTCCGTGATCACGGTGGTCGAGCTCACGAAGCAGACGTCCATCTTCGCGACGAACGTCGGCAGCTGGTTCGTGCCGGGCATCCTCTGCGGCATCATCTACCTCACGATGTCGCTTCCGCTCTCGCACGCGGCCCGCCGGCTCGAACGGCGGTGGAGCACGCATTGACCGCCGCGGCGCTCGCGATCCGCGGCCTGCGCGTCGAGCGCAGCGGGCGGGACGTCATCCGTGGCGTGGACCTCGACGTGGCCGTCGGGGAGGTGTGTGCGCTGATGGGTGCGTCCGGCGCCGGGAAGACGACGATCCTGCGGGTCGTGGCTGCGCTCGAGCCGTTCAGCGCCGGCGCCGTGACCGTTGGCGACACCACACTCGTTCCCGGTCCGGTGCCGCCCCAGTCGGCGCTCGCCACGTTCCGCACGAACGTCGAGATGGTGTTCCAGGGCAGCGCACTGTTCGAGCACCTCAGCGCCGGCGACAACGTCGCCCTGGCACTGGAGCACGTGCTCGGGTGGGACCGGGCGCGCGCGCACGCCCGCGCGAACGAGCTGTTCGAATCGCTCGGCGTCGCCCACCGCGCCGACGCGTTCCCGCGTCAGCTGTCGGGCGGAGAGGCGCAACGGGTCGCGATCGCGCGCGCGCTCGCGCCCGACCCGCTGCTCCTGCTGATGGATGAACCGACGTCGGCGCTCGACTCGGCGAGGCGGAGTTCCGTCGCCGCGATGGTGCGTTCGCTCGCGGGCGCCGATCGGGCGCTGCTCATTTCGACGCACGACGAGGAGTTCGCACAGGCGTGCGCCCACCGCGTCGTGCGCCTCGATAACGGACGGATCGTCTAGCTACTTCGCGGTCGGAGCAATGCGGCAGACGACCACGGTCACGTTGTCGGTGCCGCCGCGCTCCAGCGCCAGGTTCACGAGGGCCCGGACGGTCTCTTCGGAGCGCTCGTCGCGCATCAGCCGCTCCTTGATCTCCTCGTCCGAGACGTGCTTGGTCAGCCCGTCGGTGCAGAGCAGGTGGCGGTCGCCGCGCAGGATGTCGATGGCCGACACGTCCGGGCGCAGCTCATCGTTGCCGACCGCGCTCCAGAGCACGTGCTTGAGGCGGGATGACTCGGCCTTCTCGCGCGTCAGCGCGCCCTGCTCGATCATCACCTCGGCCATCGTCTGGTCAACGGTGAACCGCTCGAGTCGGCCGTTGCGCAGGCGGTAGTAGCGACTGTCGCCCGCGTTGGCGATGAACACGCGGGGCCAGAAGCCCATGAACATCGTGATCGTCGTGGCCGGCTTCCGCCCCTCGGCCTCGCCCTTCCGCACCAGCTCCGCGTGGGCCGTCAGCACCGCGTTGCGCACCTGCTCGACAGCGGCCTGTTCATCGAGCAACACGAGCGTGGATGTGAGCTCGGTCGCGTGCAACAGGTGCTGGATCATCGTCTTGACCGCTTCGGCGCTGCCTTCGCCCGCGGTGGGCAGGCCGCCGACGCCATCGGCGACGATCATCGCGAATCCCCGATTCTGCGTCTCGCGCGGCCCGAGGTCGTCGCTGATGCTCGTCGTGTGGACGTGGATCGACCGATGGAAACTCGCGATCACGAAATGGTCGGCGTTGACCTTGCGTACGCGGCCCTTGTCCGTGAGTCCGAACGCATCGATCTCGTGCAGTTCGGGTCGCGGATTGTTGGCGAGCAGTTCGGCGGTGTTCGGGGTCACGGAGCCGGCAGATGTGGGTTGCTGAGAGCGTACCGCCTGTCGCGCCAGCCTGCAAGACCGAATCCGGTCGGCTCGCTGCTATCCGGCAAGCGGCTGTCTGCTGGCGTCCGGGAGTGCGAAGACGAGCAGCGCGGCGCCGACGAAGAACGCCGAGGTGAGGCCGAGCGCGGCGATCAATCCGACTCCGGGCACGCCTGCCAGCACACCCATGATGTACGGCGCCGCGGCGCCCATCACACGCCCGGAGTTGTAGCCGAGACCCTGGCCGGACGCCCGCACGGCAGTCGGGAACAGCTCCGACAGCAGCGGGCCGAGCATGGACCAATAGCCGTGCCCCACGAACCCGAGTACGGGACCGAGCAGCATCAGTGTCACCGGCGACGTCATCATCTGCAGGTAGACGGGAACGATGATGGCCGCCGTGATGGTGAACGCCGCAAACGTGCGGCGTCGCCCGAACCGGTCGGCAAGCGGGCCGAAGCTCAGGTAGCCAACGAACGCGCCCACCTGCATCGGGATGATGAACGCCGCGCTCTTCACGATGCTCATCCCGGCGCCGCCCTGCTCGATCGGCGACGCGAGGATGTTCGGGAGCCACGTGAACAGGCCCCAGTACGCGAACAGGAGCAGCGACGACAAGGCGCAGGCGAGCAGCGTGCGGCGTCGCAGCTCAGGCCCAAAAAGCACGCGATACGGGTTCCCGGCGAGGCGTCCGGCGTCGCGGTTCTGCCTCCAGACCTCGGGCTCCTCGACCTTGCGCCGCACCCACCACGCCAGAATCCCGGGTAGAGCCCCCAGCGCGAACAGCCACCGCCACGCGTCGTCGCCAAGTGGCAGCACATCGAACACCAGACCCGCGAGCCCGGCCGCAAGGATTGCGCCAAGGGCCCACGTGGACTGCATCAGGCTGGTGGCCTTGTTGCGCAGCGCAGGCGGCCACGTCTCGGTGACGAGCACCGCGCCGGCGGCCCACTCACCCCCCATGCCGAAGCCGAGGAGCGCGCGCCAGATCGCGAGCTGCACCACCGTCTGCGACGTGGCGGCGCCCACGGAGCAGACCGAGTACACGAGGATCGTCAGCGACAGCGCCCGAACGCGCCCGATCTTGTCGGCGACGACGCCGAAGGCCAGCCCGCCGGCCGCCGCCGTGAGCAACGTGACCGTGGCGAGGAGGCCGGCCGTGGCGGGGCCGAACCCGAAGTACTGCTGGAGCTTCCCGATCGCCATCACATAGAGCAGGAAGTCCATCGAGTCGAACATCCACCCCATCATCGCAGCGGCGAGCGTGCGCCACTGCGCCGGTGTGACGTCGCGGAACGTCGGCTCTCGACCGGGCGCCGCGACGCCCACCGTTGCTTCAGTCACCTGGTGCGGAGCTCAGCGCGGCCAGAGCCAGCCGAACATCCCTGCGGTCACGAGCGCGTAGATCAGGCTGTCGAGGGTGGCCGTCAGGGTCGAGCGCATGCCTTTGCCCCACCAGATCCAGTACTGCCAATGCGAGAGGCCGTAGGCGGCGAACGTCACCGCTCCCGCGACGCGGAACACCTGCAGGTAGTCGGCGCCTTGTCCAAGCGTGCGGCCGGTGACGTACGCGGCGAAGAAGCTGATCGCCAGCGAGTAGAGGAACCACAGGGTGAGTTGCTTGCCCATGCCGGTCATGCCGTTCGGCCGGACCGTCATGAACACGTTGGGGCCCTTGTCCATCCGCGCCTTGAACTCGGGGGTGCCCATCGCCTTCATGTCCGAGACGTACGGCATGATGTAATCGCCGGGGGCGAGGTTGAATGGTCGCATCGCGTCGGCGAGTGCGTCCTGGTTCGGGGGTGCTGCCCAGTCCCCCTTGTGCCACCCGAGCACCATGTGGATCAGGGAGCTGACGATGAACACCGCCACCGCCGACAGCACGATCGGCATCCACAGGCCGGAAATTCCAACCATCATGGGAGATCCTCCGCGAAGGGGGGGAACGCGAAACGCTCCACGGTGTGCGCGCCGGCGGTTTCGCGCAAGGGTCAGGGCAGGGCGAGCACGCGGCGGACCTCCGCCACCGTCGGCTCTATCCCGATCGGGCGGTTCGCTCGCGCGGAATCGCCCGCGTGAAAGGTCGCGACGGCGTCTGGGTCCTTGAGGAGGTGGCCGGTGAGCACGCACGCGACGTGTGCGCCTGCGGCGATCACGCCCCGGGCGACCATTGCGCGAACGCCCGCCACGCTCGCGGCGCTGGCGGGTTCGCATCCCACCCCCGCGGCGTCAACGGCCGCCTTGGCTTCCATGATGTCCGCGTCGCTGACCATCGTCACGACGCCGTTCGTCTCGCGAATGGCCCGAACGGCACGATCCCAGCTCGCCGGATCACCGATGCGAATCGCCGTAGCGAGCGTTTCCGCGCGCACCTTCACCCGGCGGGCAAACCCGTGCACGTATCCTTGCGCAAATGGTGCGGCGCCGGCGGCCTGCACCGCCAGCAAGCGGGGCACCTGCGCGATGAGGCCGAGCGCGTGCGCTTCACGGAGCGCCTTGCCGAACGCCGAGGTGTTGCCGAGGGCGCCGGCCGGGAGGGCAATCCAGTCGGGCGACTGCCAGCCGAGTTGCTCGAGAAGCTCCCAGACGATCGTCTTCTGGCCTTCCAGGCGCCACGGATTGATCGAGTTGGCGAGATAGACGCCGAGTTCCCGGCTCGATTCGCGCGCGAGCGTGAGGCACGCGTCGAAGTCGCCGTTGACGAGCAGCGTTCGCGCGCCGTATGCGGTGGCCTGGGCGAGCTTGCCCGCGGCGACGTTTCCGCGCGGAACAAAGACGAGCGCCTTCAGCCCGGCCTGCGCTGCGTACGCCGCGAGGGAGGCGGCGGTGTTTCCTGTGCTCGCGCAGGCGACGGCGCTGGCCGCGTTCCGAACGGCGTCGCTCACGGCAACGGTCATCCCGCGGTCCTTGAAGCTTCCGGTGGGATTCATTCCCTCCTGCTTCAGCGACAGGCGGGCGACTCCTGCGAACTCGCGTACGGGCTCCCGCTCAATGAGCGGCGTGTTTCCTTCGGGCCAGGACACCGCGCCTGGTGCCCCGGGCATCACCAGTTCGCGAAAGCGCCAGACGCCGCTCGCATCCTGTGTCCGCTGGGTGGCGTCCGGTGAAGCGGTTCCTGAAGCGCCCGCGGGGTCGCCGCGCCTCGAGCGGAACCGGGCGGCGAGTTGCGCGCCTGATTCCGCGGGCCGTGCGTGAAGGACCTCGAGCAGCGCGCCGCACCCCGGACACGCGTCGCGCGCGGGAGATGCGGGGACGACGCCCGCGCACGAGGCGCAGGCGAGCGATGACGCCGCGCCCGGCGCGAGGAAAACGTCGGTCACGCCGACGTTGCGGAGTCGGGGAGGTCGAGGGCGCCGGCCTGGGCGATACGCGTCACCCGGACCAGGCACTCCACCGAGAGCGCCGCGTAGCTGGCGCGCACCGCGTCCATCACGCGCCGGGCGGTGACGTCGTCACCCGCGAGCCAGAAGCTGGTGGGGCCGGCGCCTGAGATCGATCCGCCAAGCGCGCCGGCCGCTGCGGCGGCTGCGCGCGCTTCATCGAACCCGGGAAGCAGTGCGGCGCGCGCCGGCTCCGCAATCTGGTCGTCCATCGCGCGTCCCAGCATGCCCAGGTCGTCCGACTCGAGTGCGGCGACGACGGCCGCAACATTGCCCAGCTGGCGAATCACCATGCTGCGCGCGATGAACTGCGGCAGCACGGCGCGCGCGTCGGCGGTGCGGAGTTGCTGGTTCGGCTGCACGAGCACGATCCGCAGTTCGGACGGACTGGCGAGCTGCACGACGTCCATCGGGTCCATCGAGCGAACCAGCACGACACCGCCGAGCAGTTGCGGTGCGACGTTGTCGGCGTGACGTCCGCTCACGACCGCCTCGGCCTCGACAGCGCTTTCGATGAGCGCCGCGATGTCGAGCGGGTCGCCGAGCAAGCGGTTTGTGGCAACCGCGGCCGCCACGGCGGATGCCGCGCTTCCACCCTGTCCGCCGGCCAGGGGGAGGCCCTTGGCCACGGTGAGCCGCACGCCGACGTCTGCGCCGCTGCGCCGCAACACTTCCTGCGCCGCGATCCCGGCCGTGTTGCGTCCCGGGTCGGTCGGCAGCTCCGGGTGTCCCGGGTCATCGATCGTCACCCCCGCCGATCCGACGCGCACCGCCGTCACCCGATCGACCGGTCCGCTCACGGCGACGCCAATCACGTCGAGGCCTGGTCCGAAGTTGCCAATGCAGCCCGGAGCGATCGCCGTGGCCTGCTGGCGTGGCGTGCCAATCGTCAGGCGCGACGTGGGGGTCCGGTCACGGAGCATTTCCCCCAAGATTGCCGCCGGAAGTGCGCGGCGCTACGGGTGACGCGTCCGCGCGACGGTCAGCGAGCGGATGGGCCGGCGAACGCCCTGCGCTGGATGGCGTCGCTCACCGCGTGCTCCGCGGTGGACAGGAGGGGCAGGCCGGCGGGCAGGGGAATGCGAACCACCACCTCCGTGCCGACCACCGGCGCGGGACCAATCCGGAGCGATGCATCCTCGCCGTACAGCGTGACCAGCCGGGCCCGCGTATTGCGCAGGCCGATGCCCTCGGCGGCTGACGGCTGGGCCGCATTCGGTCCGTCGTCCGTGAGCGAAATCTCGACCACGTCGTCCAGGCGGCGCGCGGTGAGCGTCATCGAAATCTCGCCGCGCGTGTACGCGGCGCCGTGCTTGATGGCGTTCTCCGCCAGCGGCTGGAGGATCCACCGCGGCACGGGGACTTCGAGTGCATCGGGATCCACCGACTTCGTGATGCGGAGCGCGTCGCCAAACCGCACGTGCTCCACCGCCAGGTACGCGTCGAGGATCTCGAGCTCGCTGCGCAGCGAGATCTCGGCCTCGTCCGAGTGCTCGAGGCTGAGCCGCAGCAGGTCGGCGAGCCGGACCAGCATCCGGTCGGCGGCGTCCGGGTTCTCGTGGACGAGCGTGGCGATCGTATTGAGGGCGTTGAACATGAAATGCGGGCGCAGCTGGGCCTGGAGGCTTTCGACCTGCGCCTGCAGCAGTTCGGCGCGCACTCGCTGTTCGCGATGCGAGCTCACGGTCGCCACGATCGCACCGATCACGAGGGACCCCAGGATGAAGGCGAGGATGCCTTCTGTCAGCGTTTGCCGGCGGAACGGCGCCGACGCGTCGGCGCGGGTCAACACGCGATACACGTGCCAGCGCAGCCTGGGGATGAAGATGTGGGCGGCCAGCACGTCGCCGCCGTCCGCGCCCGCCACGAGGGCGCTGTCGAGCGGAGGACCGCGGAACAACGACGGCAGTTCATTGTTGGCGGTGCGCATCCGGACCAGCTGGCCGGTGGCCCTGTCCAGCGTGAGAATGGTCGAGGAATCGCCGCCTCGCCTGAGGAACGTCGTCGTCGCTTCCGCGATCGTTCCCTGCATGCGCAGCAGTCTCGGGAGGAGTGCGACTTCGGGATCCATCCAGATCGTGAGCACACCGCCGCGCGCGGCCGGGCCGGCCGGGATGGCCGCAACGACGGGGACGAGCACCCGGCCGTCGCCGAGTGGCCTTACGCGACTGGCCTGGGGATGCGTCGGCGACGGAATGTCGAACTCGGCGGAGCCGGGCACGCAGTGCGTGGCGAGCGGCACGCCGCTGCAGCGGACGCGGGTGTTGCCGTCGCGGAGCGATACGAACGGCACGTCGCCATCGGCCAGCACCGCCGCAAGTGCCTGCTCGAACGCACTGCCCGGGCCGCGCCCGCGTGCCGCGAGCGTGGCCAGTATCTCTGCCGATTTCTCGTGGCCGGCGAACGATTCATCGGCGCGCACGCGGTATCCGCGCGCGCTCCCGACGAGTGGCCGCTCCCAGTATCCCTCTACGCGGTTTCGCTGCGCGCCCAGGCGCCACCACATGAACGCCGCCACCAGCAGCATGGTGAGCAGTGCGATCACCGCGTGCGTCGCGGGACGAATCTCGCTGCGCGCGTGGAGGGCGGCTGGAGGCGGCGCGGCCGCGCCAGGGCTCACGACACGGCCGTCGACGGGGCGATGCGCGTCCGCTCGCGGAGTTGCACGGCGAACAGCCGCCAGCGGTTCCGGCTGACCCGCACCCGGGCGCCGGTGCTGAGGAGGAGCACGCGCTCGCCGGTTCGCTCATACCGCACTTCGCGCACGCGTTTGATGTTCACGATGGCCGACCGGTGGACACGCACAAAGTGCTCCGGGTCGAGCCGCCGCTCGAGCATGTGCAGGGGCTCGCGGAGCAGGAACTCCTTGCCGTTCACGTGCAGACGCGCGTAGTACGAGTCGGCCTCGATCCAGTCGATGTCGGCGACCTGTACCAGAACGTCGCGGTTCGCCACGCGCACCAGGATCTCGGTGAGGTGGTCGCCCTGCGGCGACCCGCCGCCAGTTCCGTCACTGACGGCCGAATGCACGCGATTCGCCCACTGGAGGAGGCGACGCGCGTCGCGCTGGGCCCGGGCGCGGTCGAGCGCCTCGGCCAGACGTTCCGGCGCCGCCGGCTTGAGCACGTAGTCGAGGGCCTTGTGCCGGAACGCCTCGACGGCGTACCGGTCGTAGGCGGTCAGGAAGATGATGTACGGGGCAACGCCGGTTTCCAGCGCGCTGGCTACCGAGAACCCGTCATCGCCTGGCATCTCGACGTCGAGCAGGACGACGTCGGGTGTCAGCTTCTGGACCGCGGCGATCGCGTGGTCGGCGTTCGCGGCCTCGCCGACGACTTCGGCGTTCCCGCTGCGCTCGAGCATACGGTGCACCCCGCGTCGAGCAAGCGGATCGTCGTCCACCACGAGGACGCGGAGCGGGTCGTCGGTCACTGCCGGGGCTTTCTCTGGCGTCACGCCATCCCTCCAGGCGAAGAGTGAGTCAGATGTCCCCGAGCGGTGCGGGAACGCTTGCGCTTGGTGTCGGCTGCTGCAGGGGCATGACCGTTCGCTTCATTCGCATAGTAGCGCGTAACGGCAGCCGACGTCCAGTAAGCTGCACATTTCCGGCCGTTCGTAGCGCCAAAGCGCAGGTTCGCGCAGCGAACGGTACGGTGGGTGCAGTGACCGGCTGCGGCGAGACGGGCGCAACCGTATGGCGCGCGGCGAGATACGGTGACACCGTGCCCCCGATGCCGCACGTCACCCCCCCACGTGATTCGCGCGCGGCCGCATCGCCTGGCACACATCGCCCGGCGGCGGCCGCCGGCTGGACTGACGCGGATGATGCCGCGTTCCGCTGGCTCGTGCGTCGCCACGACGCCATCGTGCGCGACCGTGCCGAGGTTGGCGAACAGATCCGGACCATCGTCGAGGGGCGCGACCCGGGTTGGGGGGCGGCGGCGGCGGTTGCGCAGCCGGCCGAGCGCATCCTCCTGGACATCCGGCGCGGACGACGTGATGCCCCGGCGCCGCTGGCGGCGCACTACCGCGGACTCTGGCAGACGGAGGTCGGGTTCCGGGACGTGATCGCCGAGCGGATGACGACGCACCCCGTGTGGCCCTGGCTGTCCCGAATCGACGGCGTGGGCACGCTTCAGGCGGCGCAACTGGTGGCGCGCCTCAACCGATCGCGGGCGAGAAGGCCGTCGAGTTTCTGGGCGTATTGTGGACTCGCGACGATTGCGGCGGTGCGGGTGGAGTGCAGGGACTGCGGCGCGACTCTCGAGGTGGCGGCCGGAGCGCGTCCACCCCGGTTTCATCCCGATGCGCACGATCCCGACCGTCGCTGCCACGGCGTGCTGGCCCCGTCGCGCGGGGACGCCGAGGCGGGCGACCTGCGAATCGCGTCGTCCCGCGCGCCGTCCGACGCCGGCGGGCGGTACGATCCCGTTGCGCGCGATGTATGCCACCAGATCGGCGTGTCGATCCTGCGCACGCACGGCACCCACGAGCGCGTGTACCTCGACGCCCGCGAGCGTTTCGAGCGCGAGCGATCGGGCTGGTCGAGCGGTCGCATCCACCTGTCGGCGCTGCGGGTGATGGAGAAGCGGTTCCTGCTGGACCTCTGGCATGCGTGGCATGCCGACCCGTCGAGCGAGAGGGCGAGCGCGTAGTACATTTGGCGGCATGCGCATTGCGTTTGCCGAGGACGACCGACAACTGCGCACGGCGGTGAGCCGTGGGCTGCGCGAGGCGTCGTACACCGTCGATCAAGCGGGTTCCGGCAAGGAGCTGCTCGCGCTCGTCGAACAGCACACCTACGACGCGATCGTCCTCGATGTGATGATCCCGGCTCCCGACGGCATCGAGGTGTGCCGCGCGATCCGGGCCGCCGGCAGTCGCGTGCCCATCCTGATGCTCACGGCGCTTGACGCTGTGGACAAGCGGATCGAGGGGCTCGACTCCGGCGCCGACGACTACCTCACGAAGCCGTTTGATTTCGGCGAGCTGCTGGCGCGCCTGCGGGCCGTGGTCCGGCGCCACGGCGACGGTTCCGAACCGCTGCTGTCCGTCGGCGACCTGGCGATCGATACGAGGCGCCACCGCGTGTCACGC
The DNA here is from genome assembly GCA_964557615.1 of uncultured Gemmatimonas sp. Classification (GTDB taxonomy): domain Bacteria; phylum Gemmatimonadota; class Gemmatimonadetes; order Gemmatimonadales; family Gemmatimonadaceae; genus Fen-1231. Next base: position 14,526 of record CAZLAU010000010.1, read on the forward strand.
GGCGGCCGGGAGATTGCCCTCACGGCCAAGGAGTACGCGCTGCTGGTGTACCTCGCGTCCAATCGCGGCCGCGTCGTGAGCCGCACGGAGCTGATCACGCACGTGTGGAACGACGCGCGGAACACCTACTCGAACATCATCGACGTGTACGCGAGCCGGCTGCGCCGGAAGATTGACGACGGCGAGGCCGTGCAGCTGCTGACGACCGTCCGCGGCGCGGGATTCCTGCTTGCCGTCCCGGATCCGCCCGGCCCGCGACGGTGACGTGACGGCTCGCGCGCCGTCGTCACTCCGTTCGCGGCTCACGCTCTGGTACGCCTTCCTCCTTGGCGTGCCGCTCGCGGCCTTCGCGGTCGTCTGCTACGTGGTGTTTGAGCGCACGCTGATCGGACGGACGGACCGGTTCATCGGTGACGCGATTTCGGTCTTCAGTGCGGAAGTCGTCGCCGAACGGCGGCTGGCGACATCGGTGCGCGACGCCATCGTGACGACGGCCGACGAGGTGCGATTTCGCAACCTCCGCGTGATCGTGCGTGCGGCGTCGGGCGCCGTGGTTGCCATGCACACCGACCCCGATGCGCCGGTTGATCCGGCCGGCGACCGAGTGCTCGCCGCGCTGGAGGGTCACGCGTTCGCGACGGAGGCGATGACGGTTCCGGGCGCGAGCGGGGGCGACCGGGTCGTCACGCGGCCGCTGGTGGTTCAGGGGGAATCGTTCACGGTGAGCGGCGCCTTTCCGCTCGCCGACGTGGCGGCGGTGCTCGAGCGCATCCGGCTGATGTTCTTCGTCGCCGTGCCGCTCCTGCTGGGCGTTGCGGCCGCCAGCGCGTGGCTGCTTGCCAAGCGTGGACTGGCGCCCGTGGCCGCGATGGCGACGCGGGCGGGCGAGATCACCGCCACCAACCTGTCCGCCCGGCTTCCGGTCGCCGGGGATGCCGAACTCACGGGCCTTGCCCGCGTGATCAACGAGCTCCTGGACCGTCTCGAGGCCGCGTTTGGGCAGCAGCGCCGATTCATGGCGGACGCGTCACACGAGCTGCGCACGCCAACGGCGATCATCCGCACGGAGGCCGATGTCACGTTGTCGCGGTCGCAGCGCACCGAGGCCGAATACCGGGAATCCCTGGGCGTCGTGCTGCAGGCGTCCCGCCGCCTCACGCGGATCGTGGACGACCTCTTCCTGCTGGCCCGTGCCGACGCCGGGCATCTGACCGTGCGCAGCGAGGCCGTCGAACTCGACGAACTGGTCCACGATGCGACGCGCGCCATCGAACCGGTGGGCGACCTGCGCGGCGTGCGGGTCGAGTTGCGCCGGATGATCCACGCGCCGATCACCGGCGACCCCGACCTGCTGGGCCGCGTACTCCTCAACCTGCTCGACAACGCCATCAAGTACTCGCCGCGCGGCGGGACCGTCGTCGTGGACATGGCGAACTCCGGTGGCCGATGCACGATCTCGGTCGTGGACAACGGACCCGGAATCCCTGCGCAGATGCGGGAGAGCGTGTTCGAGCGATTCGTCCGCGGCGATGCGGCCCGGGAACGCGCGAACGAAACGGCAACGGACGGCGCCGGCCTCGGCCTGGCGATTGCCCGGCGCATCACGGTTGCGCACGGCGGAACACTCGACCTCGCGGAGTCCCGTCCCGGACACACGGAGTTCCGCGTCGTGCTGCCGGTTCCCTAGCCGAACCCCAGCCGGCGGAGCGCGTCGTCGGCGCGCACGCCGCGGATGGCGAGCACCTTGTGCCGCGCCGACTTGCCGCGGACGATCTCGATCGCGCTCCGGGGGCAGTCGAGCAGCGTAGCCAGGAAGCGGATCACGGCGTCGTTGGCGGCCGCATCCACTGGCGGCGCCTGAACCCTGATCCGCAGCTCCCCGCCGTGCTCGCCGGCAATTCCGGTCGTCGACGCGCGCGGCTGCACGCGAACGGCGAGCGTGATGCCGTCGGCGCGCGTATTAATGAATGCGGGTACCTGCCGCTGGCTCATTCGCCGCTCCACCCGCGTCGCTGGGGGCGAGCCACGGCGGCCGCGCCGGTGGCCCGACCTGCTGACCCGGACTAGAATCCCTCCACGTGCCCACAACTATATCAGAACACCACCACGCGCGCGGTTCGGACGCGTTTGACGCCGCGATGGCGCTCGCTGCCGGGCTCGACCGCGAGATCGGGCGCGTCATCATCGGACAGGCGCGCGTGCGCCGCGAGATCCTGACGTCACTGCTCGCCGGCGGCCACTGCCTGCTGCGCGGCGTCCCGGGGCTGGCCAAAACGCTCCTCATCAAGACGCTGGCCGACGCCGTGAACCTCAAGTTCAGCCGCATCCAGTTCACGCCTGACCTGATGCCCTCCGACATTCTGGGCACCGAGGTGATCGAGGACGACGCCGCGACCGGGAAGCGGCACGTGCGATTCATTCCCGGGCCGGTGTTCGCGAACATCATCCTGGCGGACGAGATCAACCGCACGCCGCCCCGCACGCAGGCCGCGTTGCTCGAGGCGATGCAGGAGTACCAGGTGACGATCGGCGGGGTGCGCCACGCGCTCGAGCGCCCGCTGTTCGTGCTCGCGACGGAGAATCCGATCGAGCAGGAAGGCACGTATCCGCTGCCCGAAGCCCAGCTCGACCGATTCATGTTCAACGTCCTGATCGACTACCCGGATGCCGAGGATGAGCGACGGATCCTCGCGGAAACGACGACAGGTGGTGATCGCGCGGCCACGCACGTGGCGACGGGGCCGGAACTGGAAGCGGCGCGGATGCTCGTGCGCGAGCTCCCGGCGGCGTCGAATGTCGTGGACTACGCGCTCCGGCTCACGCGGGCGACGCGGCCTCACGAACCCAAGGCCCCTCCGGCGGTGCGCGAGTTCGTGCGCTGGGGAGCCGGGCCGCGCGCCGGGCAGGCGCTGTTGCTCGGCGCGAAGGCTGCCGCGCTGCTCGATGGCCGCGCCGTGCCGGCGCCCGACGACGTGACCGCCGTCGCGCTGCCCGTGCTCCGGCACCGGATGCTGGTCAACTTCCAGGCCGAGGCCGACGGCGTCGCGGCCGACGACGTCATTGCCAAATTGCTCGAGGCCGTGAGGCCCTGAGGCGCGCGTGAGCGCAGCCCCGCATTCCGTCCTCTCGCCAACCGTCGTCGCGGCCATCGACGACCTGGAGCTGTCGGCGCGGCTGGTCGTCGAGGGCATGCGCACCGGCGGCAACCGGAGCCCGTTCCACGGTTACAGCACGGAGTTCCGGCAGCACCGGCCGTACCGTGCCGGCGACGATCTCAAGTACCTCGACTGGAAGCTGTTCGCGCGCAGCGACCGCCTGTACACCCGGCAGTTCCGTGAGACGACAAACGTTCCCGTGATGCTGGTCCTCGACGGCAGCGCGTCCATGAACTTCCCGCCAGGGGGCAGTGCCGGCGGCGACACGCCGGCGGGCGTGCCGAAAGCGCGGTACGCGGCCGTCGTTGCCGCCGCGCTCGCGTACGTGGCGAGCGATCAGGGAAACGCGGTCGGGCTGATGACGATGACGGGCGGCGCGTTGCAGTACCTGCCGGCGCGCGGCGGGCGCCAGCACCTGCGGTCGCTGATCGCCATGCTCGATCGCCTCACCCCGGCCGGCGCGTGGCAGCCGGCGCGCGTCATCGACCGTGCCGCGCAGCTGCTCCGGCGCCGCGGCATCGTGATCGTGATCTCCGACTTCTACGACGACGAAGAGGCCACGCGCCGCGCGCTCCGGCGCGTCACGCGACACGGGCACGACGTGTCGGTGATCCAGCTGCTCTCCCCGGACGAGACCGCGTTTCCCGAGACCGGCCAGATCGAGTTCGTGGACCTCGAGTCTGGCGTTCGGCGCCTGGCGGATGCCGGGATCGTCGCCGCGCAGTATCGAAGTGCCATGAATGCGTTTCTCGCGCGGACGCGGATCGAGGCCCTGCACGACGGCATCGACTACGTGCAGGTGACGACGGACACGCCGCCGGAGCGCGCGCTGCGGGACTACCTGCAGCGCCGGGGGGCTCGGCACGTGGCGGGCCGGGCGCACCGGCCGATGCCACGATGAGTTGGGCTGCACCGATCGCCTTCGCGGGGCTCGCGTTGCTCGCGCTTCCGATCGCGATCCACCTGATGGGACTCGGCCGCGCGAAGGTGCGGCCGTTCCCGTCGCTCCGGTTTCTCGAGTCGTCGCGGCTGCTGCCGTCACGGCGAACGAGAATTCACGACGCGGCGCTGCTCGCCGTGCGGGTCGTCATCATTGCGGCCGCGACGCTCGCGCTCGCCCGGCCGGTGGCGCCGCCGAGCGAGGCGCCGTCAGTGGCGCGCGGCGCCGCCCGCGTGGTCATCGTTGATACCAGCGCAAGCATGCTTCGGGCCGTCGTGCCCGACGCCGCGCGCGCGATCGCCGACAGCGTGGTCCGCGGCGCGTCGGCGGTGCTCACCGTGCAGACGCACCGCATGCGCGACGAGATCGCTGGCGCCGCAGACTGGTTGGCCTCGCAATCCGGAGGCGGCGAACTCGTGCTGATCTCGGACTTCCAGATCGGGACGATCGACGCCGCGGACCTCGCCGGCCTCCCCTCCTCAGTCGCGGTGCGGGCGGTCCGCGTTCCGGTGCGAACGGTCACGGCTTCGGAGTCGCGCATCGTCCACGGCGGGCGTGGCTACACGACCCGTGCCGTGGTGCAGGACGGACAGACCGTCGCCACGTGGACACCTGCCGGTGCCTTTCCGACGGCCGCCGACACCGGCGGCGCAGTGGCCGCGGGAGGGAGGCTGGTGCTGCTGGCCGACGATGCCGAGCGGCCGGGCGTTGTGCGGGCCGTCGCTGCAGCCCGCGCCATCGCGCGCCCGCTCGCGCCGAGCGCCGACGGCCATCGCATCGTCATCCTGCACCCGCGGTTCGGGTCGCGCCAAGCCGTGCTTCGCGCGGGCTCGGCGGTCTCCGCGCCCTGGCAGGGCGACGTGATCAGGCGCTTGCAGCGCGACTCACTGCTGGTGGCGATGGCTGCACATGCGGTCGCGGACGGAGTCGAGCCGCTTCCTCCGGCCGCCGCCGTCGTCGCGCGCGCCGAATCCGGCGAGCCGATGGTTGGAGCGCTCGCCGACCGCGACGGCGACGTTGAACGCCTCGTGCTGGTGCTCCGAACTGCCGCCGATTCACCAACCGCCGTCGCCCTGCACGCCAGCCTGGCGCGCGCGAGTTCCGACGATGCGGGCGAACGCGACCCCGCGGTGCTCGGCGATTCGGCGGTGAACGCGCTGGCGAGGGTTGGGGCACCAACGGGATCCTCTGGCGATGGTCTGCCGCGACCTCCCGCCGTGTCGGCGGTCGCGGCCGGCGGACCGTCGTACGCGCGGTGGCTCTGGCTGGCGGCGCTCGCCGCGCTCGGTGGGGAAGCGCTCTATCGTCGCGCGCTTGCCGCTCGCGTCCGCGTGGCCGGACCACCCGATGCCTGACGCCGAAGGCGGCGCGCCGCGCGCCGGTCGACCGGACGAGGCGCAGCTCCGCGCGTTCCTTGACCGATTGAGGCGCCGCATTGCCTTGCGTGCCGTGATCGAAGGGGCCACCGGCGGAGCGGCGGCCGCGACCGCGCTGGCACTGGCAGGGTGGCCGCCGCGCGACTCCGGAGTCACGCCGCTGGCAGTCGGTATGATCGCGGTCGTCGTCGGAGCATTGGGGCGCGTCGCCTTCAGTCGCGACCGGCTGGGCCGCGCCGCGCACGTGGCGGAGCAGGCTGCGCCCGAATGTCGGAACCTCCTCGTGACCGCTGAGGAATTGCTCGGCGCTCCGGCCGCGACTTCGGCGCGCGTCCGCGCCGAGGTGATGAGGAGGGCGCTGCAGGTTGCGGCACGCCTCGACCTGCGTGTGCTCTTTCCGTTCACGCAGCGCGCCGTTGTGGGCGCGCTCGTGTTCCTGCTCTGGAGCGCCGCAGCGGCCCGTGCCACGAACGGAACGCTGGCCGGCCCGGCCGCGTCGGCGACGCCGATGATCGACGTCGTCGAACTGACGATCACTCCGCCGCAGTACACGGGCCGGCCGCCACGAACCGTGCGCGACCCCGATCGCGTCGAAGTGCTGGTCGGAAGCCGCATCACGTTGCAGGTGCGATCGAACGCCACCGCCGTGCGCCTGTCCACGGTTGACACGAGCTACGCCCTGGCCCACGACGCGGCAGCGGGCCGGCACGCCGCCGAGATCGTCGCTGAGACGGACGGGTTGATCGCACTCGACGCAGGCGTCGCAGCGGGCGCGGCGCCGAACGGCCGCGGAAGACGGCTGATCGGCATCACGGTGCTGGATGATGCGGCGCCGCGCCCCGTGATCGTTCGGCCCGGGCGCGATCTCCTGCTTCCGGACGGCAAGCAGGCCATCGACGTCACCGTCGAGGCGGCCGACGACATCGCCCTCGCCACATTGACGCTCCGTTACACCAAGGTCACGGGTTCCGGTGAACGCTTCACCTTTGTCGAGGGTGAAGTCCCGGTCGCCATCACGCGCCGCACCGGCAGCAGCTGGACGGCGCGGGCGCGCTGGCAACTCGACTCGCTCGGCCTTGAGCCGGGCGACATGGTGGTGTACCGCGCAGCGGCCACCGACGGGCGACCCGGCGCCGCCGCAGTTGAGTCGGATGCGTTCATCGCCGAGGTGGCGTCTCCGGGCGGCGTGGCGGCCGCCGGGTTTGCGATTGACCCAGAGCAGGAGCGCTACGCGCTGAGCCAGCAGATGATCGTGCTGAAGGCCGAGCGGCTCCTGGCCCGGCGCCAGCAGCTGGCGTCGCAAGCGTATGCCGACAGCGCCGCCGAGATCGCGTCCGAGCAACGACGCGTGCGCGCCGAGTTCATCTTCATGATGGGCGGTGAGCTGAATGACGGCGCAGTCGAGGAAGGCAACCTCACCGACATCAATGAAGAGGCAGAAGCCGAGGCGGAATCCGACCTGCTGGCCGGCCGCGAGGCGAACCTGGGGCGGCTGGCCCTCCGCCGCGCGACGCGCTCGATGAGTCGCGCGGCACGCGAACTGACCGATGTGGATGTCGCCGGCGCGCTGGTCCACGCCAGGGCGGCCGTGGAGCAGTTGGAACAGGCGTTCGCCAGGAATCGGATCATCCTTCGCGCACTCGCCGAGCGCGAGGAACTCGATCCGGCGCGCCGGCTCGGCGGCGCACTCGACGACGTGGCGCGGCCCACCCGCGCCGTGGTGCCCGCCGCTCCCGAGGTACGCGTCACGGCAATCCGTGCCGTGCTCGCCGCTCCGGCGCGTGATGCAAACGACCTGGTGCGCCTCGCCGAGCGCATTCTGCGCATTGATCCGTCAGCGCGCGCGTTGCAGGAGGCGGCGTCGGCGTACACCGCCGCGGCGAGCGCGCTCGGTCAGGGCGATGCGCGCGGGGCGGGGGACGCGCTTGAACGCGGCACGCTCGTGCTGTCCGGCGAGCTGAAGCGACTGCTTCCCGGCGGATCGCATGCCGCGCCATCGCTCGATGCCGCCGTGGCGCGTGGGGCGCTTGGCCGTGCGCTGCGCGGGCGCGTGCCGTGACGACGCGCATCACGCTGCGTACGCTCGCCGTGGCGATCGCCGTGCTGGCGCTCGCGGATCCGGCTTTCCTCGTCACGCGGCACGATAGGGCGCTCGTGTCGGTGGTCCACGACGGGACGCCCGTCGATTCGGCGCTCGCGGCACGCGTGGCGCGCGAACTTGATGCCGACTATGTGGTGGTGCGGGGGCGGGTTGGCGCCGCGGACGCCCTGGTCGTCGTGGGCGAGCGGCTGCCGGAAGCGGCAGCCTCGCATCGCGCGCCAGCCTTCGCGGTCATTGGACGCACCGCGCCGCGGTTGACGATTGAACGGGTCGCCGTCGCACGGACGGTGACGGCCGATGCCGCCGCACCGGTACGCGTGACCGTGCGCGCACGCGGCTTCCGTGGACGGGTGGTCGAGGTGACGCTGAACGCCGGCGGCTCCGCGGTGGATCGTGGCAGCGCTGCGGTGGTCTCGGACGACGATCGCCTCGAGATCGCGCTTGGATTCGTGCCATCGGGTGCGGGCGCAACGCCGCTGCGAGTCGTGGCGAGGCTCGACGGGTCGTCGGGCGACTCCACTGTGGCCGACGTCACAACGGATGCCACGGATCACCGCTGGAACGTGCTGTTCCACGATGCCCGTCCGTCGTGGATGTCCACGTTCGTGCGCCGCGCTGCGGAACGAGACCCGCGAATGATCGTCACGAGCCGCACGGTCACCTCGACCAACGTGTCAACGGTGGCGGGCCCCGCGCCGCCGCGCCTCGAGGATCCGCTCGTACGCGAGCGATTCGACGTCATCGTCATTGGCGCTCCTGACGCGCTCAGTGCGCGTGATGTCGCGGCGCTCGACGTCTTCATCCGCCGCCGCGGGGGGTCGGTGGTGCTCCTGCTCGACGCTCGGGTCCCGGGTCCGTACGACCGGCTCACCGGCGTGACGGAGTGGAACGGCCGCGAAGCAGGTGGGCCGGTGCAGGTAGCCCGTCCCGCGTCGGCCGATGCCGGTGGAACGCAGCCCCGAACACCCATTGATACGATGATGCTCCGCGCATCCGAGCTGGCCTGGCCCGTGCGTCTGGACGGTGGCGGCGCGGCATTGGCGTCGGACTCGGGGGCGCGCCCGATCGTGTGGTCGGCGCCCGTCGGCGCGGGACGGATCGTCGTGAGTGGCGCGCTCGACGCCTGGCGGTTCCGGGATGCGTCGCTGTCGTCGTTCGACGCGTTCTACACGGCGCTCATTGCGAACGAAGCTGCGCACGCGCATCCGCCGGTCACGGTGACGGTGGCACCATCAACGGCCCGTCCTGGCGATCTGGTCGAGGTGGGCGTGCACCTGCGCGACCCGGCGATCGCGGCCGCGGCCGGCGCGGTGCCCGCCGCGTCGTGGCGAGTTGACGCGCAGCTCGACGGGCGGCCGCTGCGCCTGGTTGACGGCGGCTCGGTCGGACGGCTCGTGGCGATGGTTCGCGCGCCGCAAGAAGGGACGTACCGCGCCACCGTCCGCACGGCGGCGGGCGATGCGTCCGCTCCGCTTGTGGTTCGCGCCGACGCCCAGATGGCGCGCGGCCGTGAGCGTGACGTACTCGACCCGTGGATCGCATCGCGCGGCGGTGTGGTGCTGGAGGAAGGCGACCTGTCGCGCCTTGCGCCGGCGCTCCGCGCGGCGATCTCGCCAGCAGCGCGCCGTGAGCCGAGGCATCCAATGCGGTCTCCGTGGTGGATCGTGCCGTTCGCGCTCCTGCTGTCGGCGGAGTGGTTCTTGCGGCGCCGGAGCGCGCTGCCGTGAGATGTGCCGCGGTGGCGACGCTGGCGCCCCGCGCGCACCAGCCTTTAACGTTTGAGTCACCGCCTACCCTGATCCCTTCCCGATGATCACACGCGAAGAAGCCAAGGCGCTCGTCGACAAGATCCTGAACATGGCGAAGGCCGACGCCGTCGAGATCAACCTCACAGCGGGCGAACGTTCCGGCACGCGCTGGGCGAACTCGTCCATCACCACGAACCTCGTCCAGTACGATCGCAACGTGACGGTCACGGTCCGGCTCGGCCAGAAGACCGGCAATGCGAGCACCCGCGACTGGACCGATGCCGGCCTCCAGAAATGCATCGACGAGGCACTCAAGGCGGCGGGTGAGGCCGAAGAGTCCCGCAACCTTCCCGAACTGCTGGGCGCGCAGGAGTACATCCCGATGGACGGCGCGTTGGAGTCGGGGATCAAGTTCGGCCCGCTCGAACGTGCGCGCCTGGTGCGCGACAGCATCGACACGGCGCAGCGAAAGGGCGTGCTTGGCGCAGGTTTCATTCCCAAGAACGATGTCGCGACCTGCAACGCGAACTCGAAGGGGTTGTTCGCGTACTACCGCACCGCGGACGTCGGATTCATCCTCACGTGCCGGATGGCCGACGGTACCGGCTCGGGCTGGTCGGGCACGATGGGCATCAAGGACCTGCGGATGATCGACGCCAAGGCCCTGACCGAAGCCGCCGCAAACAAGGCGCTGTTGAGCCGCGGCGCAAAGGCCATCGAGCCAGGTCGATACACGGTGATTCTCGAGCCGCGCGCCAACGCGCGATTCCTGTCGTTGCTCACGGGAATCTTCAATCCGGGTGGCGGCGGTGGCGGTGGGTTCGGTGGCGGCGGCGGATTCCCTGGAGCCGGCGGTCCGCCGCCGGCGGCTGCGGCCGAGCCACCCGCCGGCGCTGGTGGACGCGGCGGTCGCGGCGGTCGTGGTGGAGCGGCGGATTCCACTGCCGCTGCGGCGCCGCCTGAGCCGGCCGCCGGCGGAGGCCCCGGCGGCTTCGGTGGCGGGATCGGCGGACCGGCGGAATTCATGCGCGGCAAGAAGGTCGGCGACAAGCTCTTCAGCGACCAGTTCACGCTCCGGAGCGACATCGGCAACCAGGTGCTCCGCCAGTCAACGATCAACAACGACAACAAGCCCGCGAAGCCGGTGACCTGGGTGGACAAGGGCGTGCTTGCCGCCATGGGCCCCAATCAGGGCGCGGGGCTCAACCAGAGCCTCGTTCAGGAGGGCACCAACCTGTCGGTCGAGGACATGATCAAGCAGACCCGGCGTGGCCTGCTCGTGACGTCGTTCTGGTATATCCGCGGCGTGCCGTCACAGGAGCAGCCGCTGCTCAACACCGGCATGACGCGCGACGGACTGTTCCTCATCGAGAACGGCGAGATCGCCGGTCCGGTGCAGAACTTCCGGTGGAACATGAGCCCGATCGTGGGATACTCGAACTTGTCGCTGGTCGGACGACCCGTCCCAATGGAAATGGGCGAGGCGTTCGGCAGCGGCAACGCCGCGCTCATCCCGCCCGTACGCATCGAGGAGTTCTACATGACGTCCGTTTCGCCAGCCGTGTAGTTGGTGCCCGCCGGCAGCCCACCGCCGGCATCTCACCGCTCTCCATCCTGACAGCCCGACACTCACCGTCAACCATCGGTCATATGTCATCGTCGCGCAGAGACTTCCTGAAGGGCGTTGCTGGCGCATCCGCCGTCGCCTACTGGTCCAACGACATCGTCTCGAACATCCTCGCCACGTCGCCGACCGGACGCGTGCTCGAGACGCGCTTCAAGGGAATGGCCGACATCATTCTCGCCGAAGCGAAGCGGCTCGGCTGCAGCTATGCCGACGTGCGGTTCACGCTCACGGCGAGTCCGCCGGGTGGAACGGCGTCCTTCAGCGAGAACGCCGGCGGTCGCGGAGGTCGCGGTGGCGGCCGGGGCGGGGCGGGCGGCGGGCGCGGTGGCGGCGGCGGTGGTCGCGGTGGGCGCGGCGGCCAGCTTCGCGAAATCCCGGTCGACGCGAACCGTCAGCCGGCCGGTTTCGGCATTCGGGTGATTCACAGCGGGGTGTGGGGCTTTGCCAGCAGCCCGATCGTCACCGAGGACGAGATCCGGCGCATCACGCGGATGGCGACCGAGGTCGCGCGGGCCAGCGCCATCGCCAAGCGCGCGGACCTCAAGCTCGCGCCCGTGCAGAAGTACATCGACAACTATGTGACGCCGATGGTCAAGCACCCGACGTCGGTCTCCGAGGACGACAAGAACGCCTGGGCGCAGGCCATCGTGGACAAGGCGCGCGCCGTGAAGGGCGTGACGGCCGTGAACGTCTCGGCGAATCACTCATATGAATGGCGCTACTTCGCTTCGAGCGAAGGGTCGTACATCGAACAGGAGATGTACGTCACGACCCCGACGATGAGCGTCACTGCGAAGGTCGGCGATGTCACGCGCACGCGGAACTATCCGGGCGAAGCGCGGTGCGGCGGGTGGGAGGTGGCCGAACGGACCGACTTCCTCGCACAGGCAGAGAAGGTGGCGACGGACGCGGTGGAGATGTGCACGGCCAAGCCCCTCGGCGCGAGCGGACTCCGTGACCTCATCCTGTCGCCGAGCCACCAGATGCTCACGATCCACGAGATCGTCGCGCATGCCACGGAACTCGATCGGATCGTCGGCTACGAGGCGAACTATGCCGGAACGAGCTTCGTGAAGATCAGCGACATCGGGAAGCTCAAGTACGGGTCCAAGCACATGAACATCACGGCTGACAAGACGGACGACGGCATCGGATCGGTCGGGTACGACGACGACGGCGTGAAGACGATGAAGTGGCCGCTGGTGAAGGAAGGCGTGCTCGTGGGCTTGCAGACCAACCGCGAGACGGCACACCACGTCGGCGAGAACTTCAGTCGTGGCTGCACCTTCGGTAATTCGTGGCGCGACTATCCGTTCCTCCGGATGCCCAATGTCCACCTGGAGCCCGGACCGGAAAATTCGCCGAAGCTCGCCGAGATGATCGCCGACGTGAAGGATGGCGTGATGATTGACGGTCGCGGCAGCTACTCGATCGACCAGCAGCGGTACAACGGCCAGTTCGGCGGCCACATCTTCTGGGAGATCAAGAACGGAAAGGTGACGCGCCAGGTGACCGACGTGACCTACAATGCGATCACGACCGATTTTTGGGCCAATCTCGACGCCGTGACCGGGCCGAGCGAGTACCAGAAGCACGGTACCGGTGGCGACGCCAAGGGCCAGCCGACGCAGACGAACTCCATCTCGCACGGCAGCCCGTGGACGCTGATCCGGAAGATCATGGTGGGCGCGGCGTTCGACTGACCGGCGCTGCGTTCTCCAATGCCGGTGCGCGGCTACCTGACCGCGCGCCGGATACTCACATACTCGGTATCGGTGTCGTCGCGCTCGAGCACGAGCACATCCCGGTCGTCACCGCCGAGGATTGATCGGGCACCGCGACGACTTGGTCCGGATTGTGTCAGGGAGCGGGGTCAGCAGGTACTATATGCAGACTCATGCGACCTTCAACGAACACAGTCGCCGGAGCGGCGAACGGCGCGTGCTCGCGGCACAAGTGTCAAAGTGCGCTGCACAGGGCGCGGACAGTCGTGTTTGCGCTTTCGCTGTGCGGCATCGTGCAGCCACCTCCGGCGGCGGCACAGACGACGCCCACGCAGCCGGCCGCCGCGGAGCTGCAATCGGCGGCAGGACTTTTCGACAAGGCGGACTGGAAGGGGACACTCGACGCGTACTCTGCGCTTGGCGCCAAGTATCCGACGCACGCGCTGACTCGCCTGCGCATCGGCGTGGCGTTGCTCGAACTCGGCCGCCCCACGGAGGCCGAGACGAACTTCCGTGAGGCCGAACGGCTCGGCACGCCGGTGTCCGAGGCGGCCTTCCGGCTGGCGCAGGCGCTGGCCGATCAGCGACGCGACGACGCCGCGATCGCGGAATTGCTGCGGGCCGCGAACAACGGCCGCGTGCAGCCGCTGGCGACCCTGGGCGACAACGCGCGTTTCGCTGCGTTGCGCACGCACCGGCAATGGCCAACGGTCCTGAACGCATTCGATGCGGTGCTGCGGCCGTGCATGCACGATCCGCGATTCCGTGAGTTTGACTTCTGGGTCGGCGAGTGGGACGTCCGCGTGCGAGGCGCGCCGGCCGTAGGTGAGCCGGCACGGAACACGATCACGATCGAGAACAACGGTTGCGTGATCCTCGAGCGCTGGAAGGCGCCGAGTGGGTCGGAAGGCCAGAGTTTCAACATCTTTGATCGCTCGTACGGGGTGTGGCGCCAGACGTGGGTGGACAATCAGGGCGGGCAGCACGACTATCGGGGCGGTATCAAGGACGGCAACATGGTCTACGAAGGCGACACCCCGATGCCCGGTGGGCGCCCGGGCCGGGTGCCGACGCGCCTGACGTTCTTTCGCATCGGACCGGACACCGTGCGTCAGTTCTCGCAGGTGTCGGCCGACAGCGGCAAGACGTGGACGACTGCCTACGACCTGATCTACGTGCGCCGGAAGCCAAATCTCCCCTAGCGCACGACGTTGGTCGACGGTGCCGGCGGAGGGCGGCGATGGCCGGGCAACTCGCCGGTGTCTGCACGCGGGCGAGATGGTGATCGGGCGTGCCCGGTCAGCTCAGTAGCTCGAGCCGCCGCCTCCGCCACTCGACGACCCCGATCCACCGAACGAACTGCCACCGCCACCGCCGCCGCCGCTGGACCCGTCCGAGCTGGTGTCCACGAGCACGGGCAGGACCACCGATTCGGTCCACGCCGCCTTGCAATGCTTGCACGAGTACCGATCTTCGGCCAGCCCGGTACTCGAATGCGTCGCCCGCGCGATCGTGCGGCGGCGCACCGTCGCGGTTAGGTGCCCGCAGTCCCGGCAGCGCTTGTACTTCGTGAACCAGCGCCGATAGGGGATGACGAGCGCGTGTCCGCACCGGCACGACCATACGTCGTAGTCCACGCTGTCGAGCTGTTCCTCGACCACCTGCCCGGCCGTGAGCTTTGCGTTGTCGTCGCGCTCACTGAGCCGCTCCATCATCCGCCCGCAGTTGGCGCACTTGCGCGGGCGATGGCGCCGCCACCGGCGAAACGCGATGATCGCGGCGATCAACAGTGCCATCCCGCCGCCGATGAGCCAGCCGCCGCCGATGAAAAACCCGCCGCTCCCCGCCGGCGGGCTGGGTTGCGTCGTCGGCAACCCTCGTGCCCCGGCAGGCGGCGCCGCACCCGATCCGCGATCCCGGCGCATCAGCGCCTCGAGCCGGGAGATGCCGGCGCCCACGCCACCCGCGTGATCGCGCTCGCGGAGCCGCGGGATGATGGCATCACGGCATATCGCCGCGGCCGCGCCGTCGGTAATGAAGCCCTCGGCGCCGGTCCCCGTGTTGATCCAGCATTCGCCCCGGTTGTTCGGCGACAATTCCTTCGGCACGATCAGGATCAGCACCCCGACGTTCCGCCGTGTCGAGCCGATCTCGGCCACGCTGCCGACGCGCCACGTCCGGTAGATCTCCAGCGCGACCTGGCTCGCCGAGTAGTCGCCGATGGACGGAATGATCGCCACCGCGATGTCGCCGAGCCCTGCGCGCTGGATGGCCGTGATGCGATCGTCGAGTGCTTTCTGCGCGGCCGCCGGTATGACGTCGCGCGGGTCGGCGATGAACGACGCCGGAGTCGGCACGGGCGGCACGAACCTCGCGATCGCGCCGCCGGTTGGCGTACTCTGCGGCACCACCACGGCCGCAAGGAGCAGGAGGCGCGGGGTCAACAGGGCGCGTACCGTAGGCATGGTGGTGAAGTCTGCGCGCGCCGCCCGTCGTGCGCCACCGTGCATGCCCGAACCCGAACTTGTGGTGCGGCCCGAGCGTCGCTAAACCTCCGGGCAGTGCGCGGAGCGCAGGTCACAGCCAGGAACGACACGAGGACTCAATGGAAGAGATCAAGGTCGCGAGCGACAAGCTCAAGGCGACGCTGAAGCGGCTCATTCGGGAAGGCAACGTGCGACGCGTCATCGTGCGCAACGCCCAGGGCCGCACGTTGATTGACATGCCACTGGCTGCTGGCCTTGCCGGGGCAGTGTTACTTCCGCTGTGGGCGGCCGTCGCCGGAATCGTCGCGCTCGCCAAGGAGTTCACGATCGTCGTGGAGCGCGACCCCGACGCGGTGGTGAAGGCGCAGGAGTAGCCGGCTCGGGGCGGCAGACGCGCTCAGAAGCCGCGCGCGGCGTCGAACCGGTTGATCAGCGGTCGCCCGTCGAGGTGCCGACGGAGATTGTCACAGAACAGATCGGTGATGCGCGCGTTCTCGCGGTCTGACGTGCTTGCCGAATGCGGGAAGATGAAGACGTTGTCCATCTCCCATAGCGGGCTCGACTCGGGCAGGGGTTCCTCGCGGAACACGTCGAGTCCGGCGCCAAGCAGGTGCCCTGACCTCAGGGCGTCCACCAGTGCGGGTTCGTCCACCAGCGCGCCGCGCGCAATGTTCACGAACGCCGCTCCACGCGGGAGCAAGGCAATCTCGCGCGCACCGATCATTCCCTCGGTCGCGGGGGTATGTGGCGCGACGAGTACAAGGTTGTGGGCACGCGGCAGCACGGCGGCGAGGTCGGCCTGGCCGTGCAGTTCATCAAGGTGCAGTGACTCCGGTGCGATCCCGGCGGTCGAGCGCTTGATGCCGATGACGCGCATCCCGATGGCCTTGCCGACGCGCGCGATCTCGCTCCCGATGTTGCCCACGCCGACCACCACCAGCGTCTGGCCGTGCAGGTCGGGTGCCGCGAACCGTTCCCAGTGCTTTGCGCGCTGCTCGCGGAGGGCGTGCGGCAGTTTCTTGTGCAGCGCAAACAACACCATGAAGGTGAACTCCATCAGTGGTTGCGCGTGCACGCCGCTTGCCGTGGTGAACACGACCTGCGGCATCGTCTCCTGATAGCCGGCGCTGCGCACGAACTCGCCGATCCCGGCACTGGTGGCCTGGATCCACTTCAGCCTTGGCGCGAGGGCAGGGAGTTCCTTCGCGTTCAGGCGATCGAAGTCGAACAGGATGTCGGCGCGCGCGAGCAGGGCGCGCCAGCGCGCCTCCTGCGCGGCCGTCCTCCGAAATCCGTCGCCACGGTGGTCGGCCGCGTGAATCGGCGTCGCGAGCAGGTCCGGCTCGTAGAGCACCTCAAGCCTGGGATCCAGCTGCCGGATCCGCTCGACGTACTCCGGCTCGAGGTAGCTCGCGATGACGATGACGCGCTGCATCCGGTCGCTACGGACGCGTGCCGGCGAAACGGAACTTCTGCGCGCGGAAACCGGCGGGGACGCTGTCGCCCGTGACGGGATGCTTCACCATCGGCCCGGCAGCCTCGGCGACGTAGATGTTCCCGGCGGGATCCACCGACAGATTGTGCGGTCGCCCCAGCTGGCCGGGCCCCACCCCCGGACCGCCAAACTCGCCGACAACGGCCAGGTCCGAGCGGCGCAGCACCGTGATCACGTGCGACCCGCCGTCGGCGCTGTACAGGTAGGTCTGCGGGCCGTCGTGCGAGAAGCCAAGCGAAAACGTCGCCTCGATGCCGCACGGCCGGCGCGGCGTCCACGATGCCCGCTCCTGCGACCCGCAGCGCGGCCGCAGGATCCGCTCCATCACGAACTCTCCGTTCTGACGGAACACCTGAATCCGGTTGTTCGCGCGATCGGCGAGGTAAATCATCCCGTCGCGCGAGCCGGCGATGCCGTGTGGAATCGAGAACTGTTCGGGAGGCGCCGCGGCCGCCGGCGTCGTATCCGGAACCGACGCGCTGCCGCGCCCCGGTGCGAGCGCCTGATTGCCCGGACCCGTCCCGGCGCCGCCTGCGCGACCTCCTGCGCCGCGCCCGCCCCCGCCGCCAGCGGCTGCACCACGACCGCCGCGTCCTGCGGGATCCTGCGGGCGGCGGCCATACGCGCCCCAATGCCGCAGGTACCGGCCTGTGGCGCCATCGAACACCACAACGCGGCGATTGCCGTAGCCATCCGCAACGAACACCTCGTTGTCGGACGGATCAACCCAGATCTCCGACGGACGGCCCATCAGCGTCTCGTGGTTGCTGCCGCCGGTCTCGTTGAACCGTCCGATCACCATCGCGACCTGCCCGGTTCGCGTGAACTTGACGGTGAGATTGCTCTCCCGGGCATTGGTCCAGACAAAACCGTTGTGATCCACGAACATGCCGTGGATCGTGCTCCAGTTGCCGTCCGGACCTCGCGCGTCCCACGACTGCACCAGTTTGCCTGCCGCGTTCCATTCCCACACGCGATTGGCGTTCGACGTCCACACGTGGCCGCGCGAATCCGCGAAGATTCCGATCACCTGCCCCCAACGCCAGTCGGCAGGAAGCGTCGGCCACGACGGGTCGGGCTCGAACATCGGAACTCCGGCAAGTGGGGCCGTGGCCTGGGCCGCAGTGGTCTGGGCCGCAGTGGTCGTCGCCGCGCCACCGGCAAGCAGCGCCGCAGCGATCACTTTTCCGAACCGCGCGAGTCCCGTCATTGGTGTCTCCCGTCCAGGTGAGTGTGTGCGTCCAGCACGCGCAGTTGTGAAGATGGCGCTGATCAGCGCGTCCACCACATCGTCGGAGCCGCAGCAGGATGGTTGCCGACCTGCGCCAGCGCGGGCGATGTGAACAGTCGTCCGTTGATCATCACGTGACGGATCGCCGTGGAGTTCCGGATATTGGCCAGCGGATTGGCGTCGAGCACGAGCAGGTCGGCCAGCTTGCCGGCCTGCAGCGATCCGATGTCCCGGTCGAGTCCGAGCGACTCGGCGCCGTTCAGCGTCGCTGCCCTGAGCGCCTGATGCGGCGTCATGCCGCCCTGCTCGAGCATCCACATCTCCCAATGCACACCAAGCCCCTGCACCTGCCCGTGGGCCCCCGTGTTGACCTTGACTCCAAGGTCGGAGAGGGCCTTCGCCGCGCGCGATGTGGCTTGATACGAGTAATCGTCGTCGGCCGCGAGTTCGCGCCGCCGCGCGCGCGCCTCGACGGTGCCGGGAATGTTGAAGCGCTGGAGTCGCTCGTCCTTCCACACTTCGGACTTGGCATACCAGTAGTATTCGCCGCTGACGCCCCCGTAGTTCACGATCAGCGTCGGCGTATAACCAGTCTTGCTCGCGGCGTACACCCGCAAGACGTCCTGATACAGCGGCGCGACCGGAATGTTGTGCTCGACCGTCGTGTGTCCGTCGAGCACGTGGCTGATGTTGAAGAAGAAGGTGCTCCCGCCTTCGGGCACGACCATCATGCCGAGCTGGCGCGCGGCCTCGACGATCTGCTGCCGCGCGTCGCGTCGGGGTTGGTTGTAGCTCTTCACGCTGAACGCGCCGGCCGCCTTCAGGCGGCGCAGATGGGTCAGCGCATCGTCGAACGACGTGGTGATGGCCTTGGCGCCACCCTCCGCGCCGTAGAGGATTGTCCCGGTCGAGAACAGGCGCGGCCCCAGCACGGCGCCGGCCCGGATCATCTCCGCTGCGCTGAACACCTGATCGGTGGCGTTCGACGGATCGTGCATCGTCGTCACGCCGAAGGAAAGGCTCTGAAGCAGCCCCGGGTTCGTCATCGCCGTGAAGCCGCCGCCGCCCGTTCGGACGTGGGCGTGCGCATCGACGAGCCCCGGCACGATGTACTTGCCGCGCACGTCAACCCGGCGAGCGCCCGGCGGAATCGCCACGCGCCCGGACGGTCCGATCGCGACGATGCGGTTGCGCTCGACGACGATCGTCCCGTTCCGGATCACCTCGTCGCCGTTCATCGTGACGATCGTGGCCCCGGTTAACGCGAGCGCACCGGTGGGCGCATCCGCGTCGGCCTGGAAACCGATGGGTGCGCCCGACGCCTCAGGTTCACGCCGCAGTGTCGTCGTGTCCGTAGTCTCGAACGCGAACGTCTGTGCAAGGTCGCGTTGGAACAGCTCGGGGCCAAGCGACCAGTAAAGGCGCCGGGAGTCCGACGACCAGTGCAGCCCCTCGCCCGCGTCGCGCGACACCCGGCGTACGGGGATTTCCGTGATGGCTGGCCCGATCGCCACCGCGCGCCCCGACGGCGTGAAAGGCGCCACATAGGCATTGAAGCGCTCGGCCCACGCGATGTAACGCTCGTCCGGCGAAATCGTGAACTGCGAGCCGTTGTCCGCGGTCACGTGCACGCGACGGTCGCCGCCGGTGAGGTTGACGCTGACGAGCGCCTGCTTCTCTCCCTCCGAGGTGGACAGGTAGATGCGGTCGCCACTCCGCGAGAACGCGGGGTCGCCGCCCTGCTGAATCACGAACCGCGACTCGCCTCCGGTCGCCGGCACGACATACACGCCGGGGTCCCGCGCATAGGTCGTGCCCCGGAGCGGATCGCCACCGACGCGCCGGTACACGACCTGCCTCCCGTCCGGCGAGAAGCGCGGCGACGCGTAGTGGCCCCGGCGGGTGGTGAGCGTGCGCAGGTTCTGCCCGTCGGGCGACACGGTGCGGATGGCGCCGAGCGAGTCGTCGTCCCACGTGGCGTACACGATGGACGCGCCGTCGGGCGACCACGAGGGAAAGAGCTCCTGCATCGACGATGTCGTGACGCGGCGAGGCGCGCCGGACGGCAGCTCCTTGACGTAGAGCTTGCCGAGCGCGGTGTACACGACGCGTCGCTGGTCGGGGGAGACGCTCACCCAGCGCAGCATCTTGACGTCGAACCGGTCCGGCGCGATCTCCTGCTGGAACCGCACGGCTTCGGTGATGCTCTGCTTGACGGGCGCCGTGAACGGAATGTTCGTCGTGGCGCCGGTCTGCGCGTCCACGCGCCACAGCTTGCCCTTGGCCCAGATCACGATGGCGCGCGAATCCGGCGTCCAGTCGTAACCGGGGTACGTGCCGAAGATGGACCACGCTTCCTGCTGATCGTGGTCGAGGCCGTCCCACAGCGGACGCTCGCGCCCGCTGTCCATCTCGTGCAGCATGAGGACGCTGGCGGTTCCGACACGGCGCACGAACGCGATCGCGGTGCCGTCGGGCGACGGCGCCGGCGCGAGTGAGCCGCCGGGACCCGAGATCCACGTGGCCCGCTCGCCCGACTCACGGTTCAGGCGCTGGACCACGTACACGACGCCGTGCGGGTCCCGGTTGTACTGGAACCCGCCGCCGCCGGAGACATCTTCCGAGAAGTACAGGTACTTCCCATCAGGTGAGAACACGGGTTCCGTCGCGTTCTGCTCCCAGTTGCGCCGGTCCGTCATCTTGAGGCCACCGCCGCCCGATGCGTGGAACAGCCACATCTCGCCGGCGCCGAGCGAACGGGTGTTGCGGAAGTGCTTGCGCGCCACGAGGTACTGTCCGTCCGGCGTCCACGCCGGATTCGAGACCTGCCGCTCGCGCTCCTTGGACACCTGCGTGAGGTTCGAGCCGTCGGGCGCCATCGTCCAGATGTTCTCGATGCCGTCCCGGTCGCTCATGAAGGCGATGCGTCGGCCGTCGGGGGACCATCGCGGCATCGACTCGTACGCGGTGCCGCCGCGCACGAGGGTCGCGCGCCCGCCGGCAATGGGCATCGTGTAGATGTCGCCGAGCAGGTCGAACGCGAGCGTGCGTCCATCCGGCGACACGTCCACCGACATCCAGGTGCCCTCGGAGGTCTCGAACTCGACGTCGCGGGCGGGGCCGTGCCGGGCCTGAACGTCCCACTTCGCGGGTATCGTGGTGGCGGCCGTCCGCGCGCTGTCTTGCGCGGCGGCAGGAGCAGTGAGAAGCGCGGCGAAGAGCGCTGTGCTGAACGCAGCGACCGGAACCCGAGTCTGCGGCGCGCGAGATTTGATGAATGAACGCATCAGCAAAATCTGCGAACGCGCGAGGGGCGGGGCCAGCCATCCGCGGCGGCTCGGCAGTCGCTCGGAGCCGTTGCCCTTCGGGCGACCGGCGGTTGCTCTGGCGGACGGCCCGTGCCGCGTCGATTTTGTCCGCACACCGTCACCGGCGCCCGACATGCACAAAATCCGCTCGCTCACTCCGCTCGCGCTGCTCACCCTCGCAACCGGCGCCGCCCTTGCGCAGAAGCCGCGCGAACACGACCTCAAGCTCCCCATCGGCGGAACGCCGGGCGCGCTGAACGCAATCACCGACGTGGCCGGAGTGGAGGTGGGATCGACGACGCTGATCTCGGGGGCCGGGAAGCTGGTGGTCGGGCAGGGCCCGGTGCGGACCGGCGTGACCGTCGTCCTGCCGCGCGGCAAGGCGAATCCCGATCCCGTCTTTGCCGCGTGGTTCACGCTGAACGGCAATGGCGAGATGACGGGCACGACGTGGGTGCAGGAGAGCGGCCTGCTCGAGGGGCCCGTTGCGATCACCAACACACACAGCGTAGGCGTCGTGCGCGACGCGATCATCCAATGGGAGAACTCCCTCCAGAATGCGCTGCAGCCGTGGTGGCTGCCGGTGGTGGCGGAGACGTACGACGGTGGGCTGAACGACATCAACGGGTTTCACGTGAAGCCGGAACACGTGACGGCCGCGCTCAACGGCGCCACGTCGGGCCGCCCGCAGGAAGGCGCGGTGGGTGGCGGCACCGGGATGGTCTGCCACGGCTTCAAGGGCGGAATCGGCACGGCCTCGCGGCGGCTGCCAGCCACGCAAGGTGGCTACACCGTCGGCGTGCTCGTGCAGTGCAACTATGGCCTCCGGCGCGACCTGAGGATTGCCGGCGTCCCGGTCGGCGAGGAGATCACCGACCTCACAGGGTGCACGGCGAACAATGACCCCCAGCCGGCCGGCGGTCGGCGCAAGTGCGACGGATTCGGCGGGGGCGGAGCCGACACGGCACGCCGTGACGAGCGCGAGTCCGGTTCGATCATCGTGGTCGTGGCGACGGACGCACCACTCCTCCCGCACCAGCTCAAGCGCATCGCCACCCGCGTCTCCCTGGGGATCGGGCGACAGGGTGGGTTCGGCGGCAACGGGTCGGGAGACATCTTCATCGCGTTCTCGACCGCGAACCCACGCGCGTGGTATGACGATCCGCCGGTCAAGTCGCTGCAGATGCTCGCGAACGACCGGATGTCGCCGCTGTTTCAGGCCACGGCGCAGGCCACGGAAGCCGCAATCACGAACGCGCTGCTCGCCGCCGAAACGATGACGGGTGCGAACGACCTGCGGATCCACGCCATGCCGGTGGACCGC
>CAZLAU010000011.1:0-36650 GCA_964557615.1 uncultured Gemmatimonas sp.
ACAACCATTACAAGCGGATCAACTCGGGCGCCAAGCGTGAAGGCGAGGTGGAGCTCGACAAGTCGAACATCCTGCTGCTCGGCCCCACGGGCGTGGGCAAGACGCTGCTCGCCCAGACCCTCGCGCGGATCCTGGATGTCCCGTTCACGATTGCCGACGCCACCACGCTCACCGAGGCGGGTTACGTGGGCGAGGACGTGGAGAACATTCTGGTCCGACTGCTGCAGGCCGGCGACTTCAACGTGGCCGACTGCGAGCGCGGGATCGTCTACATCGACGAGATCGACAAGATCGCGCGGAAGAGCGAGAACCCGAGCATCACGCGGGACGTGTCGGGCGAGGGGGTTCAGCAGGCGCTGCTGAAGATCCTCGAAGGCACCGTGGCCAGCGTGCCGCCGCAGGGCGGCCGCAAGCACCCGCAGCAGGAGTACATCCAGATCAACACCAAGGACATCCTGTTCATCTGCGGCGGCGCGTTCGACGGGCTCGAGAAGATCATCGAGGCGAGGCTGGGCCGGCGCCAGATCGGGTTCAGCCCGGCCGAGTCCAAGGGCCGCGGCGCGACGAAGAACCTGTTCGCGGACGTGGAACCGGACGACCTGCTCCGGTTCGGGCTCATCCCGGAACTCGTGGGCCGGCTGCCCGTGGCGGTGCCGCTCGAGGCGCTCGACGAGGCGGCCCTCGTGAAGATCCTGAAGGAGCCGCGCAACGCGCTCACCAAGCAGTACACCAAGCTGTTCGAACTCGAGGATGTGAAGATTTCGTTCGAGGAGAGCGCCCTGAGCGCCGTCGCGAAGAAGGCGATCGAGCGCGGCACCGGTGCACGCGGACTGCGGGCGATTCTCGAAAACCTCCTCATGGATACGATGTTCGAGCTCCCCGCCCGCGACGACGTCGTCGAGGTGCGCGTGACCGAGGCCTGTGTCACGAACGGCGCGCCGCCGCTGCTCGAACTCGCGCCGCGCCGACAGAAGAAGGAGGCGTAGCATTAGCGGACCGCGCGGTGCCGGGGGTGCCCCCGGCCCGCTGGTCATCCGCCGGCTCGAGTTCCTGGGCGGGCTGGCAGAGGCGGGCGGCTGGCGGCCGCCGCCGGACCTTCCCGAAGTGGCCTTCGCCGGGCGAAGCAACGTCGGCAAGTCGTCGCTGCTGAATCGCCTGGTGGGACGGCGAAAGCTGGCGCGCGTGAGCAACACGCCCGGCCGGACGCGCGAGGTGAACTTCTTCAAGGTGAACGACGCGTTCGTCATCGCCGACCTGCCCGGCTACGGCTACGCGCGCGTCTCGAAGGAACGCCGCGCATCGTGGCGTCCGCTCATCGAAGGCTACCTCGGCGGGAGCACCGCCTTGCGTGGCGTGGTGCTCCTGCTCGACGCCCGTCGCGATCCATCGCCGGACGACCTGGCGATGCGCGAGTATCTCGGCGCCCTTGGCGTGCCGTCGCTCTTTGCCCTGACCAAGGCCGACAAGTTGACGGCGGCGCAGCTGACCGACCGGGTTGCGTCGCTTGCGCAGACGCTGGACGTCGGCGAGGATCAGATCGTGCTGACGAGTGCGGAAACCGGACGCGGGCGCGACGACCTCGCCGCGGCGTTGGAAGCGCTCCTCGAGGCCCCGCCGTGGCGCTGACGCTGCGGGCCGGCGGCCTGGCCACCGGCGCCCGGCTCGGCCTCGCCGCGGCGCTTGTTTTCGCGCCGGCAACCGCCCCGGCCCAACGCGCGGCGACGACCGACTCGGCGCGCACCACGCAGCCCGGCGGGATGATCCCGGCCGGCTTCGGCACCCTGCGGCGCGACGACGTGGGCGTCGAGGTCCGGCTCGAGGGCCTGACGATCCGCGCGATCCCGCTCGACGAGACGATCATCCGTACACTCGCCCCCGACACGTACCGGTCGCTGGCCGCGATCGGCGCCCGGCGGGCGCCGCAGCTCGAACGAATCCGCGCGCGCATGGGGCTGCCGGCAGTCCAGGCGTGGCACGTGGCGATGTTCAACGTGCAGCAGGGCGAGGCACGGTACGATCCGCGCGGCATGGCGATTCGCAGCGCCGGCAGGGATTTTCGCCCTCTGGATGTCGTGGCGCTCGTGCCCGGATTCGACGATGGACGACTCGCCCAGGGCCGCACCGTGGACGCCATATTCGTGTTCGATCCTGCGATCGCGCTCGATCAACCCCTCGTCGTGACCCTTGGCGGCGTCCAGAGCACCGCCTGGAACGACGACCTGCTGCACCGCCTCGACCGTGAGCGGACTGCGATCTGGTCCCGCGCAGCGGGCGCGCGCAGGCCACCGAACCCTGGAGGAAGCGGCCCATGGCGATAAAGCCACTCCGCACGCTCACCGCCGGGCCCTGGGCATCGCTTGGCGATGCCTGGCTCGAGCACCTGTCGGACACCCTGCGCGACCCGGCTCTCGATCGCGCGACGTTCTGCCGGCGCGTGCTGTGCGAGCTGGCCTACCCGCAGTATGCCGCGAACTGGGAAGAAGCGGTGGCCGACGCACGGCTGCCGGCCGGCACGCGGCTGTCGCTTGCCGCGCTCGACCCGCGAAACGTGACGCTGGAGCCCGAGTATTACGCCGAATGCGACGACGCGAAGTTCCAGCGCGTCAAGCCGCTGCTCTGGCTCTGGTATTCGTTCGACCGGCTCCCTGTCGGCGGCCAGAACGTCGACGTCGGCGTGCGCCTCCGCCGAATCCTGGCGCCCCTGATCTTCAAGCGCTGCGGGGAGCGCTTCAAGGCGTTCCAGCACGTCGAGTTCTCGTTCGGCTACAACATCGAATGCGGCGACGACGTGGTGGTGCACCGGCACGTCCTGCTCGACGACCGGGGCGGCATCGTGATGGGCAACAAGGTCTCGATCAGTGACTACGCGAACATCTACAGCCACACGCACAGCATCGTCGAGCAGGCCGACGTGACCAACGCGCCGACGATCCTCGAGGACGGCGTGCGGATCACGTACCACGCAACCGTGCTGGCCGGCGTGCGGGTCGCCACGCAGGGAATGGTGGGTGCCGTGGCGGTGGCGACCAAGGACGTGCGCCCGTATCACGTCAACGTCGGGATCCCGGCGAAGAGCGTGCGGGTGAAGCCGAATGCGCCAACGGACTCCTGGGCCGCCACGCGGGTGGCCAACGTGGACGCGAAGGACGGCTAACGAACAGCCAGGACGTCCTCGACGTGGCCGGCGTCGCCGGACCGCAGGAGCCAGTCGACGTGGCGCAGCAGCTCGTGGGTGCGCGGCCACGCCAACGCCTTTCGCGCGGCGGCAAAGCTCGTCCACCGCGCCCGCGCATGCTCGGGGCCCAGCGTGAAGTCGGCCGACTGCACGACGGCCGCGAATGCGATGGCGAGCTGCACCGTGTCCGAGCGGTCGAGGAAGAACGGGTTCACCGTGACGCTGTACAGGCGGCGCGCCGCGAGGCCGGTTTCCTCGCGCAGCTCGCGTCGGGCCGCGGCCGACGGCGTTTCGCCCGGCTCGATGCTGCCGTGCACGATTTCCCATGCGCCGGTGCTCCGTACGCCCTTGGCGCGCTGGAGCACGAGCACGCGCCACGACCGTGCAACACGGCGGACCACCACGACGTCGACCACCCCCGGAACAATCCGTGTCACGTGCGGGTCGCGACCGGGACGGCGCGCGCTATTCGCGCGTGCGGCCGAGGAGCGAATGCAGGCGCGCAGAACGCGCGCGCGGCCGGAACGGCTTGGTGAGGTAATCGCTCGCTCCGTACTCGAACACACGCACCTCGCTGTCCTCATCGCCCTTCGCGGTCAGCACGATGACCGGCAGGTTCGCCGTCGCCGGCCGCGAACGGAGGTGGCTGAGCACCCCGTAGCCGTCGAGCCGCGGCAGGTTGAGGTCCAGGACGACGATGTCGGGCCCGGCGCGATCGATCTCGTCGAGCGCGATGACGCCGTCGGCGGCCTCGAACACCGTGAACCCTTCCCGCTCGAGCAGGTCCTTCATCACGCGCCGAAGCGCATCCTCGTCCTCGACGAGCAGCACCTTCTTGGCACGGCCGTTGGCCGAGCCACCCTCGTCGAGCAGCTGGAAGCTGTCGCTGTCGAACGCCTGCGGCGTCGAGTGCAAGGTGCGCACCGCAGGGACCGAAACCGGCGGCAGGAGGTCCGCAGCCGACAGCTCGCGCACCGGCGGGGCGGCAGGCGGAGGTGGCGGCGGCGGCTTGACGGACGGCGTCTCGAGCGACGCAGTCCGAGGCGGCGTCTCGGGATCGGCGGCCACCACCTCGCCGCTCGCGGTGCGCCGCGCCTGCGCCACTGACGCGCGATCCGACAACTCGGACGGCATTTCCAGCACGCGGAGCAACTCTTCCACGCTCGTGGTGCCGTTGCGCACGTGCGACACGCCCGATTCCCAGAGCCCCCTCATGCCCCCCTCGCGGGCGGCGTCGGCAATTCGCTCGGCCGACTCGTCGGCGGCGATCCGGCGCTCGAGTTCAGGCGTCATCATGAGGATTTCGGTGAGCGCGAGGCGCCCCCGGTACCCGGTCTGCGAACATTCGGAGCAGCCGACCGGCCGGTAGAGCGTCACGCCCTGCGGGAACCATTTGCGCAGCCGTTCGGGCACCGCGCCGACCTCGAGTTCACGGCAGTGCGGACACAGCCGGCGCACCAGCCGCTGTGCCAGCACACCTTTCAGCGCCGCCGCGATCTTGTACGTCTCGACGCCAATGTCTACCAGACGGGTGATCGAGCTGGCGGCGTCGATGGTGTGCAACGTGGAGAGCACCAGGTGGCCGGTCAGGGACGCCTGCACCGTGATGCTCGCCGTCTCCTTGTCGCGTACCTCGCCGACCAGAATCACGTCGGGGTCCTGCCGCAGGATCGACCGGAGCGCCGCTGGGAACGTCAGGCCGGCCTTCTCGTTCACCTGCACCTGCACGACGCCGGCGAGGCGATACTCGACCGGGTCCTCGACGGTGACGATGTTGACGCCGCGAGCCTGGATGGCACGCAGCATTGAATAAAGCGTCGTTGTCTTGCCCGAGCCGGTCGGCCCGGTAACGAAGATGATTCCCTCGCGCGTTTCCAGCAGCGAGTTGACGCGCTCCAACTCGTCCGGATTGAGGCCGATGTTCTCGAGCGAGAGGACCGTCGAGCGCTGGTCGAGAATTCGGATGACGACCTTCTCTCCCTGCGAGGCGGGCAGCGTCGAGACGCGGAGGTCCACCCGGTTGCCGCTGACGGCGACGCGCGCACGGCCGTCCTGCGGACGGAGCCGGTCGGCGATGTCGAGCTGCGCCATGATCTTCACGCGCGACACGAGGGGCACGCCGGCCGCCTTCGGCAGCACCATCACCTGACGCAGCACCCCGTCGATGCGATAGCGCACCGCAACGCCGGCCTCTTCGGGCTCGAGGTGGATGTCGGACGCGCGCGACTGGATGCCTTCGGCGACGATCCGGTCGACGAGCTGGATGACCGGCCGCTCCTGCGCCCGGTGGGCACCGAGCTCCAGCTCGGCTTCGTCGACCGTTTCCTCGATGGACTCGATGTCGTAGTCGCCGGCGACGTTCTCGAGGATCTTCTCGATCACGTTTTCCGGACGATAGACCTCGTCGAGCCGCTGCGTGATCTGGTTGGGCGACGCCAGCGACATGCGCACGGTGCGCCCAAGCGCAAACGCCAGCGTCCGCTCACAGTCGAGGTCGTGCGGATCCGCCGTGGCGATGTCGAGAATCGAGTCCGAGATCGCGAGCGGGAGCACGCGGTACTTCCGAACCAGCTGCTCCGGCACCAGTTCGCGCGCCTGCTGCGACACCTGGTTCACATTCGCCACCTTCATCCTGAAGCGCTTTGCCAGCGCCGCAAGAATGAGGTCGTCCGTGAGGAAGTTCCTCCGGACGGCCGTCTCCCAATAGCTATCTTCGCGCGTCGCCTTGAGCTGCTGAAACTGCTCGGAGGACAGGAGTCCCTCGAACGTCGGCAGCATCCACTCGTCGCGCGGCGATTTTGAGGAGGTTCCCATTGAGGAGCAAAGGAGGGCGAAATCGCGGCCGCAGCCGGATCCCTAATACTAACGCGTACGATATGGTGGCCGGGACCAGTCCCTGATGCAACCCTGCCGGACCGACCGGCAACCCCCGTAGTGCCTTGCGGTTACAGGATCGGCCACCACGCCCGCCCGAAGTCGGCGCGAACCATCCACCGCCCGCCCGGGTCGACTCCCCGAGCCACGTCGATCCTCAGCGCGTCGAACAGCGACACGACTGCAATTCCGGCCGAGCGGCGCGAAACCCGGTGAGCGCCGAACTCCTCGTCGGAGACCGATGCGACAGTGCCGAAGGGCGCCAGCGTGACGTCGGTCCTGACCCGCCCGAACCGGCCGAGGGGCATCACAACCGTGGCAACGCGCCACTGCCACTCGGCTCGAACGCTGATGCCTGCGCGACCCCGAATCGAGTGCACGCCGTATCCCGGGCCCGTCACGGGCCCTCCGAACATGGCGAGCCCCTGCTCGGGCACCCCACCGGCCGTCGCGACTGCACCGATCGCTCGCGCATGCAGCGTCCCGGCGGAAAACACCCGGGCCGCCTCGATGTCGCCGGAAAATCTCCCGTACCGCTGCGCGCGACTCATCGCCGCGCTGCGGTCCTCGGCGTCGTCCCCGGTCACCGTGAGCTGCCAGTTCAGGCGCAGGCCGAGCGGTGCCGGCTGGGCGCGTGCGCCGAGTTCGAGCCGGAGGCGGCTCGCGGTACGCGCATCGGCGCCGAATGCGTCGCGATACGTGCCGGAGAATGGCGTCGCGCGCACCGTGAGCGGTGACTCGCGAACCCGTTCACCCGTGATGCGCCAGCGAACGGATTCCCCGCCCGCAAGCGACAGCGCAACACCGGCCACGCGGAAATCGTCGCTCACATCGGCGCCGAACTCCTGCGACGCGATGGAGTTGCCGACGCCGCTCGCTTCGGGCGTGTCGCCGGCGGCCCGGAACTCGTCGAACGTGCTCACCGCGACGGCCAGCCGCCGTCCGGGCGCCGGCACCGGCACGCTGAGCGTCGCCCGATACTTGATCAGGCGATCGTCGATGCCATAGCGAGCCACTCCGGTTGCCGCGGCGCCATATCCGGCGGGCACCGTGGCACCGCCACCGAGGGCGAGCCCCTCGACGCGGTTGACCCGCGCGAAGTCGCTGATCGCGCGCCCAGCCAGCCTCGGGCGCGCCGCCGGCCGCAGGGCCGCCGCCCGGACGAGTTCGAGCGCGTGCCGTTGAACCCGCGCGACGTCACGACCCGCGCCGGCCTGCTCCACGCGGACGGCAATCGAGTCGGACAGGCGGCCTGGGAACGGATAGGCGGAAAGCGCCGACGGCGACGCGAACGCGATCTCCGGTCCCGCGAACGTCTCCGCCGGGAGCCCGAGGTTGGCCTCGACGCAGCAGAGGTCCCACTCGCCGCGGATGATTCCGCGCGCCGGAAAATCGAGCCAGCGTCCCGTGCGCCGGATCTCGATCTCCTGCCGTCGCGGCAGCCAGAACCGCCCGTCCACGAGACCGTTGTCGAGCACGATCGAAACGTCCTCGAGTGCCGGGTCAATGAGCGCCGCGCGGGTGAACGTGATGCCAAGACGCACGACGGAGCCCGACTCGCGGTCGATGTACGCCGTGCCAACGGCCCGCGCCAAATTCGGATCGCGCGGCCGGAAGTCCACCGCCACGACGTCCCAGGTGCGTCCTGCCACGCGGATGGTCAGTGAGTCCGCGACGGCGAAATCGTAGGCGTCCACGCCAGCGGTGGACAATGGGTGCGGCACGTCGCGCACTTCGTCGCCGTCGCCGAGCCTGATGATCGCCGGGAAGTTGTTCTGGACGATCGCCAGATGGTCCGCGTGGTAGGCAATGTCGGTTGGCTTGAGCAGCTCGGCCCGCCGGCCAACAACGCGCTGCTTGCTCCGGTTCGGCGCGCGCCAATAGACTTCGACCGCGAGTTCGTCAGCGCGTATGACCTGCGGCGGGTCGGGAAAGCCGTCGCCGAGCTGGCCGAAGAACGTGACGTAGCCGTGCGCGATCGCGCGGTAGTCGACGAGTCCGGTGTCGGCGAGTTGCGCCGCTCGACGATCGGTCGCGCGACGGGCCAGGTCGAGCGACACGGCGGAGTTCCACTCGCGGGCGCCTGCCTGCCCGGAGGCGAGGCTCGCGCAGCAGATGCCGACAAGCGCTGCGCGTGCGGCGGCGGGCGGAACAGGAGACATGGTGGCATTATCGCGGGGGGCAGTGGTGACGGCAACGGAGCAACACGTGGGTCGTGCGGCTGGGTGCGCCCGGTGACCGACACGCTTGCGGCGTTTCAGGCGCGCGCCAGGCCGCGCGCGCTCGTGCCGGTGTGGCGCGACGTGTTGCTCGACCTCGACACGCCGGTCACGGCATTTTCGCGGCTGCGCGGCGCGAGCGCGCCGGACGCGGCCCGGTTTGCGTTCCTCCTCGAAAGCGCTCCGGCCGGAAGCGACACGTGGGCCCGATACACCTTTCTCGGCTCCGATCCATCGGCGGCGTGGCGGCTCAACGACGGCGTGGTCGAAGACTGGACACCCGACCGTGGCTGGCACGGCCCGCGCACGCCGCCGGACCCCGTGGAGGACCTTCGCGCGCGGCTGATGCGGCACGAACCGGTGCCGGCGCCGGAGATCGGGCCGTTCTGGGGTGGGGCGGTGGGGTACTTCGGCTACGACGTGGTCCGCCACATCGAGCGGCTGCCGACTCCCCCGCCCCGCGGCGTTGCGGCGCCCGACGCGCTCTTCGCGTTCACGCGCACGATGGTGATCATCGACAACCTCAAGGCGCAGGCCCGCGTCACGTGTGCGGTCGCCGTGGACGACGACGTTTCCGATCGCGCGCTCCGCGTGCTGTTTGACGCGGCGCAGCGTGACATCAGCACCGTCGTGGAGCGGCTGCGCACCGGCCCTGCGCCGGCGCCCATCGAGCTCGACGCGGCCGCACCGCCCGCGACGGGACGGTCGACGTACGCCCGCGAGCAGTTCGTGGCCGACGTCGAGCGCATCAAGGAGTTCATCCGCGCCGGCGACTGCTTCCAGGCGCTGCTCGCGCGGCGGATCGTCGTGCCACACGACTTCGACGGCGCCACGTTGTACCGAGCGATCAGGGCGCTCAACCCGTCACCGTACATGTTTCACCTGGTGCTCGACGGCGTGGAGATCGTGGGCAGCTCGCCCGAACTCCAGGTGCGCGTGGCGGACGGTCGCGCCATCGTGCGCCCGATCGCCGGGACGTGCGCCCGAGGGCGCGACGCCGACGACGACGCACGACTGGCAGCTGCCCTCCTCGCCGACGAGAAGGAGCGGGCCGAGCACGTGATGCTCGTGGACCTGGGTCGGAACGACATCGGCCGCGTGGCCCGGTACGGAAGCGTACGCGTGACGCAGCTGATGCAAGTGGAACGGTTTTCGCACGTTCAGCACATCGTGAGCGAGGTGCAGGGCGACGTGCCGGGCCAGTCGGCGCTTGGCGTGTTCCGCGCGACGTTCCCCGCCGGAACGATGACGGGCGCGCCGAAGGTTCGCGCAATGGAGATCATTGACTCGCTCGAGCCGGACCGGCGCGGGCCATATTCGGGCGCGCTTGGGTACGTGGCCTACGGCGATCGTGCGATGGACCTCGCCATCACCATTCGCACCTGCGTGATGGCCGGCGGTGAGGCGACGGTCGGCGCTGGCGCGGGGATCGTTGCAGACTCGGTGCCGGACCGCGAATGGGAGGAAACCGAGGCGAAAGCGCGGGCGATGCTCACCGCGATCGGCCGTGTTCGGGCCGCCGCGCGGGCAGGCTCGCCTACCCGCTGATGCCGACAGCGGGCCATATTTGCTGAAATGTCCCTGAAGCTGAGCGGGATCGACAATGAATACGCGTTCGAGCTTCGGCCAGGCACGACGATGGTCGTCGGCCGCGCGGTCAACTCGGACTGCGCGATCGTTGACGCCACGATTTCGCGACGGCACGCGGAGCTGACGATCACGGACACCGGGATCCAGCTCAAGGATCTCGGGTCGAGCAACGGGACGTTCGTGAACGGCGTGAAGGTTGACGCGTACTTCGTGGCGCCCGGCGACTCCGTGACGTTCGGCAAGGTGGCGTTCCGGCTCGACCAGCTCGCTCCGCCTGCCCCCAAACCGATGGCGCCCACGCCACCACCCCCGGCGGCCGCCAAGCCAGGCGCGACGATCGTCCGCCCCGTGGCCGGCGCCGACGCAATCGCCGGGCTCGGGCGGCATAGCGGCAGCATCAAGTCGGTGATGGCCGGAACGGCTGACCCGGCCGAGAAGGACCGCCAGAAGCTCGCCATCCTGCTCGAGGTGTCGAAGGGCCTGACGCGCGCAACGGACGTGGACGCGCTGCTCAAGAAGGTGGCCGACTTCGCATTCGAGATCCTCGAGGCCGACCGCTGCGCCATCCTGCTGCTCGACGACAGCGGCCACCTGATGACGAAGATCTCGCGCGACAAGCGAGGCGCGGACGCCGCACAGGCCGTGCCGCAATCGATCGCGCGCATGGCCATTGACGAGAAGGCCGCCGTGGTGTCGGAGAACGCGGGCGAGGACACGCGATTCACCGGCCAGTCGATCCTGATGCAACGGGTGCGCTCGGCGATGTGCGTCCCGCTGATCGGCTCGGAGAACAAGGTGCTGGGCGTGCTGTATGTGGACAACTTCATGAGCACGCACCAGTTCGGTGACGCCGACGTGGACTTCGCGATCGCGTTCGCGGGCATCGCCGCCGTCGCGATCGAGAATGGCCAGTTTTCCGACCGCATCCGGCAGCAGGCGCTGGTACGCAGCAACTTCGAGCGGTTCTTCACGCCGCACCTCGCGGCCCGCATCGCCAACAGCGCCGACGCCGTGAAGCTCGGCGGCGACAAACGGCGCGTCGCGGTGCTGTTCAGTGACATTCGCGGTTTCACGGCACTGTCGGAAACGATGGCGCCGGACGCGATGGCCCAGCTGCTCACCGAGTATTTCAGCGAAATGGTCGAGTGCGTGTTCCGCCACGGGGGGACGCTGGACAAGTTCATCGGCGACGCCGTGATGGCGCAGTGGGGCGCACCGCTCGGTGAATCGGACGACGCCGACCGCGCGATGTCGGCCGCGATGGACATGATGGAGGCGCTCGACAAGCTCAACGAGCACTGGACGCAGCAGGGACGGCCGACGCTGCAGATCGGCATCGGCATCAACGTGGGCGACGCATTCGCCGGGAACATCGGCAGCGAACGCCGGCTCGAGTACACGGTGATCGGCGACACGGTGAACACGGCGAGCCGCCTGTGCGGGGTGGCGGCCGCCGGCGAGATTCTCGTGAGTGAAGACCTGACGAAAGCGCTCAAGACACCCCCCCGCCTGGCACCGATGCCGCCGATGGAGCTGAAGAACAAGAGCCAGCCGGTGCCGGTATTCAAAGTCGTCCGGTGAGCCCGGCGGGCTCCGGGCAACGGCACCCGGCTCCACGACGCACCCGCGTGCAGCCGGCCGACGTTCCCGATGGCTATCGCGAATGCGCGCGGGGCGGCCTGCACCTCGTGGCGCGCGCCGATCAGTACGATGCGCTCCGTCACGCCCTCACCGACGCGACGTTGCACGAGTGGGCCGCGGCGCAGCCGGGCGCACAGCCGCTGCAGGGGCGGGCCACGGCGTGGGCGACGACGCTGCCCGGCGGCACACGGATCGTCGTGCGACACTCCAGGCACGGCGGGGCGCTGGCCGGGATCACCGGAGACCTCTTCCTGGCCCCGTCACGTGCGCCGTGGGAACTGCTCGCGTCGCTGCGCCTGCGGGAGTCCGGCGTGAACACGCCGGCGGTCGTGGCCTACGTCACGTACGCCGCGATGGGCCCGCTCTGCCGGGCCGACGTGGCCACAGAACACCTGGACGGAGAGGACTTCCCGGCCGCGTGGAGGGGCGCGCGCGACGAACACCAGCGCGGGGCCATCGTCGGTGCCGTCGGTGAGTTGCTCCGGGCGATGCAGGCCGCGGGCGCGCGACACCCCGACTTGAACGTCAAGAACGTGCTGATCGCGCAGTCGGCGGGTTCGGTGCGCGCGGCAGTGCTCGACGTGGACCGCATCGCGTTCACTCGGGCCGGAGACGCCGAGGCGGCCGCGGCCAACCTGCGCCGGTTGACGCGGTCACTGCAGAAATGGCGGAACGCGGGGCTGGAATTCACCGCGTCCCACGAGGCGCATCTGCGCGCCGCCGCCGATGCGTGACGACGGCGCGCCCGGCGGGCGCGTGCCCCTCGATCGGGTGTGCATCGTCATGATGAGCGCGGTCGGCGATGCCGTGCACGTCCTGCCGGTGCTGCACTCGCTCAAGCGCTCCGCCCCGGGCATGCGGGTGACGTGGGTGCTGCAACCGGGGCCCGCCACCCTGGTGCGCGGCCACGCGCTCGTGGACGAAATCGTCACGTTCGACCGGTCGGCCGGCGTGCGTGGATTCCTGGACGTCCGCCGCGCCCTCGCGCAGCGCCCGGCGACCATCGTCATCAACCTCCAGGTGTACTTCAAGGCGGGGATCATCACGTCGTTCGCGGACGCGCCGGTCAAGCTCGGCTTTGATCGCGCGCGTGCGCGCGACCTGAACTGGCTGTTCACGACGCACCGAATCCCCGCGCACCCGATGCAACACGTGCAGGATCAGTACCTCGAGTTCTGCACGTGGCTCGGAGCGCCCACCGACCGTGTGCACTGGGGCCTGGGTCCCTGGAACGACGAGGAGCGGGAGTGGCAGCGATCGTTCATCGCCGGTTTCGAACGCCCAATCGCCCCGATCGTCGTGGCGACGAGCAAGGCGGAGAAGGACTGGGCCCCGGAACGCTGGGCCGACGTCTGCGACGCCCTGTGGGCCGATTTCGGCCTCCAACCCGTGCTGGTCGGTGGCCGATCGCCACGGGAGCTTGCCGCCGAAGCGGTCATCATGGCGCGGGCAACGCACCGACCGGCGTCGGCCTTGGGCAGCGGGCTGCGCAAGCTGGTTGGCATTCTCGATGCGGGAGCACTGGTCCTCTCCCCCGACACCGGGCCATTGCACATTGCGGTCGCTCTGGGTCGCCCGGTGATCTCGTTGATCGGCTACTCGAACCCCAAGCGGGTCGGGCCATACCGGCATTGCCGCGACCTGATGATCGACGCGTACGGCGATCCGGGCGAGGACTATCCCGTGTCGATGGAGAACCGCATCGGCCGGATGCCGCGCATCACGGTGCGCGATGTGCTCGAACGAGTCGAGCGCTGGAAGTCCGGCTCCACCGCGGCACGCTGACACTCGGACCCGGCGCCGGGTATGCCGAGCGCCGGGCGTCGGTCAGCTTTCCAGCAGCTTGAGCTTGAGGGCGAACTTCACGTACTCGCTCCGGTGGTGCAGCCCGAGCTTCTCATTGATGCGCTGCTTGTAGGTATCGACGGTCTTCGGGCTGATGCCCAGCTTGCCGCCGATCTCGGGCGCGCTGTAGCCGGACGCGACGAGCGTCAGGATTTCCTTTTCGCGGCTTGACAGTTCCTCAAAGCGCGTGCGCTCGGCCGCGCCCTGTTCGCGGCGCTTGAACTCCTTGGCCAGCGCGTGCGCCGCACCGGCCTGCAGGTACGGGTCGCCCTTCGCGACTGTTCGCACCGCGGCAACCAGCTCGCGATCGGCCGCGCTCTTCACGAGGTACCCGCTGGCGCCGGCCTCCAGCGCCGGCACGAGGTACTCGTCCTCCGTGTGCATCGTGAGGATGAGGATCTTCGCCGTGGTTGACGCGGCGGCCAGTTCCTTGGTCGCGGTCGCCCCGTCCATTTCATCCATCGAGAGGTCCATCACGACAACGTCGGGACGCAAGCGCTCGGCCAGCCCCAGCGCCTCGCGGCCGTTGCGGGCCTCGCCGACGACGTCAATGTCCTTCGCCGTGCCGAGCACGGCCTTGAGGCCCGCACGGACCACGGCGTGATCGTCAACAAGCAGCACACGAATCAAGTCCCCGGACATCGAATGGCACCTCGGCAAGGGGGCCCGCCCGAACCGCATGCGGGGTCACGCGCGCAGGATAGACGCCACCACGGCAACTTCCCGTCAGCAATGCCACTATGGGAGCCATCAGAACGCCTGACATCAATGTAGGGATTTACCCGACAGCACACAGTGGCCTGATCCCGATCCCTTGCCGGATCCCGGGAGCCGCTGGAACCAACCCGACGTTTCAGGGCTCCGGTCGCGACAGTCGTGAATCAGCGATATTCCGTGCCCATGAGCCCTTCGGTTCCTGACTCGGTGCTTCGCCGCACGCTCGAGATCGCCGCGGACGCAATCATCTGCGTGGACGAAGAGCAGCGCATCACGTTCTTCAACGAGGGTGCGGCAGCCATCTTTGGCTGGACCGCGGACGAGGTGCTGGGAAAGTCGCTCGACTTGCTGATTCCCCGGCGTGTGCACGCCGCGCACCGGCGACACATCGAGGCATTCGGCAAGGGCGACGTGACGGCCCGGTTGATGGGACAGCGGCGCAACGTGTCCGGCGTGCGAAAGGACGGGACGGAGTTTCCCGCCGACGCGTCCATCGCGCACGTCCGGCACGATGGCCGGAGCTCGTTCTCGGTCGTACTGCGCGACGTCACCGAGCGCCAGCGATTCGCCGACGAGAACGCCGAACTGGTGCGCGACTTGCGAGCCGCCGTGGTGGCCCGGGACGATACACTGTCCATCGTTTCGCACGACCTCCGGAACCCGGTGAACGCGGTCAAGATGCTCGCGGCCGCCATCCTCCGCGCGGGCGAGCGCGCCGAGCTGCCCGCGGATGTGTCCGAGCACGCCGGCGTAATGCTGCAGGCGGCTGGCCAGATGGATGCGCTGATTCAGGACCTGCTCGACGTGTCGAAGCTGGAGTCTGGCCGTCTGGCACTCCGGCCGGGCGCTGTGCACATCGCCGACTTGGTCGACGCGGCGAGCGGCGTGCTGCGGCCCTTTGCAGAGCAGACCGGGGTCATCCTGTCGGCGTCAATCCCGGGCGAGATGCCGGCGGTTGACGTGGACAGCGACCGGATCGTTCAGGTTCTGTCAAACCTGATCAGCAACGGCATCAAGTACACTCCGGCGGGCGGTGCGGTGAACGTCTCCGCGGCGGCGGACGTCGACGTCGTGCGCGTGACGGTCCGCGATTCCGGCGTCGGCATCCCACCGGCGGATTTGCCGCTCATCTTTGACCGTTTCTGGCAGTCGAAGCGCACGAACAGGAGTGGCGCGGGGCTCGGCCTCACCATCGCGCGCGGCATGGTGCGTGCGCACGGTGGCCGCATCTGGGTGGAAAGCGCACCGGGCGAAGGGACGGCGGTGCATTTCACGGTACCGCGGGCCACGTCGGGCGAACCCGTCGCGCACGTCAAGCCGGAATGACGACGCCCCTCCGAAATTCGTACCGCAGGCCTGCCTGCTCGACGAGCGCAACGACCCGACGCAGGCCGAGTCCCATCACGCTGAAGTAGTCGCCATCCACGCGCTCGACGATGGTTGCGCCGAACCCCTGGATGCCGTAGCCGCCAGCCTTGTCGAGCGGTTCGCCGGTCGCGACGTACTCACGCACCTCCGCATCGGTAATCGCGCGGAAGGTGACGCCAACCTGCTCGACGGCCGAATGAAGAGCGCCCTGCCACGACACGGCGACGGCCGTCATCACCACGTGCGAGCGCCCTGACAACAGGCGAAGCATCCGCTCGGCATCGGGCGCGTCGACCGGCTTCTCGAGCAACCGCCCGTCGAGCACCACGGTCGTGTCGGCGCCGATCACGAGCGCTGACGGCTCCACGGCCGCCACGACGCCCGCCTTGGTCCTGGCGAGACGCTCGACATATGCGGCGGGCGACTCGCCGGCGGCCTGCTGCTCCGGGACATTGGCCGGGCGCACGTCGTGCGCAATGCCGATGAGCCCAAGCAACTCGCGGCGGCGCGGCGACGCCGACGCGAGCACGACGCGAATCTGGCTCATCGCTCGAGCCAGAGGGTGACCGGGCCCTCGTTCACGAGGTCCACGTCCATCTTCGCGCCGAACTCGCCGGTCGCGACGGTCACGCCGCGCTGGCGCAGCGCCCCGATGAATCCCTCGTACAGCGGGACTGCGGCATCGGGGTGCGCGGCCTGGATGAAGCTCGGCCGCCGTCCCTTGGACGCGTCGCCGTACAGGGTGAACTGCGACACGACGAGGATCGCGCCGCCAACGTCGGTGATCGCGAGGTTCATCTTCCCCTCGGCGTCGCCGAAGACGCGGAGGCCGACGATCTTGTCGGCCATCCACTCCAGGTGCGCGGTCGAGTCCCCGTGGGTGAATCCGACCAGCGCCACGAAGCCGCGCCCGATGCGGCCGGTTTCGCGACCACCCGCGGTGACGTGCGCGCGCGACACGCGCTGCAGGAGCACTCGCACGGCCCGCGCCTACTCGACCGTGACGCTCTTGGCGAGGTTGCGCGGCTGGTCCACATTGGCGCCGCGCTTCACCGCGATGTAGTACGCCAGCAACTGCAGCGGCACGGCGGACAGGACCGGCATCAGCATGTCCACCGTTTCGGGGATCCGGATTTCGTGGTCGGCGAGCCCCGCCAGAGCCGGCTCGTCACGACTGGTGATGATGATCGTGCGGCCGCCCCGCGCGCGCACCTCCTGGATGCTCGACACGACCTTGTCGAACACGGCGTCATGCGGGGCCACGAACACCCCGGGCA
This sequence comes from uncultured Gemmatimonas sp., assembly GCA_964557615.1. GTDB lineage: Bacteria > Gemmatimonadota > Gemmatimonadetes > Gemmatimonadales > Gemmatimonadaceae > Fen-1231. The sequence continues at coordinate 16,707 of CAZLAU010000011.1, forward strand.
TCTTCGCGTCGATCAGGGCAATGGGGCCGTGCTTCATTTCCGCCGCCGGATAGCCTTCGGCGTGGATGTAGGAAATCTCCTTCAGCTTGAGCGCGCCCTCGAGGGCCGCGGGGAAGTTGTAGCCGCGCCCGAGGTACAGGAAATTCGTCGCGCCCTTGAACTCCTCGGCGATGGCCTCGATGGCGGGCGCCGTCTTCAACACGGCGGCAATCTGTGCCGGAAGGTCGTGCATCGCCTGCGCGATCTCGCGGCCACGCACCACGGACAGGTCGTGCTTGCGCGCGAGCTTGAGCGTGAAGAGGGCGAGCGCGATCACCTGGCTGGTGAACGCCTTCGTGCTCGCCACGCCGATCTCGGGTCCGGCGTGCAGGTACACGCCCCCGTCATCCTCGCGGGCGATCGTGGACCCGACGACGTTGACGAGTCCGAGCGTGCGCGCGCCGCGGCGCTTCGCCTCGCGCATGGCCGCAAGCGTGTCGGCGGTCTCACCCGACTGTGAGATCACGATGCACAGTGTACGGTCGGTGACGATCGGGTTCTTGTAGCGGAACTCCGACGCGTATTCGACCTCGACGGGAATGCGACACAGCTCCTCGATCATCATCTCGCCGATCAGGGCCGAGTGCCACGACGTGCCGCAGGCAGTGATGATGATGTTGTCGATCTGCATCAGCTGGTCGTGCGTCAGGTTGATGCCGCCCAGCTTCGCGGTGCCGTCGTCGAGAATGAGCCGGCCCCGCATCGTGTTCTCCACGCTGACCGGCTGCTCGAAGATCTCCTTGAGCATGAAGTGGGCGTAGCCACCGCGCTCGATCGCCGCGAGGTCCCAGTGAATGCGGTCCACCTTCCGCGACATCGGCGTCGCGGCGGCATCCATGACGCGGTACGAATCCCGCGTGATGACGGCGAGGTCGCCGTCGTCGAGGTACACGACGTTCCGTGTGTGCGCGAGAATGGCGGACGGGTCGGACGCGATGAAGTTCTCGCCTTCACCGATACCAACGAGGAGAGGACTTCCCTTCCGGGCCGCGACGATCTTGCCCGGGTCGCCCGAGCTGGTCACCGCAATCCCGTAAGTGCCTTCGATCTTCGTCAGGGCCGCGAGCACGGCCTCCTCCAGTGACCCGTCAAACAGCTCCTGGATGAGGTGCGCCAGTACTTCGGTGTCGGTGTCGGACCTGAAGGTGTACCCGAGCTCGCCCAGCGCGGCGCGCAGTGCATTCGCGTTCTCGATGATCCCGTTGTGGACGACCACCACCGATCCGTCGCGCGACGCGTGCGGGTGGGCGTTGCGTTCCGTCGGCGGCCCGTGCGTGGCCCAGCGCGTGTGCCCGATTCCCAGGAAGCCGTCAACCGGATCCGCCGCCAGGGCGGCCTCGAGCTTCGCGATCTTGCCCGCGGCCCGGCGTGTCTCGATCGCCTCGCCGTCGAACACGGCGACACCCGCCGAATCGTACCCGCGGTACTCCATCCGCTTCAGTCCTTCGAGGAGCAGCGGGACAACGGGCTTGGGACCTACGTATCCGATGATGCCGCACATGGATCAGCTCAGGCGTGGTAAGGGATGTTCGCAGACGGGTTTTACGAGGCGGCGGCGACGGCATCGCGACCACGGGCAACCAGGCGTTCGGCGTCGGCGCGCGTCGGCGCCTCGGCGATCACGCGAATGATCGGCTCGGTGCCCGAGGGCCGCAGGTGGATCCACCGGTCCGCCCAGGTCAACCGCAGCCCGTCGTCGGTGCCCGCGGCCGCGTCCGGGAACGCCGCCCGAAGCGCCGCATAGGCCGCATCGAGGGGCGCCGTGGAACGCGGAAGCTTGTCCTTGATGATCACGTATCGCGGTGCGCTGGCGACAACCGTCGAGATCGGGCGGGGGTCGTCCACCAGCATCTGCAAGGTCAATGCCACGGCAAGCGGCGCGTCGCGGCCCAGATGCAACTCGGGCAGGATCACCCCGCCGTTTCCCTCGCCGCCGACCACTGCCCCCTCGGCACGCATGCGTAGCGCGACGTTCACCTCGCCGACTGGAGCGTGGATGAGGCGCTCGCCGGCTTCACGGACGGCGTCGTCTACGACTTGCGACGTGGAGAGGTTCGCGACGACGTGTCCTTTACGGTGTCGCAGCACGACACGGCAGGCGAATGCAAGCGTGTAGTCCTCGCCGATCGCAGTCCCGCCGTCTGCGACCAGCGCGAGTCGGTCCACATCCGGGTCGGTCGCGAAACCCACATCCGCGCGGGTCTCCCGCACCAGCCGTTCGAGGTCACCGAGATTCTCGGGCACCGGCTCCGGCGGACGCGGAAAGCGACCATCCGGCTCCGTGTTGATCGCGTGCACCTCGCATCCCAGGCGCTCGAGAAGCTGCGGGATGATCGCGCCGCCGGCGCCGCGGCACGCGTCGAACGCAACGCGAAACTTCCGCGCGCGAATGGCCTCGACGTTCAGGTACGGCAGCGCGAGCACGGCGCCGACGTGACGCGCCACCGCCGCCGCATCTCCGGTCACCGCGCCGAGGGCGTCATAGGTGGCGTACGGAATGCCGCTGTCGAGCAGCGCGCGCATCGCGGCGCCCGCGGTGGCATCGAGGAACAATCCGTCCGGCCCGATGAACTTGAGTGCGTTCCATTCGATCGGGTTGTGGCTTGCGGTGATGCACAGCCCGCCCGCGGCATGGTGGTGCTCCACGGCCAGCTGGAGGGTTGGCGTCGTCGTCAGCCCCAGGTCGATCACGTCAGCACCGACGGATTGCAGCGCCGCGGCGGCCACGGAATGGAAGAGCGGTCCGGTCACCCGGCTGTCGCGCCCGAGCACGACGGCCGTGGCGGCCCCGCGCCCGACCGCCCAGGCGCCGAACGCGGCAGCGTAGCTCGCAACAACGGTCGGATCGAGGCCAAAACCGACCCGTCCCCGGATGCCGGAGACGGAGATCATGAGGCGGGGGTCCGGCATCCGGGAAAGCTAAGACAGGCACGCCACCGGCGGCTATCTTTCGAGCCATGACACGAGCCTTCGACGACGACTTCAAGTACGGCTTTTCGACCCGCGGCGTGCACGCCGGCCAGCGGCCTGATCCCACCACCGGCGCCATCATGCCGCCGATCGTCCAGACCAGCACCTACGTGCAGGAAGGGCTCGGGATCAACAAGGGGTACGAGTACGCCCGCGGGAAGAATCCCACGCGCGAAGCGCTCGAACGCAACGTCGCCGCGCTCGAAGGCGGGCGCCACGGATTCGCGTTTTCGAGCGGGATGGGGTGCCTCGACTCCCTGATGAAGCTGTTCAAGGCGGGCGACCACATCGTGTGTGGCGAAAACGTATACGGTGGCACCTACCGCCTGTTCGACAAGATCCTCAAGAACTTCGGGCTCACGTTCGCGTTCGTGGACACGCGCGACCCCCAGAAGATCGAGGACGCGATGACACCGAAGACCGTCGCACTCCTCGTCGAGACCCCGACCAACCCGCTGATGCGGATCACCGACCTGGCCGCGGCGTCCGCGATCGCCAGGAAGCGCAAGGCGCTGCTGATCGTCGACAATACCTTCGCCTCGCCGGTCTTCCAGCGGCCGCTCGAGTACGGCGCCGACGTCGTCTACCACTCGACCACGAAGTACCTCAACGGGCACAGCGACATGATCGGCGGAATCGCGGTGCTCAACGACGACGACCTCGCGGCGCGCCTGCAGTTCATCCTCAATGCGGCGGGCGCGGTGCCCGGCCCGATGGACTCCTGGCTCGCGCTGCGCGGCACCAAGACGCTCGCCCTTCGGATGCGGCAGCACGACATCAACGGTCGCAAGGTGGCTGCCTGGCTCGAGCAGCGCATGGGTGCGGAGCGCGTGTTCTACGCCGGCCTCGCCTCGCATCCGCAGCACGCGCTGGCCGCGAAACAGATGAGCGGATTCGGCGGGATGATCTCGGTCGAGATGGGCCCGAAGGCCAACGCGGCAAAGGTGCTTGGCAAGGTTCGCGTGTTCTCGCTGGCCGAGTCGCTTGGTGGCGTCGAGTCACTGATCAGCCATCCCGCCTCTATGACCCACGCCTCAGTCGAGGCGGTGCACCGGGACCTGCTCGGCGTGACCGAGGGCTTGATCCGGCTGTCGGTCGGGGTGGAGGACGTCGAAGACCTGCTCGCCGACCTCGAGCAGGCGTTCGCCGGAATCTGATCGGGCTTCGCCGCCGTCCCATGCCGGGGCGTGTCCCGAGAAGGCAACTTTCGGTGCGATACCGACGTAGGGCTGGCAGCGTCACCAACTGGAGATCCGAATGGCCGCCAAGGTCCTGACCGACATCTCGTCCACCGCCTGGGAGCACCCGGCGGACCGGGCCGCGCTCAATACGCTGCGGGCGATCCCGGGATTCGACGAACTCATCAAGCGCATCGCCGGGTTCATCGGCGACCGCGCCCTGCGACAGCTCTTCCTGGGCAGCGCCGTGCGGGTGGGACCCACGCAGCGCCCGAAGCTCGACGCAATGCTCACCGAAGTGCTCACCACGTTCGACTGGCCGGACCGCCCGGAACTCTACGTCACCCAGTCGCCCGTGATGAACGCGGCGGCCGTCGGGTTCGAGAAGCCGTTCATCGTGCTCAACTCGTCGGTGCTCGAACACCTCACGGAGGATGAGCAGCGCGCGATCATTGCCCACGAAGTCGGGCACATCATGAGCGGCCACGTGGTGTACCGCACCATCGCGATCATCATCCTGTACTTCGGCCTGACCGCCCTGCCCTTCCTGGCCGCGGCCGTGATGTTCCCGTTCCAGCTCGCCCTGCTGGAGTGGTACCGCAAGAGTGAGTTCTCGGCGGACCGCGCGGCGCTGCTCGGCGTCCAGGACCGCAACACCGTGATGATGCTCCAGTTGAAGCTCGCGGGCGGCGCCGAGTTCGGACATCCCGTGGATCTCGACGCCTTCATGGCCCAGGCGATGGAGTACGAGACCAAGGGCGATGCGTGGGACCGGGTGCTGCAGATCCTCAACACCGTGATGCGCGACCACCCATTCGCGACGGTCCGGGCCGGCGAGGCCCAGCGCTGGATCGACGCCGGCGGCTACGACAAGATCATCGGCGGCGAGTACGCGAGGCGCGCCGACGTCAAGGAACAGCCGGCCGACTTCAAGAAGGACTTTGGCGATGCGTCGGATTACTACGGCGAGCAGGCGCGCGCCGCGTTGGACAAGTTCTCGGACGTGATCGGTCGCGCGCGCGACGCCTTCGACGACGCATTCCGCGGCGCTGGACGGTGAAGGTCCTCATCGTCGGCGGGGGCGGGCGCGAACACGCGCTCGCGTGGAAACTCCGCCGCGATGACCCCTCCATCGAGTTGATCGCCGCCCCGGGGAACCCGGGCATCGGCGAACTCGGCCGGTGCGCGCCGGTCGCCGCGACGGACGTCGCCGGCCTCGTGTCGCTCGCCACGTCTGAAGGCGTCGGGCTGACCGTTGTGGGGCCGGAGGGACCCCTCGACGCCGGCATCGTCGATGCGTTTGCACACGCGAAACTCCCGGTGTTCGGCCCAACCCGTGCCGCAGCGCGCATCGAAACGTCGAAGGCGTGGGCGAAGAACCTGATGCTGCGTGCCGGCGTGCCGACCGCCGCTGCGCGAACGTTCACCGATCCGTCGGCGGCACGCGCGGAAGCGCGGCGCCTGGGAGCACCTGTGGTCATCAAGGCAACGGGACTCGCCGCGGGCAAGGGTGTGGTCGTTGCGCAGTCGGCGGCCGAGGCCGATGACGCGATCTCGATGATGCTCGAGGATCGGGCGTTCGGCGACGCCGGCGGTGAGGTGCTCGTCGAGGAGTACATGAGCGGAGAGGAACTGTCGATCTTCGCCGTGACCGACGGGACCCACGCGCTCCCGATGATCGCCGCGCAGGACCACAAGCGGCGCGGCGAAGGCGATACTGGACCGAACACCGGCGGCATGGGCGCATACGCGCCCGTCTCGATCGCGACCGACGCAGTCGCCGACGCCGTGATGGACCGGGTGTTCCTTCCGACGCTCGCGGCCATGCGCGCCGACGGTGCGCCGTTCGCGGGGCTCCTCTACGCCGGGATCATGCTCACGACGGATGGGCCGAAGGTCGTGGAGTTCAACTGCCGATTCGGCGACCCTGAGACCGAGGCGATCCTTCCGCTGCTCGACTCCTCGCTGCTGGACGTCGTGCACACGGTCGCCTCCGGCGGATCGCTCTCGGGGCACCCGCCGCTCAGCTGGCGCGCCGAAGCGGCCGTGACAACGGTGGTGGCGGCGGACGGCTATCCGGCAAAGCCGCGAACGGGCGACCCAATCTCGCTCCCGGCTGCGCCGGACGGCGTGCTCGTGTTCCACGCGGGCACGAGGCGCGACGCCGAGCATCGCCTCGTGACCGCCGGCGGCCGCGTGCTCGCAGTGACGGCGACGGCACCGACGCTCGCTGAGGCGCAACAGGCGAGCGCCGCATACGCCGAGCGCGTCGAGTTCGCCGGCCGGGGATATCGGCGGGACATCGGCTGGCGCGAGCTGGCCCGCCGGCGTGCCTGAACTTCCCGAAGTCGAGACGATCGCGCGAGACCTCGACGCCTCCGTGCGAGGAGCGGTCATCGCCGACGTGCGGGTCTTCCGGCCCAACGTCCTTCGCGACTGCACCGCCCGATCGCTCGGAACGCGGATGCGAGGGGCATCACTCGACCGATTCTGGCGGCGCGGCAAGTACGTGATCGCCGACCTGTCGTCGGGCGATCGGATGGTCGTGTCCCCGCGATTCACGGGGGGCCTGCTGATCGAGCCGGAGCGCTGGGCGGCGGGTCGCGGCGACTATACGTGCATCGCGTTCCCCTTGGCGGACGGGCGCACGATGCGGTACCGCGACGTTCGGCGGCTCGGAACGGTGACGTTGATGAACCCGGCTGGGTTCGCTGCGTGGGAAGCGACCCTGGGCCCCGAGCCGCTCGATCCGACCTACACGGCGCAGGCCTTCGCGCACGCGATGCGCAGTTCGAGTCGCGCGATCAAGACCGTGTTGATGGACCAGCGCAAGCTGGCGGGCGTGGGCAACATCTACGCCAACGAGGCGCTGTGGCGGGCCCGCATTCGTCCGTCCCGGCGTGGCGCGACGATCACCCGGACCGAATGCAGCCGTCTCTTCAGGGAAGTGCGTGACGTACTCGCGGTCGCGGTCGAGCAGCGTGGCACGAGCTTCCGGGACTACCGGGACCCGTACGGTGGACGAGGCGGGTTCCTCGGGCTCGCCAAGGTGTACGCGCGTGAGGGGGAGCCGTGCCTGCGCTGCCGGACGACGCTGCGGGCGACCCACGCCATCGAGAACCGGATCACGGTCTGGTGCCCCAAGTGCCAGCGCTGAGGTCACCCGGCTAAACTGCGGCGCATGAGCCCGCGCCGTCGTCGCCGCCGGAAGGAGCTGCCGCCGCTCGTGGAAGCGCGGCGCGACGCCATGCTCGCGCTGGTGAAGTCCGAGGCGCGCGAACGGCCGGGCACCTACAGGTTGCTCGGCGAGGATGGCGAGGTGCTGTACGTCGGCAAGTCGAAGGGCGTGCGCACGCGCCTCCTGACGCACTTTCGCGCCGAGTACCCGAAGGACAAGAGCGCGCGGATGATTGCCGAGGCGGCATCCGTTGCGTGGGATTACGAGCCGAGCGAGTTCGCGGCGTGCATCACGGAGCTGCGACTCATCAAGCGCTGGCGGCCCCGATACAACGTCATGATGAAACGCGACGCGCGGCACTATGCGTTCATCCGGCTGACCAACGGCCCGGCGCCGAAGCTGCACGTCGTGCGCGGGTCGCTCGGACGCGACGCGGCGACCTACTACGGTCCGTTTCACGGCGCCACGCAGTTGGCCGCGGCGCTGCGCGAACTGAACGATGCGCTCGGGCTGCGCGACTGCTCGCTCGACACGAAGATGCATTTCGCCGACCAGCCCGAGATGGCCGTTGCCCCGCCGCGGACGCCGGGCTGCATCCGGCACGAGATTGGCCGCTGCCTCGGCCCGTGTGTGGCGGCGACGACGGCGGCCCAATATGACGACCGCGTGCGGCTCGCACGCGAGTTCATCGCGGGCCGTCACGACGCCCCGATCCTGGCATTGCGTGAGGCGATGGAGGCGTCGAGCGAGCGACTCGAGTTCGAACGCGCGGCGGCCCTGCGCGACAAGGTGGCGCGCCTCGAGTCGCTCAAGGAGCAGTTTGCGCGCCTCCGGTTTGCCGTGGAAACGCTGTCGTTCACCTACACCGTTCCGGGCCACGACGGCGACGACCGCGCGTACGTGGTCCGCCGCGGGCGGATCCGGCACGAGTGCCCGGCACCCGGCACGGCGCAGGAGCGCGCGCTCCTCGATGCGCGGGTGGCGGACATCTTTTCGCCGGTGGCCCGCGAGACCGGCGCGGTGCCGGCACACGAAATCGACGAACTGCTGCTGCTCGCGAGCTGGTTCCGGAAGTTCCCGGCCGAACTCGAGCGTACCAGCCCGCCGTCCGCCGCCGCCCTCACCCGCAGCGCCTAGGCGGTCAGATCAATTCCTCGAGCCCGGCGGTGCGCAGGATCCGCACGTAGCGAGGATCGATGGCGAGTCCGCGCCGGTCGAACGGGAGGTCGGTCATCACGCGCCGCAGCCGACCCGGCCGCCGGTAAAACCCCTTCTCCACCCAGTCCATCGCCGTCTTCCATTCCCCGAGCTCGGCGTTTGCGACGATGATGTAGTCGGCGAGCTGGCGGCTGACGTTCAGGTCGACAAACGGATCCTCACGCGTGGCGCGCGCGATGAACGCGGCAAGGTCGCGCCGGATGTCGTTGGTGCGAGCAGCGGACGGCCCGAGCGATTCGATGTCGGCGTTGAGCGCGGCCAGCCGGTCGTCGTGTCCGCGGAACCCGTGCAGCGCCCGCCGGGCATCCAACGCATCGTCGGCCTGGCCGAGCCTCGAGCACGCAATGTCCACTCGTTCCAGGGCCGCTTCGTAGCCGGGATTCAGCCTGAGCGCCGTTCGCAACGGCTCGACCGCCTCGGTGAATCGCCCGCATGCGATCAGCACATCGGCCAGCCCAACGTGAAGCGACGGTGCGTCGGGGTCGGCCGCGACCCCGCGCCGCATGTACTCGAGTGCCTCATCGAGCCGACCGGCCATCTTGAGGTAGGCACCGTACAACCGGAGTGCGTCCGGACGTACCGTGCCGGTCTCGATCGCCTTCCGGAACTCGGCCCCAGCGGTCGCGAAGTCGTCCTTCCAGTACAGCAGCTCGACGGCAATCGAGATGTGCACATCGGGAAGGTCCGGCGCGAGCCGCAGCGCCTCGGCCCGCAACTCGCTTGCGAGGCGCGTTGATGCATGAAAATCCAGAAATCCGCGGAATCCCAGCACGTGGTGCACGTCGGCGAGGCCGATGAGGGCGTGCGGGTTCTTCGGGTCCAGGTCGCGGCCGCGCTCGAACAACGCCTTTGCATACTCCAATTTTTCCCGGGCGGTGGCCCCTCCCTGATAGCTGCGCTGGAAGAGCACGCGCCCTTCACGGCACGCTTCCATCGACGCGGCGTCGTACGGACTTGACTCCGACGCCGGCGGCGGTGGCGGAGTTTGCACCGCAGCCGGCGTTTCGCCGGAAATCGATCGAGTGCGAAGGGCTGCCGCGACCTCGAGCGCGCTCGCTGGCCGATCCACGGGATCCTTGGCCAGGAGCTGCTCGGCCAGGGCGGCGAGGCGCGACGGCGTGGCCGGGGCCCTCTCGCGGACTCGCGGAACCGCGGCCGTCAGGTGCTGCGAGAGAAAAGCCATCATCGTCGGTCCCGGATACGGCACCTCACCGGTGAGCAGCTCGAACAGCAGGCAGCCGAGGCTGTACAGGTCCGCCGCTGGCCCTGCGGGCGCCCCTTGTGCCTGCTCCGGGCTCATGTAGGCGAGCGTTCCGACGAACGTGCCCGTTTCCGTGTGCGCCGTGGATTCTGCGTCGATCACGTGCTTGGCGATCCCGAAATCGGCGAGCATCGCCCGACCGTGGTAGCAGAACACGTTCTCCGGCTTGACGTCGCGGTGCACCAGGGACGCGCCGTGCGCGTACGCCAGTGCCTCTGCCACGTCCATCACGATCGCGGTCGCTTCATCCGGCGTGAAATGGGCTTCGCGGGCGATGCGCTGGCGCAGGGTTTCCCCCTCGACGAACGGCATCACATAGAACAGCCGATTCGCGAAACGACCGCTGTCGAAGAGCGGCACGATGTTCGGATGCACGAGCCGCGACGTCAGCCGAATCTCCGTTTCGAAGCGCTCGGCGCCAACGGCCTCGGAGCACTCCGCCGTGAGCAACTTCACGGCAACCTCGCGGTCGAGCACCCGGTCGTGCCCGCGATAGACAACGGCGGTGCCACCGCGGCCAACTTCGGCCGTCAGGGAATACCGGTCACCGAGTTCCGGGAGGCTCGTCATGGCGCATTGAATCTCGGAATCCGCTGCCCGGCCGCCAGTACCGAATCAGGACGCGAGGGTGATCAGGTCCACGCTGGTGGCGCCACCCACCAACCGCGCACGGGCAACTGAGGGCAGCAGGTCGAACCGGCGGGCGCCGGCGGCGCCAGGATTCACGATCAGCCGGCTTCCAACGGTGTCGATGCGCTGACGGTGCGTGTGTCCATACACCACGAGGTCGGCATCGTAGGCCGCGGCGAGCGCCGCTGCGCTGATCCGCCCGACCTCGTGCCCGTGGCTCACGTGCACCCGTACGCCCTCGAGCACGATGTCGATGGCCGGCTCGAGTCCCGGTTCGCCCGCCGCGTCGGTGTTCCCGAATACCGCCCGCACCGGGGCGATCAGGGCCAGCTCATCGAGCACTTCGCCGCCACCCACATCGCCCGCGTGCAGGATGAGGTCCACGCCTGCGAGGGCGACGTGCACGTCCGGGCGGACGAGCCCGTGGGTGTCGCTGATCAGCCCGACGATCACGGAGCCGGCGGAGCGCCCCAGCGGGGCACGAGGCGCTGCTCGATCCCGAGTTGGTCGAGGATGCGCGCAACGACGAAGTCCACCAGCTGGTCGATCGACGCCGGGCGATGGTAGAAACCCGGCGCGGCGGGGAGCACGACCGCGCCCGAACGCGTGAGGCGCAGCATGTTCTCGAGGTGGACGGCGCTCAGCGGCGTTTCGCGCGGCACCAGCACCAGCATCCGCCGCTCCTTGAGCGTCACGTCGGCTGCGCGTTCCACGAGCGAGCGCGACGTACCCGCGGCGATCGAGGCGAGTGTGCCCATCGAGCACGGGCAGATCACCATGCCGGCGCTCTTCGCCGAGCCCGACGCCGGCCCGGCACCCCGGTCGGCGTCGTCGAACACCGTCACGAGTGAGTCCCACCCCTCGGCCCCCACCACGTCGCGAAGCTGGTCCACGGTTTCCACGTCGCTCTCGGTCCTGAGCAGCCGCAGGCCGTGGGACGAAATGATCAGTGACACCCGGTGCCGGGCGAGGACGAGCTGCTGGAGCAGGCGTATCCCATACGGCGCGCCGGAGGCACCGGTCATTGCGAAGACCACGGGATCGCTCACCACGGCAGTCGCAACGGCCGGTACGGGAGCAGGCGCTCGAGCAGAACGAAGGCGAAGAACACCGCCGACAGCGCCATGTTCACGGTGAAGAACGCCTTGCCGATGTTGCCGGTGGTGCCGTCGCGCATCAGGCGATGCTCGAAGGCGAGGAGCAAACCGGCCGCAACCGTACCGGCCGCATAGTACACGCCCGCCTGGATCGCGACGCCGACGGCGACGAGGGCGATCACGGTCAAGACGTGCAACGCTCGGGCCACCGCGAGCGCGCCGGCCGGACCGAGCGACGCCGGGATCGAGTGCAGTCCCTCGGTGCGATCGACGCCAATGTCCTGAAGCGCGTACAGGATGTCGAATCCCGCCGTCCACGTTGCCACTGCGACGGCCAGCGCCAGGAGCATCCACGCCGGCGTACTCCACGCGCCCGTGACGGCGAGGTATCCGCCGACCGGCGCGATCGCCAGCCCGAACCCCAGCACCAGGTGCGCCCAACGCGTGAACCGCTTGGTGTAGCTGTAGAAGAAGACCCACACGAGGGCGAGCGGCGACAGCGCGAAGCACAGCGGGTTGATGCGCCAGGCGGCGAACACGAAGATCGCGGCGGCACCCAGCACCGCAGCCCACGCTTCAGTGACGCCCATCGTGCCGGACGGGATCTCCCGCATCGCCGTGCGCGGATTCCGCGCATCGTACTCGCGGTCGACGATGCGGTTGAACCCCATTGCCGAGAACCGCGCGGCCGTGAAGGCGATCACCACCCAGGCGACGGTGGGCCCGGTCACGTCCACGCCGAAGCTTCCGAGCGTCACACCGACCAGCGCGAACGGCAGCGCAAAAACCGTATGCGGCAGCTTCACGAAGTTGGCATACCGCACGAGGCGCGACGATCCGGCAATCGTCTGCCCCTCCCGCGCGGCGCCGGCGTCAGGCCGCGACGTGCTCGTCACCCGCGCCCGAGCCCGAGGCGCGGCCACATCGCGTCGACTCGGCCGCGCGTCGCCGCGTCCATTTCGATTACCGGCGGCCAGTTCCGGGTGAACCCTTCCTCGGGGAATTTCCTGGTGCCGTCGAAGCCGATCTTCGAACCGTAGGTGAAGGTGCGGCTCGAATGGTCCAGCACGTCCACCGGGCCCATGCTGAACCGCGCGTCGCGCTCGGGATCGATGTTGTTGAGCGCCACCCACCACGCTTCCTGCGGGTTTCGGACGTTCACCCAGTCGTCCACGATCACCAACATCTTGGCCAGCGACATCAGCCCCGCGCCCCACATCGCGTTCATCACCTTGAACGCCTGCCCCGGGTATTCCTTCCGGATCGACACGAAGACGAGGTTGTGGAAGATGCCCTCGGCCGGCATGTGGTAGTCCACGATTTCCGGAACCGTAAGCTTCAGCAGGGGAAGAAAGATCCGCTCCGTCGCGTGCCCCAGGTAGAAATCCTCCATCGGGGGCCGGCCGACGATCGTCGTGGCATACACCGGATTCTTCCGCATCGTGACTGCCGTGACATGCACCAGCGGGTACAGGTCGGCTTCGGAGTAGAACCCCGTGTGGTCACCGAACGGCCCTTCGGTCACCAGCGGCTCCGCAGGATCGATGTACCCCTCGATCACGAATTCCGACTCGGCGGGCACTTCAAGGTCGCACGTCACGGCCTTCGCAAGCTGCACGGGCGCCTTGCGCAAAAAGCCCGCAAAGATGAACTCGTCCACCGTCGGCGGGAGCGGCGCGCTGGCCGAGTAGATCGACGCCGGATCGGCACCGACCACGATCACCACCGGCATCTTCTCGCCACGCTCGGCCATCTCGCGCCAGTGCGCGGCGCCCACCTTGTGTCGCTGCCAGTGCATCGCCACGGTGTTCTTCGACAAGACCTGCACACGGTACATCCCGACGTTGCGGATGCCGCGCTTCGGGTCCTTCGACACCACCATCGGAAGCGTGATGTACGGGCCGCCGTCGTCCGGCCAGCAGGTAATGATCGGGATCTTCGAGAGATCCACCTCGTCACCGCGCCACACGACCTCCTGGCACGGCGGCGTGCCGCCTTTCATGCGCGGCGGGAACTTGGCGACCTCCATCAACCGGGGCAGCATCGACAACTTGCCGAGGATGCCCTCCGGGACCTTCAGGTCGAGCAGCTTGGTGATGCGGGCGCCGTGCTCGTCGAGGTCGCTCACGCCCAGCCCGATGGCCATCCGGCGCAAGGAACCGAAGAGGTTGATCGCGACCGGATGGGCCGACCGGCTGCCGTCGTCGAGTAGCACGTGCTCGAAGAGCAGTGCCTTCCCGCCCCCTGGCTGTTTCATGACGCGGTCGGCGATCTCGGACAACTCGAGCTTTGCCCGAACCGGTTCCTTGACCCGCACGAGCTCGCCGGCGGCCTCGATCGCGGCGATGAACTCGCCGAGGGTGTCGAGGGTCACGGCGCCTCCCCCACGTGCAGCGCCGCGATGCCAAGGCTCAGGGGGCGCCAGGAGACATTCGCAAAGCCGGCCGCTTGCATGCGAGCCGCCAGAGTATCGCCCTCGGGAAAGTGCATCACGGACTGTGGGAGGTATTGGTAAGCCGATCCGTGGCCGCTGACGATGCCGCCAATGACCGGAAGGATGTGCCTGAAATAGAACAGGTACGCCTCGCGCAGCAGCGGGACCCTGGGCGTCGAGAGCTCGAGAATGACGAATCGCGAACCGCGAGAAAGAACCCGGAGGACTTCGCGAAGCGACGCGTCCAGGTCGGCCACGTTCCGAATGCCGAACCCGACGAGCGCGCCGTCGCAGCTCCCGCCGCGCAGCGGCAGCGTGAGGGCATCGGCCACGACGGGCGCAACGGCTCCCGGAGGTGCCTTGCCGGCGCCGGCGCGCAGCATCGGCTCGGCAAAATCGGCGGCGACGACGTGGCCCGAGAATCCGGTGGTGTGCGACAGGGCGGCGGACACGTCCAGCGTGCCCGCGCACAGGTCGAGATAGCGGCCGGACGGGCGCCGCTCCCACCGGAGCGCGGCGATCGCCGCGCGCCGCCACGACCGGTCGATCCCGAGGCTCAGGATACGGTTGAGCAGGTCGTAGCGGGGCGCGATATCCGAGAACATGCCACGCACGTACGCGCGCTTGTGCGGCGCGCCTGCCGCCGCGGCGCGAACGTGGGCTCGCGGGTCCAACACGTCGATTTCTGCACTGGCCATGGGAGGATGCAAGTTGCCCGTGCGCTGTAGGCCGGGCAAGTTTCGCGAACAGAATGGCGCCCCCGCCCGATCTCTCGAACCTCCCCGACGCAGATGTCGTCGCGCTGGCGCAGCGGGGACGCGAACCCGCGTTCCGCGAGATCGTGCGCCGCTACGAGCGGCCGGTCTTTTCGCTGATCTTCCGAATGGTTCGGGACAGCGCGACGGCCGAGGACCTGGCGCAGGACGCGTTCATCAAGGTTCTCAACAACATCGACAAGTACCGGCCCGAGTTCAAACTGTCGAGCTGGCTGTTCAAGATCGCGAACAACGTCGCGATTGATCACCTCAGGCGCCGGCAGCTCGACACCATCTCGGTGGACGGCTCGCCCCACGCGTCGTCCGTGTCGGAAATCGATGCCACATCGTTCGAGATCGCCAGCGGCGCCGAAAGCGCGCTCGACGAGATCGAGGCCCGCGAACTCGGTTCGGCGATCGAACGGGCCATCGGCAAGCTCAGGCCCGAGTACCGCTCGTGCATCGTCCTCCGGCACGTGGAGGGCCGGTCATACGAGGAGATTGCCGCCACCCTGGACCTGCCGCTGGGTACGGTCAAGACGTACATCCACCGCGCCCGGATCGAACTCCGGGACCTCCTGGAGCACCTCCGGGAATGACCTGAACAAACCCCGCAACGGGCCGCAATTGGCCCCGTCCGCGGGCCCTGGCGGTGAACCAGACGCGACCCCGCCGGCCCGCACAAATACTGAAACTTCCGTTCCCCCACCCCGTAAGGCTTTTCGAGAGGCCACCATGCAACACCGCCACCTGCTTCCGAACGAGATCGACCTGCTGCTCGACGGCGAGGTCGGCTTTGGCGCGGCTCCCCTCCGGACCCACGTCGATTCCTGCGCCGCCTGCCGGGCGCGCGTCGACGAGGCCCGCGTGGTCGTCGAGGCGCTTGAGCGCATTCCGCGCTTTGCCCCGGCGCCCTCGTTCGCCAATCGGGTCATGGCGGACGTCCAGGTCATCGAGCCGTGGCACGTCGCCCTCGTCGGGGCCGCGACCCGATTCGTGCCTCGCACCGCAGGCATGCGCCTCGTGTTCGCCACCAGCGCCTCCCTGATTGCCGTGGCCGTGTCGTCGGCGGCCGTGTGGCTGGCCTTCAGGGGTGATGTGGCCGTGTATCTCGCCAGCCTTGCTGGCGACCGGGCTCGGGCCGCCGCCGCAGCCGGGGCGGAGACCGTCGTTCGCACGGTGTTCGGCGGCGGTGCCGTCGAAGCCATTGCAAGCCAGGGCCCCGCTGCCATCGCCGTCGGGGTCGGCGTGGTCCTCGGGTCCGCCGCGCTCGCCGCGCTCAGCCTTCGCGCCTTCGCGACGGCATCCCGCCGGACGCGGGAGTAGCCATGGCGTTCGCAGCGCCCCACGCACGCCGAGCGCGTGCGCTCGTGTCCGTTGTCGCCGTGGCCGTCGTCGTCGCCGCCACGACGGCCTTCGCCGCCAGTCCGTCGGTTCCGCCGCAGGCCGCCAAGGACGCCGGCCAGCTCGCCGCGGTGCTGGAGGGTCTCGCCAGCCCGGACCTCCCGACGCTGCCGGATGCGGCGGCATTCACCACCGGCAGCCGCGTGGTCGCGGCCGCCGAGCGGGTCAGCGGCCCCGTGGCCGTGCGCGACGGGACCGTCGCCATCCACGGTGTAGTCGATGGCGACGTGGTGTCGTTCTCCGGCGACATCGTGGTGCACCCCGGCGGGTCGATCACCGGCAACGCCATCGCGATCGGTGGACGTGTTCGCCTCGAAGGCGGCGCGGTGCAAGGGCAGACGCTGGAACTGTCGGCCGCCGACGCTGCGATTGCGCCGACCAGTACGGCAGCGTCCATCACGAGGCAGCTGGCGCTCGTGGGCGGCTGGTTCGTGATCCTGATCGTGATCAGCGTGGGCGTGCTGTTGCTCGCGCCGGACAACCTGGCCGCCGTGGCCGACGCCCTCGAGCGCCACTACGGCAGCACCCTCGTCGCAGGCGTGGCTGGTCAGGTCGCGTTCGCGCCGCTCCTCGTTGCCGTGCTGGTCGCACTGGTGCTTTCGGTCATCGGGATACTGCTCGTTCCCTTTGCCGCCGTCGCGTACGTGATCATCGCGGCCGGGCTCGTCACGCTGGGATTTCTGGCCACCGCGGTCGTCGTCGGCCGCGGCTGGCGACCGGCGCCGCCGGGCAGCAATCTCGCGCAGCGGGCCGCCACTGCCAGGGCACTGGTCGTGGGCATCATCGTGCTCCTCAGTCCGTGGCTGCTTGCTGCGGTGCTCGCGCCGTGGCCGGCTGCGGAAACCTTGGCACGAGGCGCAGCGTTCGCCACATCGTGGGTGGCATGCACCGCCGGACTCGGCGCCGCACTCATCTCCCGCGCCGGGATCCGCCGGGCGCAGAGCCAGCACGCACAGCGGGCGATGGCGTCGCCGAGTTGGCAGACGCCCACGCCGGTATCGGGTGTAGCGGCTGCCCGTCGCCCCACCGCAACGCCGTCGGCCGGCGCGCGATGAGCCAGGTTCGCGCCGCCGCGCTGATTGCCGGAGTCGTGCTGGCCGGCGCACCGATCCGCGCCGTGGCGCAGGAATGGCGCACGCTCACGTCGTCGCGCCAGTTGCAGAGCGACGCGCCCGCGACGGTCCGCGTCGAGTACGTCGCCGGCACGCTCGACCTGGCGCCAACCACCGATCCGGTCCTCTACCGGACGGCGCTGCGGTATGACGCCGAGCGCACCGTACCGCTCGCCGCCTTCGACGCCGGCTCACGGTCTCTCACGGTCGGCACGCGAAGCGCATCGCGCACCGACTGGAAATCGGGCAACCGCGACGGCAGCAGCCTCACCGCCGCCCTGACCACGCGCGCACCGCTTCGCCTCTTCCTTGAACTCGGGGCGTCGCGCGCTGACGTGCAGCTGGGGGGCCTCAGGCTGAGCGAGCTGGAGGTTCGCACCGGAGCCAGCGAGGTTCGGCTCGACGTGAGCACGCCGAACAGCGAAGACCTCGTGCGATTCGACCTCGACGTCGGCGCGGCGGACGTGACGGTGCGTAACGGGGGCAACCTGCGCGCACGGGTCACGCACGTGAACGTCGGCGCGGGGGCCCTCGACTACGATCTCGGCGGGTCGTGGGACGGGGAGATGGACGTGAGCGCCAACGTGGCCGTCGGTTCGATGACGCTTCGCGCGCCGACGGATGTCGGGCTCCGAATTGTCGCCCGGACGTTCCTGGCGGGCTTTGAGAAGGCGGGACTCGAAAAACGGGGTGATGCCTGGTACTCCCCCGACTACGACGCGGCGAAACGCCGCGCGACGGTGCGGGTCACGGCGGTGATTGGCGGCTTCGAGGTGATCCGGCGCTGAGCCGCCCCCGCCGCCGGAGTTTCCTACTCCGCCGGCAGCGTCGTGACCCGCATTCCGACCGCCAGTCCGAGCACCGCCTGCGCGTTGCCGTCGCGCACCGCGATTTCCAGCAACCCGGCCGAGCCGACGAGAGCGCAGGCGTGGCCGACCGCGACGTCAGCGAACGTCCGAACAGCAGGAACCTGCCGCCCTGCCACCGCCACGAACTCCGAAAATGCGCTCTCGAGGTTGGTAATCGCGTTGCCGAAGCGATCGATCGCGATCACCTCGCCGTGTTGTGCCCCGCCGATGCCACGAACCGGGACCGGTGTGTTGATGACCACCGATGGCCGGTAGCGGCGGCCCAGGACGTCGAGGGGCTCGCCGGATGCGAGGCGTGCCGCCGCGGGCGCAAACACGTCGCGGCCGTGAAACGTCGGTGACGCCCCACCCGGCACGTCGAGCTGGACGGCGCAGGCGCCCTCCACGGCGAACGCGGGTGACAGTACACCATTGTCCGGCCCGACCAGGAACCGTCCGTCGCTTGCCACGGCGAGGGCCGCCCGCGGCGTTCCGACCCCCGGATCGACGACCACTACGTGCACGGTCCCTGCCGGGAACCGGCGCCAGTACCGGGAAAGGGTCAGCCGCGCGCGGGCGATGTCCTGCGGCGGGATGTCGTGGGTCGCATCGACAAGGGACGCCGACGGCGCAAGCGAACTGATGACGGCCTTGATCTCGGCGACATAGCCGTCCACCGTGCCGAAGTCGGTGAGCAACGTAACCACCCGCGGCACGGATCAGCCCTGCTCGACCCGCTCGGCGACGGCCGCCAGCGCGAGCGCCGGCGCAGAGTCCGGCGCGGCCGCGACGATCGGTGTCCCCGCATCGCCGCCTTCGCGAACCGGCTGGTGCAGCGGGATTTCGCCCAGCAGCGGGACGCCAAGCTCCAATGCCAGCCGCGAGCCGCCGCCCGACCCGAAGATCGGAACCCTCTGGCCGTCGGGCGACTCCCACCAGCTCATGTTCTCGACGACCCCGAGGATCGGGACGCCGACCCGCTCGAACATCTTAGCGCCGCGCAACGCGTCGCCGACGGCGACCTCCTGCGGCGTCGTGACGATGATGGCGCCGGCGAGCTGCGCGGCCTGGACGAGCGAGAGCTGCGCGTCTCCGGTGCCGGGCGGCATGTCCACCAGCAGGTAGTCGAGCCGGCCCCAGCGCACGTCGCGGAGAAACTGGTTGATGATCTTCATCACGATCGGCCCACGCCAGATCGCCGGCTGGTCGCGTTCCACCAGGAACCCGAGCGACATCAGCTTTACGCCGTGCGCCTCGAGCGGGACGATCTTCTCGTTCTCGACCGGGGGCGGCGCCATCACGCCCATCATTCGCGGGATATCGGGTCCGTAGATATCGGCATCGAGGAGACCCACGTGGCGACCGCGCCGGGCAAGTGCCACCGCGAGGTTGACGGTGACGGTGCTCTTGCCGACCCCGCCCTTCCCCGACGACACGGCGATGATGCGTCCGAGCCCGGGAAATGCCACCGGTGTTGGTGCGGCAACTGCCCGCTGCGCCGACTGCGGCTCGCTCATGACGGGGAGCGGGCTGCGTTTCGGCGGCGCCGTGCCGGTGCCCGACGGGCCAGTGGCCGCCGCCGGCGGCCCTCCGGAGGGCTTCACGTCGACGCGGACATCGGTCACTCCGTCGACTGCCTCGACCGCGCGCCGGACGTCGCGCGCCATCGTCGGGTCGTCGGCGTCGCCGAGGACGAGCGTGAGCCGCACGCGGCCCTCAGTGGTGGTCGCGACGTCGCGAACCTGCTCGCCGCGCACGACGTCGAGGCCCGTGCGTGCGTTGACGATGGAAGTGAGGGCGCGGTCAATCCGCGCGGGGAG
>CAZLAU010000012.1:0-13185 GCA_964557615.1 uncultured Gemmatimonas sp.
GTATCGCCGACCCGTGCTCACGACGGGCACGGGGCGAGGCGGGGCCGGCGGCGGTGGCGGACGCGGTGGGGCCGACGGGGGACTCGACCGATGACGCAACAGCAAGGTCGAGTCAGAGGTGCCAGCGCGGCGCCGCGCTGGTCGCGCCGCGGCATGACGCTGCTCGAGCTCGTCGTGGCGATCACCGTGCTCGCCCTGCTGGCAACCGGCGGCGCCATGGCGTTCGGGACGGTGATCGACCAGCAGGAAGTCATCCGTACCGCGTCGGCCGACGTGGAGCGGGCCGCGGCGCTGCGCGAGACGATCCGGCAGTGGATCCTCCAGGGCGAGCCGCAGATCCAGCGGGGTGGGGTGCCACGCGGCGGGCGCGGCGGCGGTGCCGGCGGAATGCAGCTCGCCAGCGTGGCGCCGGGTGCCCGCGGTGGCAGCGCATCGACCGCGGGCGTCACGGCAGCGGCGTCGACCGGCAACGAGTTGACGGTCGTCACCAGCGGCCCGAATCCGCTGATGGCGGGCAACGTGACGATCAGGATCTTCGTGGATGCGGACGACAACACGCCGGAACAGGGACTCGCGATCGAGTACCGGGCGAGCGCGCAGACGCCCCTGATGCGCCGCGAGCTCGATCCGTCGGTTGGCGATCTCGTGATCGAGTTCTACGACCAGCGGACGGGGCGATGGATTCCGAGCACCGAGGCATCGACGGGCCAACCGATCGCGCTGCGGGTGGCGATGGTGCCAGCTGAGGGGTACGCGCTTCCGCGGCTGCTCACGCTGCCGACGACAATCGTGTTTGGCGAGGCGACGCCGTGACGAACCGCCGTGGCATCGCGATGCTCGCCGCGCTCTGGCTGGTCGTGGGAATCACGATCGTGGTGCTCGAGTTTGCCCTGGTGGGCCGAGAGCGCCGCGAAGTCGGCATCGCCGCAGCGGACCGCGCTCGCGCGTCGGCCGGCGCGCTGGGAGCGTTCGCCATGACCCGGGCGCAGCTCGAGTATGCCTTGCGCACGGGACCGCAGTCCACGGCCGGGGCGATCGGCAGCACGCGGGCCGCCGATCCGTGGCTGGGCGTGGATTCGCTCTACTCGGGCACGATGCTCGTGGACAGCATGGAGGTGACGATCGAGGCGATCGACCTTGGGACGCGCCTTAACGTGAACGTGCTTTCCGAGTCTGAGCTACGCACCCTGTTCTCGAACCTGCTCGGCGACTTTGTGCAGGCCGAGCAGCTTGCCCAGGCGATTGCGGACTGGCGCGACCCGGACGACATCGCGCGGGCTCGCGGTGGTGAAGTGGAGGAGTACGTGAAGGACAAGCTCCTCCGCGTGCCGACGAACCAGAACTTCCGTGACCTCGAGGAGCTGCTCGACGTGAAGGGAATGACGCAGGACATCTACTCCGTGGTGGCGCCGTACCTCACCACGCTCGGCAGCGCACAGGTGAACCTGAACACGGCGCCGGTGCCGGTGTTGCGCGTGTTGCCCGGGATGACCGACGAGATCATCTCGAACATCCTCGCCGCGCGGTCGCGCGGCGCGCGGATTGCGAGCGTGAACCAGGTGATGCCGCAGGTGCGGCGCGGCGTGAGCGATCAGGTGGGCGCCGCGATGAACCGCATGAACCTGGCGGCGGAGCAGTCCATCGGGGCCCGAGCCGGAGTGCTGACCACCCAACTGCAGGTCACCCTGCTTGCCTACGCGAGTCCTTCGGCGAAGCCGGTGCGCCTGCGCGTCATGCTGCAGCGCAGCAACGTGAACGGGATGCCGGCCGCCGAAGTGACGGCCGAGGAATGGCGATGAGCGGCGGCGGGCGGCGCGGCGACGTGCTTGGTGTGGCGCTGACGCCGGCGTCGGTGACCGCCGCCGCGGCATCGGTGCCGACGGTGTGGTCGGCCGACCTGCAGCTCAATGGCGGGGCCAACGGCTCGCGCGACGCGCTCGCAGCGGCGCTGGCCCAGGCGGCGCGGGCAAGCGGGCTCGAAACGCCGGCGCTGGTCGTGGCACTACTGCCACCGCTGGCCGAGACGCGGACAATCGCGTTGCCGCCGTTGCGCGCCGACGACCGGAACCTGTTCCTCGCGCGCAACGCCAGCCGGTATTTCGTTTCGGCCCGCGGGGCGCAGGTCGTGGGCACGCGCGCCGCGACGCCGGCCGCGAAGGGCGCCGAGGCGGGCCCGGTGCTGGCGACGTCCACCGCTCAGCAACTGATGCAGGCGGTGCAGTTCGCGTCCGAGGCGGCGGGTTGCCCGCTGCGCAGTGTGGTGCCGGCCGAGGTGGCGTGGGCAGCCGCAGCCGTTGCGATCTGGCCCGAATTTGCGCGCCGCGCCGGCCACGTGATCATGACCCGCGACGACCGCAGCGACCTCCTGTCGCTGAACCGGGGCTCACTGGATTCCGTGCGTCGCTTCCGCGGGCCGGCCGACGCGGCGCAGATCGCCGCGATGCTCGCAACGGCCGGTGACGCACGCGTTGCACTGATGGGCACACCGGACGCCGTGGACGCGCTTCGCACGGCCCTTGCGGGCGCCGGGGCCAGCGTGATGGTGCCGGAGCCGAAGTGGCTCGAGCTCACGGAGCGCCCTGATGCACTCGCGGCGCGCTTCGCCCCTGCCGCCGCAGGCCTCGAGATCCAGAGCGAGGAAACGCGGGAGCAGCGCCGGTCGCGTGTGGAGCGACACGCCTGGTGGGCCGCCGGTGTCGCGTTGGCCACGATGGTGCTCGCGGCCGCCATCCACTACGTCGGCGTGCAACGTGAACTGATGGCTGTGCAGGCCGAGCGCGCGCAGTTGCGGTCGCAGGTGGACGCGTCGCTGGTCGGCCGGTCGTCGGTGGATGCGACGTATCGGCAGGTCGCGGCACTCGCCGGTGCGGCCCGGAATGCCCCTCGCTACTCGACGGTGCTGGCCGCCGTCGCGGCCAGCCTTCCACTCGACGCCTCGCTTACGGCATTCCGGGCGCGCGGCGATTCGATCTTCATGGACGGCGTGGCGGAACGGGCAGCGCCGGTGTTCGACGACATCGCGCGGATGCCGGGAGTGACGGGGGTTCGCGCGACGGCGCCTGTGCGCCGCGACGCGATCGAGGGCGAGCTGCCGCTCGAGCATTTCTCGCTTGGCGCGCTGCTGACCGGCGCGAGGGCTCCGGGCCCGGTGAAGCCGTGAGCCGGATCTCGATGACCCCGAGTGAGCGCCGCACGGTGATGATCGCCCTTGCCGTGGTCGTTCCCTCGTTGAGCTGGGTGTTCGCGGTCAAGCCGGTGCGTGCGGCGCTGGCCGAGGCGAACGATCGCATCGCGGTCGAGCGTGACGCACTGGCCCGCGAGCAGGGGGCGATCCTCGAGGCATCGCGCAATCCGGCGCGGAAGCGCGTCGCGGACTCGGCCGTCGCTGCGGCGAATGCACGCGTCTTCACGGGCGCCAACGAGGTAGCCGCGGGCGGCACGCTCGTGACGTACCTCGGCGAAGTGGCGCGGCGAACCAATGTCTGGCTCGCCAGTGCGTCCACGCGCACGGCGGCGGCCACGACGGGGCGGGGGAGCACGGCCGCGCCGGCCGCGCGGACGTCGGCCGCGGGTGGGCGGGGAGCGACGAGCGCGCCGGCATTACCGGACGGGCTCACGGCGCTCAGGGTCGAACTGCGGGCCGAGTCTGATTTCCAGGGCGTACTGGAGTTTCTGGGTGCGCTCGAGCGTGGCGAAAAGGTCGTCACCGTCGAGCGGCTCGACATTGCCCGCGTGTTGCGCGCCGGCGACGAGGATCGCGAGACGCTGGCCGTGACGGCGACGGTCGTGGGGTACGCGCTTGCCGGCGCCAGGTCCGCCGACGGCGCATCTGGGGCCCCGAGTGTTGACGGACGGAGGGCGACGCCGTGAGGGACTCGCTCACCCTTCGGGACTTGTTGCGCCACCGCCTGTTCAGCGGCGCGGCGGCATTGGTCGTGATCGCCGCCGTGGTGCTCGTGGTGGCGATCGTCGGCGCGGTGCGCGTGGAGCCCGTGCAGGCGGCTGCGCCGCCCGCCGCCATTCCGGACTCGGCGCTCCGATTTGCACCAGCCGGGGCCGGGGCCGACGTGGCCGCGGCCGTCGCGGCGGACATCTTTGCCGACGATCGCCGGCCTCCTCGGCGCCGGTACCTGATGCCGGGCGAATCCGACGCCGGCAGCGCCGCTCCTGCACCGCGCCCGGTCGTGCTTGGCACGGCGATCACCGGCGGCGCCGGGAGTTTCGCGATCTGCCAGGTTCCCGGTGGCCAGCCCACCGTCGTGCGGGCCGGTGGTCAGATCGGAGGATACACGGTGGTTTCCATCGAGCGGGGCAAGGTCACGTTCCGCGGCAGCGATGGCGAGCGATTCTCGATTGACGCAAGCAAACCAGTTCCCTGAGTGATGCCATGATGCCACATCGTCGATTCCTGTTCGCCTTTGCCCTGACGGCTGCGCTCAGCGCCACGCTGGTGGCCCAGCGCGGGGCTCCCCCGGCTCAACAGGGCGCCGCGCGTCAGGCGGCCGAGCCGCAGGGCGCCTTCGCGCTCGACTTCCAGAATCAGGAACTGCAGGTGGTGCTCAGCGCGCTCGCAGAGGCCGGGAACCTGAACATCACGATGACCAACATCCCGGCCCAGCGCGTGACGGTACGGATGGCGCGCGGGTTTACCCGCGATACGCTGGTCGCGATGATTCGGGGGCTGTCCGAAGCCAACGGCGTGAAGTTCACGGCAGAAGGCTCGCTCGTGCGGCTCGAGGGTGATCCGGCATTGGCCCCGGCGGCGCAGCTCACGGCGGCCCAACGCGCGGCCGCGGCTGCCGCCGCTCAGCAGCAGGCGGCTGTCGAACTCAAGCTGTACACGTACCGCCTCAAGCACGCGAATGCGGTGACGGTGGCGCCGGTCCTGATGAACCTGCTTGGCATCACGACGGGTACGGGGTTTGCTGGCGGCGTCGGTGGGCTTCAGTTCACGCAGGTCGGCCGTGGGAACGCCGGGGCGGCCGGCGGTGCTGCAGCGGGTCGCGGTGGCGCTGCGGGAGCCGCCCAGGCGCAAGCACAGGGAGGGCGCGGTGGCCGCGGTGGAGCTGCCCAGCAGGAAGTGGCGGTCCAGCAGGCGATCGTCCAGGGAATTCTCGGCAACGCGCTCGCGCAGCAGGGCGCGCCGGGCACATTGACCAGTTCCGCGGCACAGATCCGGATCGTCGCCGACGAGCCCACGAACTCGCTGCTCATCCGGTCAACGCTGCCGGATTTCCAGCTCATCCAGCAACTGATGCAGGGGATCGACCTGCGTCCCCTGCAAGTGCTGATCGAAGTCACGATCGCGGAGGTGTCGCGGTCGAGTGACCTCAGCCTCGGCGTCAGCGGCACGGCGACAAAGCGTGGGGCGACGGCGACGGCGCGTGACACCGTCGGGTTGCTCCCCGGGAACGCCAGCGCGCGCGATTTCATCTTCAAGCTCACGAGCGGGAACGGGTCGATCAATTACTCGACCGCGATCAACGCCTTGCAGAGCCGCGGCGACGTGAAGGTGCTGTCGATGCCGGTGATCATCGCGCAGAACAACAAGGAGGCCGTGCTCAACGTCGGCGAGGACCGGCCGTTCGTGCAGGTCAACCAGAGCGTGACCACGGGCACCGTGCCCACGACCGTGCAGACCGTGCAGTACATCCCGGTCGGCACGACGCTCACGATCACGCCGACGATCAACGCCGACGGCTACGTGAACATGGCCGTCAACCAGACGAACAATTCCGCCACGAACGAAGTGCAGTTCAGCGCGCCGGTGATCTCCAAGCGCGAAGCGACGACGCAGATCTTCCTTCGCGACGGGCAGACGACGGTCATTGGCGGGCTGGCGGGCAACAACACGAGCAAGACGGTGACCGGCGTGCCGATCCTCTCGCGCATCCCCCTGATCGGCGGCCTGTTCTTCGGCAACACGTCGCGCACGTCAACGACGAACGAGCTCTTCCTGTTCCTGACGCCGCACATCATCTCGAGCGACGAGGACATCGAGCGGTTCCGCAACTCGCTGGAGGAGAACACCGACCTGCTCAAGGGCTTGCCGCTCGGCCCGCGCATTGCGCCCGAGGATTCGGCCAAGCGGCTCCAGCCGCCGGTGCGCCGGCCGCCGGGGAAGTAGCATGGGTGCCAGCGACGCCGCTCGACTTGACGAGCTGACTGAACTGGCCGGTGTGCAGCGCCTGTCGCGCTCGCTCACGGCCGACTGGCTGGAACAGCAGGGGGTGCTGCCGCTGCAGCTCAGCGGTCGCGCGCTCCGCGTGGGCACGTGGCTCGACCAGGTGGACCCGCTGGCGCTCGACGACCTCCGCCTGATGTTCGGCACGGAGGTCGAGGTCGAGAAGCACTCCGAGCACGACCTCAAGAGCGCCATTCGCCGGGCGTACGCACAGGACGAGACGACGGCCGAAGGTGTGATTGCCGGCCTGACGAGCGACAAGCGTACGGCGGCCGACGAGATTCCGCTCGACGACCTCCTGCACCTCGCGAACGAGGCGCCGGTCGTGCGGCTCGTGAACCTGCTGCTGATCGAGGCGCTTGAGGCCCGCGCGTCCGACGTGCACCTCGAGGGCTATCACCACGAACTGCGGGTGCGGTATCGCGTGGATGGCGTGCTGCAGCCGGCGCCGTCGCCGCCACCGCACCTCGCGGCCGCGATCATCTCGCGCATCAAGATCATGGCCGAGCTCGACATCGCCGAACGCCGGCTGCCGCAGGACGGCCGCATTCGGCTCCGGTTGCAGGACCGGCAGGTGGACGTGCGCGTGTCCACGGTACCGACGTTGCGTGGCGAAAGCGTCGTGCTGCGACTGCTCGACAAGCAGCGCGGGAGCATCTCGCTCACCGAACTCGGGATGGCCGACGACACGCTCGAGCAGTTCCGCGACGTGATCTCCAGGCCGCACGGGATCGTACTCAGCACGGGGCCAACCGGTTCGGGCAAATCGACCACGCTGTACGCATCCGTCGAGATGCTGAAGACGGGTCGCGAGAAGATCCTCACGGTCGAGGATCCGGTCGAGTACGAGCTTGGCGGTGTCCCGCAGGTGCCGGTGAACGAGAAGGCCGGCGTGACATTCGCGAACACGCTCCGCGCGATGCTCCGGCAGGACCCGGACGTGATTCTCGTGGGCGAGATTCGTGACGCCGAGACCGCGCAGATCGCGACGCAGGCGGCACTCACGGGCCACCTCGTGCTCTCGACGCTCCACACAAACGATGCCCCGACGGCGCTCACCCGGCTGCTCGACCTTGGCGTGGCGGCCTACCTCGTGGCCAGCACCGTTGATGCAGTCCTGGCCCAGCGGCTGGTGCGGCGCATCTGCCCGCACTGCCGCACCGAGAGCGTTCCCGAGCCGTTCGTCGCGCGGCAGCTCGACATCAAGGCGCTGGGCATCGAGCGGGTCTGGAAGGGCACGGGGTGCGACGAGTGCCGCGGTACGGGGTTCCGTGGCCGTACGGGGATCTACGAATTGCTCGTGATGGACGGACAGCTCCGCGAAGAGCTGCAGCAGCGGCGCGGGTCCGAGGAGTTGCGGCAGCTTGCCATCCGGAAGGGGATGCGGACGCTGCTGGACGACGGCATCCGGCTGGTCCGCAACCGCGTGACGACCATCGAGGAAGTGCTCCGGGTGGCGCGCGGCTGACTGCGGGCGGCAGCCCGTGGGCCGAGAACTGACCGGCGTCACAGATCGCTTGGCGACGGCTGGTATATTCCGCACTCATGAATTCCGACAACGGCACCCTGGCGCCGGTGCGCTCGCGCGCCGAGGCGCTGCTCGAGGAGATGTCCCGCGAAGTGCACGCCGCCTTTGCGGGGTTCAAGCAGGGCGTGGACCTCCAGCCGATCTACGCGCGCCACGCCGACGCATACGGCGATGCCGTGCTCGCCGACGTCCAGAGCGCCTACGCGTCGGCCACGCCGCGCACCGACGAGCATCGCTCGGCCCGGATGATGCTCGACTGGGTCATCGAGTCCCGGATCGGGCGCGAGCTCGCCCCGCTCGACGAGCGCGAAGTGGCGTGGGAGGCCACGGCGATGATTCCACTCCCCGATGGGAGCGCCGAGCCGTACCAGCGCGCCGCAATCACGATGGCGAACACGCCGGATACCGCGGCCCGTCGCGCGCTCGACGATGCGCGCGCGAACGTCGTGGCCGCAGAGCTGGCGCCGCTCAAGCAGGAAAAGCTCGACCGCGAACGCGACCGCTACGCCGCCGCCGGCGTGGCCACCGGGTACATCCCGACGTTCGAAGCGCTCTCGGGTGTGCCGCTCGACGCGCTGAGGGAACAGTGCCGCGCATTCCTGCGGGACACACAAGCCATGTGGGACGACGTTCTGCCGCGGTTCCTCAAGCAGCGCCTCGACCTCACGGTGGCAGAGGCCACGCGCGCCGACGTGGGAGCGCTGATGAGGGCGCGCGAATTCGACGGCGCCTTCCCGGCAGACGCCATGGAGCGTGAGGTGCGCCGGCACGTCACGGAAATGGGCATCAGCCCGGACGCCGACGGACGCGTGCAGTACGACACCGGCGATCGCGAAGGGAAACGGTCGCGAGCGTTCTGCGCTCCCGTGCGCATTCCGGAAGAGGTGCATCTCGTGATCCGGCCACACGGCGGCCAGAACGACTGGATGACACTGCTGCACGAACTCGGGCACGCCCTCCACTTCGCGAACGCCGAACGGACGCTGCCGTTCGAGTACCGGTGGCTGGGCGACAACTCGGTGACCGAGTCGTACGCGATGCTGTTCGACCACCGTCTGAAGAATCGCGGCTGGCTGATGCGCTATACCGGACTCGGCAAGTCGAACGTCGCCGACTACCTCCGCTCCGCGGGGTTCGAAGAACTCCATTTCATCCGGCGGTATTGCGGAAAGCTCATCTACGAGATGGAGCTCTACGGGGGGTCGGTCGGTTGGGATGCGTTGCCGGATCTCTACGTCGAGACACTTTCGTCGGCAACCGATTTCCGGTACCGCGCGTGCGACGCGTTCGTCGACGTGGATCCGCGGTTCTACTCGGCGCGGTACCTGCGGGCGTGGCAGCTGCAGGCGCTGCTCGACGAGACGCTGACGGACCGCTTCAACGAGGACTGGTGGCGCAACCCCGCTGCCGGGCCGTGGATGCTCGGCGAGCTGTTCGGCCACGGGCAGCGCGAACTGGCGCACGAGCAGGCCACGCGGGTGAGCGGAAAGACACTGGGGTTCGCGCCGCTTGTGCGCGCAATCGAGCGCATGCTGGGGTGACCCCCGACGGGTCCGATTGGCGCGCCGCCCGGCGGGAGGGCAAATTTCGCCAATGCAAACGGTCTATCTGAACGGCGAGTTCGTGCCGAAGGATCGCGCCCGGGTGTCGGTGGACGACCGCGGGTTCGTCTTTGGCGACGGCATCTATGAGGTGGTACGGGTCATCGACGGGCGCATCTTCGCGTGGACCGAACACGCATCCCGGATGACCCGCGGGCTGGCCGCGGTGAAGATCGGCTTTGGCGCGAGTGACGTGAGCAGTCTCGAATCCGTGTGCCTCCGCCTGCTGAAAGAGAACGACCTGACGGCCGGCGAGGCGACGATCTACCTGCAGGTCACACGGGGCGCCGCCCCGCGCACCCACTACTTCCCGCCAGCGGGCACTCCGCCGACGGTGTACGCGGCGGCGTCGCGCTTCACGCCATCGCGCGAGATGCGCGACCACGGCATCAAGGCGATCACGTTCCCGGATTTCCGCTGGGCGCGCTGCGATCTCAAGACGGTGAACCTGATGGGCGCCGTCCTGGCGCGCGAGGCCGCCCACGCGGCCGGCGCCTATGAGGCGCTGCTCATCCGGGACGGCATGCTCACCGAGGGCGCCGCCACGAACGCGTTCGCGGTCATCAACGGCGTCGTCCGCACCTATCCGTTGTCGAACTACATCCTGCCGGGAATCTCGCGGGAGTACGCCCTCGACGCGGCGCGCGACGTCGGCGTCGCGGTCTCCGAGGAACCTGTGACGCAGGCAGAGATGCTCGCGGCCGACGAGCTGTTCATTGCCGGGACCACCACGGACGTGGCCCCTGTCGTGGAGCTCGACGGTCGCGCGGTCGGTGCCGGTGCGCCGGGCCCCGTGACAAGGAAGGTGCAGGAGGCTTTTCTGGCGCGGTTGTACGCTGCCGCACCGGCGGGCCGTAGCTCGTGACCCCACGCCAGCACGGGGCGCTCGCCTGAAGTACCGCCGGCGCTACGTCATGCGCACGCCGCCCGCTCCACCAGGGGCGGAGGTGCCGGGGCAGCGCGAGATGCTGGCCGTTCGCGAGGTCGTACACGCGTTCCTGCACGCCGATCGTCCCGAGGAGGCGTTCCAGTTTGCGCTCGACCGCGTCGGGCCCGTGGTCGGCGCGTCATTTGCCAGCGTCTACCTGGTGGAGGGCGCCTCGGAACTGATGCGGCTCGCGGCGGCGCACAACTGGCCCGACCGGCTCCGCCCGTGGCTGGCCGAGGTACGGGTGCGGGTGGGCTTTGGACCGAGCGGCGAGGCGGCGAGCGAGCGCCGGGTAATCGAGGTGCCGGACGTGTTCGCGGATCCCGATCTCGAGGACTGGCAGGACGTCGCGCGCGAGCTGGAGTTCCGCGCGCTCGTGGCGCTCCCGCTGCAGACCGGGACGTCGAGCCTCGGCGCGGTGACGTTCTATTTCCGGCAGTGGGACGACTTTACCGTGGACCGGCGCGGGCTCCTGCGCCTCGTGGCCGACCTGATGTCGGCGGCCGCCGAGCGGTCACGACTGCTCGATCGCGCGCGGCGGGCGGAGTCCGCGGCCGCAGAGGCGCTCACGGAACTCGACCGGCAGTACATCGCCGTCTCTGAGGCCAAGCGCGCCGGGCGCGAGTTCATCGTGACGGCCGCCGACGCGCTGCGTCCGGTGGTCTCGGCGCTGGTGAGGGAATCTCCGGCGGCCGTGGCCGCCCGCCAGCTCATCGACGACCTGGCATTCATTGCCGACATCGAGGCGGGGACGGTGCCGGCGGCCGCCGACTTGTTCGACCCTCGGCTCCCCCTCAGGACCGCGATGCGGTCGGTGGCGCCACCGGACGCCCGGGTTCAGCTCGTGGCTGTGGAGCCCACCCACGAACTGCCGATGGTACGCGGCGACGCCGCCAAAGTCGGCATCGCCATCGCTAGATTATTGACGCGCGCCACGTGGAGTGCCGGCACCGGAGAGGTTCGCGCGTCGGTGTCGGTGTCGGGCGATCGCGTGGAGTACCGGGTGCCCGGGCGCGCGGGCGAAGATGTGGAGTGGCGGCTCGCGTCCGCACTCGCCTCGCTCATCGGGGCGACGCTGACGGCGAGTTCGATCGACGGAACGGCGGTGGCGGTGCTGTTGCTGCCGCTGGGCAAACAGGAACGAGACCAGGAACCGACACGATAGGGAGACCCAGGGTGACGCACATCCAGCGCAGCCGCACACTGCAGACGGCGACCACATCACTTGCCGGCCCGCAGGTCCTCAGCGCCGCGCGCGAGTTCTTTGCCCGCCAGTCGGGCATCTACGCCGCCTTTCTCGAGCAGGAAGGCCCGACGCACATCTCGCTTCGCGGCATGGGCGGCGAGGAGATCGTGATCGGCGTCGCGGCCGCGATGCACGCCCCTGGCGCCACGTCGGTGAACGCGTCGTCGTACATGTTCGACCAGCAGGTGGCGATGTTCCTCTCGTCGCTGCCGCCGGCGGCCACGGCGGGCGCCGGAGCCGTGGCGTGAGCGGCGCCGCGGTCGCGCCGCGCCGTCCGTTCGTCACGGCCCTCCGCACGGCGCGCGGCGTGGTCGTTCGCGTCGGCGCGGACGGCGGGGAGCGCGTCACGGTGCGCGTGCAGTTCGAGGCGCTGTGGGACGCGGTCGCGTTCGACGTGCGCGCGGACGAAACCGTCGAAACGCTCGTCCGCGCCGCACTCGCGCGCTTCGGGCAGGGCGACGTGCCCATGTCCGAGTTCGTCACCAAACTGAACGGATGGGAAGTGAAAAGCCTCGCCGAGACCATCGCCGGGAGCGGCGCGCGCGATGGGTCGACCTTCCTGGTGGCGTACCGGTTCCGCCGTCCGGTTCGTTAGCGCTTCAGTCGGCACCACCGGCACTGCGCTGCCCCACGGCCGGGATTCGCGCGCTTGACCACTCCTGTCGCCTTCATTTCGCACTCGGACTGTGGCCGCCACGACACGGGCTGGAACCATCCGGAACACGTCGGGCGCCTGCGCGCGATTCCGCGAGCCCTTCGGAACGACTTTGAGCTGTTCGGCGCCGTGCAGCACCTCGAGGGCCGCCACGCCACCCCCGACGAGATCGCTCTCGCGCACGAACCATCGTATGTCGCGCTCGTCGAGTCGCTTGCTGCGCAGGGTGGCGGGCGACTCGATGCCGATACCGTGGAGAGCGAGGGATCGTGGGCGGCTGGAACGGCTGGTGCCGGCTGCGTGCTCGACGCAGTGGACTTCGCGCTCTCGGGGGCGGCGACGCGGAGCTTCTGCGCCGTCCGGCCGCCAGGGCACCACGCCCTGCGGGCCAGCGGGATGGGTTTCTGCCTCTTTGGCAACGTCGCCATCGCGGCGCACTATGCGCGGCGCACGAAGGGCCTCGATCGCATCCTGATCGTGGACTGGGACGTGCACCACGGGAACGGCACCCAGGCCCTCGTCGAAGATGATCGGGACATCCGCTTCGTCTCGATGCACCAGTGGCCGTGGTATCCGGGCACGGGGCCGGCGGACGACCGCGGCGTGCACCGGAACGTGTGGAACGTGCCGATGCCGGCGGCTCAGCCTCGCGAGGCCTACGTTGGGGCGTTCCTGTCGGCGGTGGACGAGGCCGCGAAGGGGTTCGCGCCCGACCTGGTGATTGTTTCTGCGGGGTTTGACTCGCTGGCCGGTGACCCTCTGGGCGGTTTCACCCTCGAACTCGACGACGTGACCCGGCTGACGCGCGAAATGGTGTCGCGCGCGGAACAATGGTGTGGCGGTCGCCTGGTGAGCGCGCTGGAGGGCGGGTATGCGCCCGAGCGGCTGGGCGAGGCCGCAGTGACGCACCTCAGGGCGCTTCGGTAGCAGCTCCGAGGGCACACCGGGTGCACGCCGGGCAGGCACACCCCGGCGTAGATTTCACGCCATGTTCTGCCCCGATTGCGGCACCTGGAATCGCGGCGCCGCCAAGCAATGTTCGA
>CAZLAU010000012.1:13285-27566 GCA_964557615.1 uncultured Gemmatimonas sp.
ATGTTCTGCCCCGATTGCGGCACCTGGAATCGCGGCGCCGCCAAGCAATGTTCGAGATGCAGCGCGGAGCTGCCCGAGGTCCGGGTGGCCCCCGATGTGCCCGATGCGCTGATCACCGCGCTCCGGCAGGCCATGGGCAACCGGTACCGGATCGTGCGCCGGCTGGGCTCCGGCGGCATGGCCGACGTGTACGCGGCGGAGCACGAACAACTCGGCCGGCCGCTGGCGGTGAAGGTGATGCACACGCACCTCTCCCGCGACAGCGAGATGCGCCTGCGCTTCCGGCGCGAAGCCGAGGCAGCGAGCCGGCTCGTGCATCCGCTCATCTGCACGCCGCTGGACTATGGCGAGGTGGGGGAGGTCGTGTACCTCGTCCTGCCATATCTGGGAGGCGGCTGCCTCGCTGACGACCTCACCAAGCATCGAACGATCAAGGTGGACCAGATCGTCCGCGTTGCCGCGCAGGTTGCCACGGCGCTGGACTACGCGCACCGGCAGGGCGTCGTGCACCGGGACGTGAAGCCCGACAACGTGCTCTTCGACGAGGACGGGAACGCGATCCTGACGGACTTCGGCATTGCGACTGCGCAGTTTCACGGCCGCCTGACGGCCGGTGGCCGCGCGATGGGCACTCCGCACTACATGGCGCCCGAACAGGCTATGGGAAAGACGCTCGACGGGCGCGCCGACATCTATGCAGTTGGCGTGATGCTGTACGAGTGCCTGGTGGGTTTTCCGCCGTTCGACGGCCTCGACGGGTATTCGGTGGGCTACAAACACGTCCACGAGAAACCGGTGCTGATCACCGAAGTGGACTCGCGGATTCCGCCGGAACTCGCGACGATCGTGATGAGTTGCCTCGAGAAGGACCCGGCCGCGCGGCCGCAGCGCGGGCGCGACCTCTCCGACCAGCTCCTCGCCTTCCTGAGCCAACTCGGCGACCACACGCCGTCGCACGTGCGCGCCGTGACTCCCGGCGACGCGTCGGCATCCGTGTGAGCGGGGCCGCGGCGCCCGACGCACGCACGCTGGTGGAGGTTGCAGTTCCGCTGGCGTTCTTCGGTACGCTGACGTTCGACGCGACCGCAGCGATGCGCCATCCGGTGGTACCGGGCTCACGAGTGCTGGTGGCCGTGCGGGGCCGCAAGGTCATCGGCATTTGCACCGGGCCCACACCCGCCAACGCGCCCACGCGCTCGCCGGATCAGGCGTCGAAGCTCAAGCCGGTGCTGGACGTACTCGACGCGAGGCCGGTGTTCCTCCCCGACCTTCTGGAGGTGTGCGGCTGGCTCGCCGACTACTACGTGGCACCGGTCGGCATCGTACTCCGCGCGGCGCTCCCCGTCGCGCTCGGCGCGGCCCGACGTCCCGACCCCGCGGTGAAGACGCAGCGCGTACTGGAGGTCGCGCGCGCGTTGCCGACGCTCACCGAGCGCGACGCGACGTTCAAGCGTGCCCCGCAGCAGCGGGCCGTGTACGAGTTGCTCGATACGATGGGCGGCCGTGCGACGGCCGCTCAGGTCCTCGATGCGACGGGCTGCTCCGCATCGACCCTCACGGCACTCGCGAAACGCGGGCTCATTCGCATCGGGCACGAAACCGTCGCTCGGGATCCGTTTGCGGCGCGCGACCCACGGTCCCCTCGCCAGCAGGATCCGACTCCTGCGCAACGGGCGGCGATCGCCGCGCTCGTCACTGCCGACCCCGGGAGCGTGACGCTGCTGCACGGAATCACGGGGAGCGGAAAGACGCTCGTGTATCTCGAACTGCTGCGGCACATTGTCACGACGCAGGGACGAACGGCGATCGTCCTCGTGCCGGAGATCGCGCTCACGCCGCAGACGGTGGACCGATTTCGCGCCGTGTTCGGCGACAAGGTGGCCGTCCTCCACTCGGCCCTCTCCGACGGCGAGCGGTACGACGCCTGGAAGGCTCTCCGTTCGGGCGAGAAGCGCATTGCCGTGGGCGCGCGCTCCGCGGTGTTTGCGCCGCTCCCTGACCTCGGCGCCGTGATCGTGGACGAAGAGCACGAATCGAGCTACAAGCAGGGCGAGTCGCCGCGCTACCACGCCCGCGACGTGGCGATCGTGCGCGCCCGAGCGGCCGGAGCCGTGTGCGTGCTGGGCAGCGCCACGCCGAGCCTCGAGTCGTGGCAGAACGCCATCGAGGGCAAGTATGCGCGGCTGTCGCTGCCGGATCGCGTTGGCGGCGGAGCGTTGCCCAAGGTCGAAGTGATCGACCTGCGGGCCGTGAACAAGCAGGCGCCCGCATCCGACCGAAGTCTCCGGAACGTCATCAGCGAGCCGCTCGAGCAGGCAATCCACGCGCGCCTGGCGCGAAGGGAGCAGGCGATCCTCCTGCTCAACCGGCGCGGCTATTCGTCGTTCGTGCAGTGCAGCGCCTGCGAATGGGTGGCGGCGTGCCCGCGCTGCTCGATTTCCCTCACGTATCATCGCGTCCCGGAGCGGATGGTGTGCCACTACTGCCTGCACGGCGAGGCGTTGCACGCCACCTGTCCGCAGTGCCGAGCGGTCACGCTGCGCCAGCGCGGGCTCGGCACGCAGCAAGTGGAGCGTGTGCTCGGCGAGCGGTTCCCCGGGGCGCGCATCGCGCGGATGGACGTGGACACGACGAGCGGGAAGTGGGCGCACGCCGAGATCCTCGACCGGGTGGGCCGCGGCGACGTGGACATCCTGCTCGGCACGCAGATGATCGCGAAGGGGCTCGACTTCGCGAATGTGACGCTCGTGGGCGTCATTGACGCCGATGTCGGCATCAACCTGCCCGACTTTCGCGCATCGGAACGCACGTTCCAGCTCGTTGCCCAGGTGGCAGGGCGCGCCGGTCGCGGTCCGAAGGGCGGTGAAGTCGTCGTGCAGACGCGGCTGCCGACGCACCACGCGATCGCCGCCGCGCTGACGCACGACTATCACGCCTTCGTGGCCGAGGAGCTGGCG
This sequence comes from uncultured Gemmatimonas sp., assembly GCA_964557615.1. Taxonomy (GTDB): domain Bacteria; phylum Gemmatimonadota; class Gemmatimonadetes; order Gemmatimonadales; family Gemmatimonadaceae; genus Fen-1231. The sequence goes on from CAZLAU010000012.1 coordinate 16,243, forward strand.
TCGCGTGCGAGCCCCGCGTACCCGCCCACGGTGCGGCTCGCGAACATCGTGATCAGCGCCACTCGCGAGGAGGCCGCGGCCGATGCGGCGACGCGTGCAGCGGAGTGGTTTGCCCGCGCGTTGGCGAACGTCGGCCCCGGAGTGCTCGAGGTGATCGGCCCCGCGCCGTGTGCGGTGGACCGCATCAAGGATCGCTGGCGCTGGCACCTCGTGTTGCGCGCCTGGAAACCGTCGATGCTCACACGCGTCGCCCGCCGCTTCCTGACGGCGTTCGACGTGCCCACGCGGGCCGGCCTCCGCATCACGTTCGACCGCGACCCGGTGAGCCTGTTGTAGCGCCAGCCCTTATCTTCCATCCGTGATCAACGAGACCCGCGAACGCTTCATTCGGGACATCGCCGAACGCCTCGATCCGGCGCGGATCGTGGAACTGCACTTCTTCCCGTCCATCCGTCAGGGGCCGATCGAGACCGGCGTTGCGGTCATTGCCGCGACGCCGATTCCCGACCCAATGCCCAATCCAGCAGTCGCGACGGGCGAGGCCGGCGCACTCCTGCCCGAGCCGGAACTCGAGTTGGAGGACGCGGCTGCGGCCGCCACAGAACCGGTCACCCCGGATGTGGGCATACCGGATGAGGGAACTCCGGAGCGGGCTGAAGTATTTACTGCCACCTATGTGTGGACACGAAAGGGCCCGGAGCGCGGGAAGTGGGTCGTGGAGGTGACGGCCGAGGCGCACGCGCCGTTGACGACGGTGGAGACCGTCGTGCGCGGGGTGCAGGTGCGCGCGGGTGAGGCGATGGACGCGTACCGGATGTCGGCTGATGAGGTGCGCGCCGTCCTCGACGCGACCGCGGGCGCAACCGCTCCCTCCGGTGCGGGCGAGGCCGCCGTCGCCGCAACTGCGGCCACCGGCACTGCTCCCATCGTTGCGGGCTGATGTGCCAATGACATCCCCACTGGAACTCGCGCGCGACGAATCGGTGGGGCGGTTCCGGGCTTGGTTGCACGCGCGCGGGCTGCCGGCCACGCCGCAACGGATGGCAATCGCCACGGTGGTGCTGGGCGCAGACCGGCCACTGTCCGCGGACGAGGTGGTGGAGGCGTTGCGCGCGCAGGGACCGGCTCCCGGGACGGCGACGGTGTACCGGACGATCGACGTCCTCGTGCAGAGCGGGCTCGCGGTCGAGGAGGACCGTCGCGAGGGATTTCGGCGGTTCCAGCCCGTGCGCGACGACGTTTCCACGGAAGAACTGCTGTGCACCGAGTGCGGCGCGGTGACGGCGACACACGTTGACGGCGTTGGCGTGGGCGCCGCCTCGGCGGCCCGCGCAATCGGATTCACGCCGGTTCGACACCGGCTGGTCATCTACGGGATGTGCGCCGCCTGCAGCGCGGCGCGCCAATCGCAATCGAACGAGGCTCCCTGAGCATGGAATCGTCCAGCAGCATCGGCATCCTCATTGCGTTCACGGCAGGGTTGCTGTCGTTCCTGTCTCCGTGCGTGCTCCCCCTCGTGCCGAGCTACGTCACGTTCATCACGGGGCTCTCGGTCGAGGACATGACGAAGACGCGGCGCACCGCGGTGGTCCACGCGCTGCTCTTCATCGCCGGGTTCACCATCATCTTCATGCTGCTCGGCGCGGGCGCGACGACGCTCGGCTACGTCGTGAAGTCGCACCGGGTGTGGCTGGCGCGCATCGGCGGGATGCTGATCATCGTGTTCGGCCTCTACCTGATGGGCGCACTGAACATCGGATTCCTCGCGCGTGAGCGACGCATTCACCTCGCCGACAAGCCCGTCGGCTATCTCGGTTCGGTGCTGGTGGGCATTGCGTTCGGGGCGGGGTGGAGCCCGTGCATCGGTCCGATCCTCGGAGCGATTCTCACGTATTCGGCGAGCGAAGCCGACCTGCAGCGCGGGATGCTGCTGCTGTTCGCGTACTCGATGGGCCTCGCGGTGCCGTTCCTGGCCGCCGCGTTCGCCGTGGACTGGTTCCTCAAGGTCTTCGCGCGATTCAAGAAGTACCTCGGGTATGTGCAGAAGGTGGCGGGCGCGCTGCTGATCATCGTCGGCTTGCTGATGGTGACCAACTACTTCACGATCCTCGCCACGGCGCTGCAGGCGCTGACACCCGAGTTCATCCGATCGCGGATCTGAGTCGCGAGTTGCGGACTCCGCCAAACGCCGGCCTCCGGGTCGCGCTTTCGTTCCGGCATGAGCGGGGCGTGCGTCTGACCCACTACCCATGAGCGGGAGGCCGTTGACTGGCACCACGCGACCCTTTACCATTCGCGTTCCATGTACAGCGCCTTCCGCCACCACACCCATCACGTCCATCCCCTCGCGGGGCAGGCTTGATGACGTGTAGCGGTTGACCGCAACGCAATAGACATCAACGCCGGCCCTCGTGGCCGGCGTTTTGGCGTTCTGGACTGCGCCTCCGCCTGCCACCGGGCCGCGGAGGCAACAGGTGACACCGGATCTGGACGCAGAGACCCTGCGACTCGGCCTGCCCAAGGGCCGGATGCAGGACGAAGTGCTGAAGTTGATGGCCGACGCCGGGCTCCCCGTGCGGCTCGGGGGTCGCGAGTATCGCCCCACCGTGGCTGCGGGGCGCTTCAACGCGAAGATCCTCAAACCGCAGAACATCATCGAGATGCTCGCGGCCGGCTCGCGCGACGTCGGGTTTGCCGGCGCCGACTGGGTCGGCGAGCTTGGGGCGGAGGTCGTCGAGCTGCTCGACACGGGATTCGATCCCGTGCGCCTCATCGCCGCGTGTCCGCGCGAACTCCTGGTGGACGACCGGCTGCCAGATCGCCGCCTCGTCATTGCGTCCGAGTACCAGCGCATCACCACGCAGTGGATCGCGCGCGCCAGGATCGACGCGCGATTCGTTCGGTCGTACGGCGCCACGGAGGTCTTTCCGCCGGAGGATGCCGACCTGATCGTGGACAACACCGCGACCGGCGCCACGCTGGTCGCGAACGGTCTCACGATCGTGGACACGCTGATGGTGTCGTCCACCCGGCTTTATGCGAGTCCCGCGGCGCTGGAGGCGCCGGCCAAGCGCGCCGCGATCGAGGGCTTTGCGCTGCTCCTCAGGTCGGTGCTCGACGCGCGGGAGCGCGTGATGCTCGAGGTGAACGTCAGCGCTGCCGGGCTGGAGCCGGTGTGCGCTGCGCTCCCCTGCATGCGCGAACCGACGATTTCCACCTTGCACGGCGCCGCCGGCTTCGCCGTGAAGGCAGCGGTTCCGCGCACGTCATTGCCGACGGTCGTGCCGCGCATCAAGGCGCTTGGCGGCAGCGACATCGTGATCACCGCGCTCAGCCAGCTGGTGCCGTGATGCTGAAGCCCTCGCCGTCGGTCAGTGGCATCGTGGCCTACTCGACCGAGCCGCACCCGGCGCCGTGCGACCTCGACCTGGCCGGCAGTGCCGCAACGGCCGACGCCGGCGTGTCGTTCACCGGCGCGCTTGCCGACGCTCAGAAACGCGCGTCGCGATACCCCGACGTGAGACCGCTCGCCGATCGCCTGGCACGGCGATTTGGTGTCGCGGCGGACCGCGTGCTGGTCACCGCCGGTGCCGACGAGGCACTCGAACGCGCGTGTCGCGCCGTGCTGGCGGCGGGAACGAACGCGATCGTGACCGACCCGACGTTCGAGATGATTCCCCGCTACGTGGTGCTGGCGGGCGGAGAACTGCGGCAGGTGTCGTGGCCGGGCGGCGAGCTGCCCGTGGATGCGATCATTGCCGCATCCGACGAGCGAACGACGCTCGTTGCGGTGGTGTCACCGAACAACCCGACGGGCGCCGTTGCCGCACTCGCCGACGTGCGCCGGCTGCACGACGCGCTGCCCGCGGCACTGATCGTGCTGGATCTGGCCTACGCCGAGTTTGCCGACGACGACATCACCGCCGGCGCGCTCGACCTGGCGCGTGTCGTGGTGGTCAGGACGCTGTCCAAGGCTTGGCAGATGCCGGGCATCCGGATTGGCTACGCCCTCGCGGCGCCGGAAACGATTGCGTGGATGCGTTCGGCCGGTGGCCCGTATTCGGTAACGTCGCCTTCGTTGGCCTTGGCGGAGGCGGCACTTGACGGCGATGGCGCCTCACGGGACGCGGCGGTTGCGCGCATTCGGACCAATCGCGCGCGGCTGGAGGCGATCCTTCGCGAACTGGGCGAAGACGTGCCGCCGAGCCAGGGAAACTTCGTATGCGTTCCCGGGCCCCGAGCGCGATGGCTGCGCGACGCGCTGGCCGGGTTCGGAATTGCGTCGCGGTTGCTCGGACCGACGCCGCGCCTGAGAATCACTGCACCAGCTGACGAGGCGGCATTCGGCAGGGTGGAGTGCGCGATTCGTGCGGCCCTCGCGCCCGAGGCGCTCCTGTTCGACCTGGACGGCGTGCTGGCCGACGTGTCCGGGTCGTACCGCGAGGCCATTCGCCTGACGGCCGCGGCGTTCGGCGTCACGGTGACTGCGGACGAGATCCGCGCCCGCAAGGCAAGGGGCAACGCCAACAACGACTGGATCGTCACGACCGAGTTCATCAACGCCGCCGGCGTGCCGGTGACGCTGGAACAGGTGAAGGCAACGTTCGAGGCGCTCTATCAGGGAAGTGATCGCACGCCTGGCCTCCGGGAATCGGAGGCCCTGATCGTGTCGCGTGACTGGATCGAGGCGCTTGCTGCGCAGTATCCGTTGGCGATCGTCACGGGTCGCCCCCGGATGGACGCCTACCGATTCCTCGACCGGTTCGGGCTTCGCGGCCTGTTTCGGGCGGTCGTGACCCTCGACGACGGTCCGTCCAAGCCCGACCCCTTTCCCGTGCGCGAGGCGATGCGCGCCCTGACTGTGAAGCGCGCGTGGATGATCGGCGACACGGCCGACGACATCACGAGTGCCCGCGCGGCCGGTGCGCTCCCCATCGGCGTCATCGCGCCCGGCGAAACCCTGGGCGAACCGCTGTATCGCGCGGGCAGCGCCCGTGTGTTCGAAAACTCCACCGGAATCATCCCGTGCCTGCCTTGACCCCGCGCACGGCGACAGTGTCGCGTGCCACGCGCGAAACCGAGATCACGCTCGACCTCAACCTTGACGGCACCGGGCAGGCGGCCGTCGCCACGGGCATCGGCTTTCTCGACCACCTGCTCACCGCGCTCGCGCTGCACGCACGGTTCGACGTCACCCTGGCGTGCACCGGCGACCTGGGCGTTGACGATCATCACACCGCCGAGGATTGCGCGATCGTGCTCGGCACGGCGATCGAACGCGCCCTCGGTGACCGCGCCGGCATCGCGCGCTTCGGGTACGCGTACGCGCCGCTCGACGAGGCGCTGGCTCGCGCCGTCGTGGACTGCTCCGGCCGTCCGTTCGCGCGCGCCGAGCTGGGGCTCACCCGTGAGCGGCTCGGTGCGCTCTCGTGCGAGAACATTCCGCACGTCTTCACCAGCCTGGCCACCGCCGCGCGGATTACGCTGCACGTTGACGTGCTGGCCGGCGTGAACGACCATCACCGGGCGGAAGCGGCGTTCAAGGCGGTGGCACTGGCCCTGCGCGCTGCGGTTGCTCGCGGGGCGGACCCGGGCATTCCCAGCACGAAGGGGGTGCTCCGATGACGCTTGCGGTCATCGAAACCGGGAGCGCCAATCTCGCATCGGTGCTGGCCGCGTTCCGGCGGCTCGGCATTGCGCCCACGCCAACCCGCGATCCAGAGGTCGCACGGGCGGCGGATCGCGTCGTCCTGCCGGGCGTCGGTGCATTCGGCGCTGTGATGGCACGGCTTCGCGAGCGCGGCCTCGACGAGGCGGTCGCGGAGCGTGCGGCGTCGGGGCGGCCGCTGCTCGCGATCTGCCTCGGGCTCCAGGTGCTTGCGCAGTCCAGCGAGGAATCGCCGGGCGTCGCCGGCATTGGGGCATTGCCGGTGACCGTGAGGCGCTTTCCCGCGACGTCGAAAGTGCCGCAGCTCGGCTGGAACCAGGTCGAGGCGCGCGGCGGAGACGGGGCCGGTGTCGCCGAACCCGCGAGCGGCACCCTCGTGCGCAACGGCCACGCGTTCTTCGCCAACTCGTTCTACCTCGGCGATGCGTCCGATGGATGGAAGCCGGCGTGGGCGGTCCACGACGTGCGCTTCGTGGCGGCGCTGCAGCGCGGCCCACAGCTGGCCTGCCAGTTCCACCCCGAGCTGTCCGGTGCGTGGGGAGCGTCGCTGCTCGAGCGGTGGTACGCGTCATGCTGACCCGCCGCGTGATTCCGTGCCTCGACACGCGCGACGGACGCGTCGTGAAGGGCGTGCAGTTCAAGGGACTGCGCGATGCGGGCTCGCCCGTCGAGCTGGCGGTTCGCTACGAAGCCGACGGCGCCGACGAGATCGTGATCCTCGACGTCTCGGCGACGACCGACGAGCGTAGTCACGCGCTCGCCACGGTGCGGGCGGTGCGTGATGCACTCGGCATTCCGCTGACTGTCGGCGGCGGCGTGCGCACGGTGGATGACGCTACGGCGCTGCTCGACGCGGGCGCGGACAAGGTGGGTGTGAACACCGCGGCGTTCCGTGACCCCGGCCTGCTTGCCGCGCTCGCCAACCGGTTCGGGTGCCAGTGCATCGTGCTGTCCATTGATGCAGCCAGGAACGGTGCGGGCTGGACGGTCGTTGTCCGGGCCGGCACCGAAGGCACGTCGCGCGACGCCGTGGACTGGGCGTCGGAGGGCGCGGCCCGCGGGGCGGGCGAGATCCTGCTCACCAGCGTCGATCGAGACGGAACGCAGGCGGGCTACGATGTGGGACTCGTCACCGCCGTTGCGTCGCGCGTTCGGGTGCCGGTCATCGCGTCGGGCGGGGCGCGGTCCGGAGCCGACCTGGTGGATGCCGTGCGCGCCGGCGCGGACGCGGTTCTCGCCGCATCAATCTTTCACGACGGAGTCACCACAGTGGGCGATGTAAAGCGTCAGATGGCCGCCGCGGGCCTCGAGGTGCGGCCGTGATCATTCCTTCGATTGACATCATTGGCGGCAGCACCGTGCAGCTCGTGGGCGGACGGGAGCAGGCGCTCGACGCGGGCGACCCGATGGCGTGGCTCCGGAAGTTCGCGGTTGCCGGCGAGGTGGCGGTGGTGGATCTCGACGCCGCACGCGGCGAAGGTTCGAATCGCGACCTGATCGCGCAGATGTGCGCCGCGGGTCCGTGCCGCGTTGGCGGGGGGATTCGGGACATCGAGGCCGCTCGGTTCTGGCTCGACGCCGGCGCGACGCGCATCGTGATCGGGACGGCAGCCGAGCCCGCGCTGCTACGGCAGTTGCCGCGCGAGCGGGTTGTCGTTGCGCTCGACGCGTACGACGGTGAGGTGGTGGTCGATGCGTGGCGCACCGGCACCGGACGGTCGATCGAGGATCGGCTCACCGAACTGCGCGAATATGCCGGCGGGTTTCTTGTGACGTTCGTCGAGCGCGAGGGGCGGCTGGGTGGCACCGACTTGGATCGTGCCGCCCGGATTGTCGCGGCGGCCGGCGACGCGCGGATCACCATTGCGGGCGGTGTGACGACCGTGGAAGAGGTCGCCCAACTCGACAGGATCCGGGCGGACGCCCAGGTGGGGATGGCGCTCTACACCGGCCGGATGTCGGTCGGCGCGGCGGTCGCCGCGCCACTCACCAGCGATCGCCGGGACGGGCTCATCGCGACGATCGTGACGAACGAACTTGGCACGGCACTCGGCATGGCCTGGTCGAGCCGGGAGAGCATCGCCCTCGCGGTGGATACCCAGCGAGGGGTGTATCACTCCCGCAAGCGCGGAATGTGGATCAAGGGCGAATCGTCCGGCGCCACCCAGAAGCTCCTCCGCGTCACGCCTGACTGTGACCGTGACGCAGTGCGCTTCACCGTGCGGCAGTCGAACCCGGGATTCTGCCATCGGCGCACGGCGACGTGCTGGGGTGAGGCGCCGCCACTCGAGGCCCTCGAGTCGCTGATTGGCGGACGGGCGGCCTTGCCGGGCGCGGCACCGGCACCGGCAAGCTACACGCGCCGCCTCATCGCCGACCCCGCGTTGTTGCGGGACAAGCTGATGGAAGAGGCGGCCGAACTCGCGGACGCCGAGACCGCTGCGCAGGTGGCACACGAGGCCGCCGACGTGCTGTACTTCACTCTGGTCCGGATGGCCTCGGCCGGCGTCACGCTCGCCGATGTGTCGCGCGAGCTCGACCGTCGTGCGCGGCGCGTCACCCGGCGCGGCGGCGGCCGAAAAGCCGCTGGCTTCGCGCCATGACCGCCAACGTCTTTCGGCGATTCTCAGCCGGTGCGGTGCCATTGCGGCGTCGAGACGGTATCGACGCCGATACCTTGGCCGGCGCCGCGGCGATCGTCGATGGTGTGCGGGCCGGCGGGGTGCCGGCGCTGCTTGCGTATGCCGAGCGGCTCGATGGCCTCGTGCCCGGTTCGCCGTGGATTTTCGAGCGAAGCGATCTGGCCCGCGCGTTGGGGCAACTCGATGCCAAGACGCGATCCGTGCTCGAGCGCACCGCCGGTCGCATCGGCGAGTTCGCCCGCGCACAACGCGCCGCCCTGACTGACACGAGCGTCATCCTCCCCGGCGGCACAGCCGGACATACGGTCGTGCCGATGGAGCGCGCCGGGTGCTACGCGCCCGCGGGCCGGTATCCGCTGCCGTCGTCGCTGCTCATGACGGCGGTGACCGCCCGGGCCGCCGGCGTGCGCGACGTGATCGTGGCCACGCCCAACCCCGGCACGTTGATGCTGGCGACCGCGGCGATCGCGGACGCCGACGTGGTGATCGGCGTGGGCGGAGCGCACGCCATTGCGGCAATGGCCTACGGAGTGGGCGTTCCCGCATGCGACATCGTGGTCGGACCGGGCAACCGGTGGGTGACGACCGCCAAGAAGTGCGTCGCGGGCGACGTCGCGATCGACATGCTGGCCGGCCCGTCGGAACTGGTGGTCGTCGCGGACGAAACGGCAGATCCCGCGACGGTTGCCGCGGACCTGCTCGCCCAGGCCGAGCACGATCCGGACGCCTTCACCGCGCTCGTGACGACGCGTGTCGACCTGATTGACGCCGTCGAAGCCGAGATTGTCGGCCAGCTCCAAACGCTGCCAACCGCCGCCGTCGCCAAGGCGTCGCTCGCCAACGGTTGGGCGGTCGTGTGCGCCGACCGTGACGAGGCCGCGCGCGTGTGCGATGCGATCGCGCCTGAGCACCTGCAGTTGTCGATCAACGATGCCGAAGCCTTCGCAGCGCAATGCGCGCACGCGGGCGCCTGCTTCATCGGAGAGCGATCAGCGGAGGTGTTCGGCGACTACGGCATTGGGGGCAACCACGTGCTGCCGACGGGGCGTGGCGCACGATTCACGGGTGGCTTGACCGCGCTCAGCTTCGTGCGCGTGCGCAGCTGGCTGCGAATGGACGACTCCGCCGCGGTGGTCGGGGATGTCGCTGCGATGGCGCGGATCGAAGGGCTGGAGGGTCACGCCCGCGCCGCGCTGAGACGCGCGGGCGCGTGAGCGCCCGTTTCCGACCCTCGTTAGAAGCGCATCCCGAGCCGCACGGGGAACCAGGCGTTGTTGCCGCCGGTGGCGAACACGGTGGTGGCCGCGAATTCGACAAACGCCTTGGGGCCGTCGCCAGACCCGAAGTTGACGCCAACGCCGCCGGTCAGGCCGAAGTCCTGCTCCTGCCGCGTGTTTCCGAACGGGTTGGAGCCGGCCTCGAACGTGTAGCGCACGTTGTACAGCCCGAGGCCCGCGAACTGATAGAACGTCGGTCGTGAGCGGTGGACGATGTCGAATCCGGCCGTCACGAATTGCACGTTGTCGTACGCGGTTCCGTTGCCGGTGAATCGGTCGAACGAGAACGTCCCACGCCCGGACCAGGTGTCCTCACCTGCGCCGATACCCGAGCGGATGGCGACGCCGAACCCCGTGTTGACGAGCGTCTGGAAATCGCCCATCGGCGCGTTGACCGACAGCGCCACCGTCGTTCCGCGAAGGCTGCCGCCGCCGAACTGCGCTGCGGCGGGTGACGCGATGACGGCTGCGGCGCAGCCGGCGGCGATGAATCGGAGTATGCGAGCCATTGGAGGGTAGGTGATGGAGTGGCGAAGATTCGCGCACCGTGATCGAGCGGCGGCGTGTTTGGCCGTACTGCCCGTATGACGCAAAGGTTCCCCGAACGTTACGCAGCGGAACGCGGAACCCGACGGCGGAATTCGGTTAGGATTGAACAGGTGGTCGCGCCCCACGCGGCCGTGCTTTGCCAGCGATTCACAGGAGTCCCCCAATGCGTTCCCTGACCGGCATTCGACCGCTCGCCACGACGCTGGCGGCGGCCTTGTTTGCGGCGTGCGGTGGAGATGGGTCAAACAACGAGCCCGCGCGCCAGATCGACCTCGCGCCGTCGAAGGTTGCCGAGCCGCAACTCGCCGACGCTCCGGTGCCCGAAGCAGCGCCGGCCGCGACTCCGGTCCGCTCCGAGGCGAAGCGCACGCCGCCGCCGCCGCGTGAGGAGCCACGGGCGAGCGAGCCGCCAGTGCAGGCGGCAACGGCGGCCACTGCCGCCGTCGCGGTCGCAGCGGAGGCGGAGCCACCGCCGCCGCCCGCGCCCACAACCGGCTCGATTGCCGCGGGAACGGCGTTCACGGTCAAGCCGGCCACGAAGATCTGCACCAACACGCACAAGGCCGGCGACCGGTTCACGGCAACGCTGGCATCCGCGATGCAGGGCACCAACGGCGCCGAGGTGCCGGCCGGTGCGCTCGCGATCGTGCGCGTCGTCGAGGGTCCGGCGGACGCCAAGACGGGCAAGCGGGCGATGGCGTTCGACATCCTGTCGGTACGGGTGGGCGACCAGACGTATGAGGTCGTCGCGCACGTGACGCAGTCGACGCCGCTTCAGGAAACGAGCTCGCAGTCCACTGCCGACAAGGCCAAGAAAGTCGGTGCTGGCGCCGCCATCGGCGCCATCGCGGGACGCGTGCTGGGCGGCAACACGAAGTCCACGGTACTCGGCGGAGCCATTGGCGCTGCCGCAGGCGCTGCGGTCGCTGCGGGTGACACGCGTACGGAGGGGTGCCTCGGCGAGGACGGCTCGATCACGTTGGCGTTGGACAAGCCACTCGTGCTTCGGATCGCCCCGTAGCAGGGACGGGCAAACGGGAACCACGGAGATTCGCGGAACGACTGCGGAGATTCGCGGAAACGGCTACACACAGACAACTGGGGGAACTGCGACGTCACTTACCCGTCGTCGTAGTTCCCCCAGTCAGTTGCAGTTGTAGTTGCAGTGGCAGTTGCTGTTGCCGTTGC
>CAZLAU010000012.1:27666-35869 GCA_964557615.1 uncultured Gemmatimonas sp.
AGTTCCCCCAGTCAGTTGCAGTTGTAGTTGCAGTGGCAGTTGCTGTTGCCGTTGCTGTTGCCGTCGTTGCTGCTGTTATTCCGCGGTGTTTCCGTGTAGTTCCTCCGTGAATCTCCGCGGTTACCCTAGTATCCCACGGCAACTCCGTTGGATCGCGGCTCGCCCACGCCGTGCCAGCCACCCGGCACCCGCATGATCGAGTTGACCGTTGCCAGGCTCGTTCGGGTCGCGACCGTGTGGCCCATCGCCTTCAGCGAGTCCACCACCGCCGCCGCGAGCCCGCGCTGCTCGTAGTCCAGCTGGTCCGGGAGCGCCTGGTGATGCAGCCGCGGCGCGCGCATCGCGTCGGCCAGCGTCATCCCGTGGTCGATCACGTTCAGGATCACTTCCATCGTCGCCGTGATGATCGTCGGGCCGCCTGCCGCGCCCGTGACGAGGAGGACGTTGCCGTTCGGGTCGAGCACGATCGTCGGCGACATCGCCGACAGCATCCGCTTGCCCGGCTGGATCGCGTTCTGCTCACCCTGCACCAAGCCGAACATGTTCGGCTGCCCCGGCGCCGCCGCAAAATCGTCCATCTCGTTGTTCATGAAGAACCCGCCGCCGCGCACCCAGACGCCCGATCCATAGCCGCCGTTGAGTGTCGTCGTCGTCGCCACGGCGTTGCCCTTCGCGTCAACGACCGAGTAGTGCGTCGTCTCGTCGTGCTCCATCCCCGTGCTGAACGCCGGTGTCTTCGACGCCTTCGTCCGGTCGATCTGCGCCGCGAGGCTCTTCGCGTACGCCTTGCTCGTGAGTTCATCCATCGGAACCTTCACGAACGCCGGGTCGCCGAGCTTCGAGTTGCGATCCATGAACGACCGCCGCAACGCCTCGCCGATCAGGTGCGTGTACGCCGCGCTGCCCGCCGGGGGAAGCGGGGCGAACTGCTCGAGGATGTTCAGCGTCTGGTACATCGTCACGCCGCCCGACGACGACGGCGGCATCGAAATGATCGTGTGGTCACGGTACTTGCCCGTGACCGGCGTCCGCCAGATCGGCTTGTACGCCTTGAGGTCGGCGTGCGTGATGATGCCGCCGCCGCGCTTCATCTCGGCGACGAGCGAATCCGCGACGGGTCCTTCGTAGAACCCCTTCGCGCCCTTGTCCGAGATGATCGAGAGCGTTCGGGCGAGGTCGGGCTGCTTGAAGATCGTTCCGGGTCGCAGCGACTGGCCGCCGGGGCAGAACAGCCTGGCGCCCTCGAACTGCGCAATGAGTCGGCCGCACGGACCTGCGGGCCGGCCGGTGTCGCCCGGCACCACGTATCCTTCGCTCGCCAACCGGATGGCGGGCGCAATCACCTTGGCGAGCGGCATTGTGCCGTACTTCGCCAAAACCTCTGTGAGTCCGGCGACCGATCCCGGGACGCCAGACGCGAGGTAACCCACGGTGCTCTTGTCGGTGAGCTTGCCGTCGGGGCCGAGGTACATGTTGCGCGTCGCAGCAGCCGGCGCAACTTCGCGGTAGTCGATCGTCGCCATGCGTCCGTCGGCCATGCGGATGGTCATGAACCCACCGCCGCCGATGTTGCCGTTGCTGGACGACGTCACCGCGAGCGCAAATCCCGTCGCGACTGCCGCATCGACGGCGTTGCCGCCGGCCTTGAGGATCTCGACGCCGGCTTCGCTCGCCGGCTTCGACACACTCACCACCATCGCGTTGGCGCCAAAGGTCGCGTCGGCGCCCGGCTCGAATCGCCAACCTGGCGGAAAGGCCGCCCGTGCGGCGGCAGCGGCGCGCACCGGATCAACCGCGCGAACGGCATCGGCGCGAGCCGGGGCGGGCGCGGCGCCCGCTATCGGCGCCTGCGGGCCGCGCGTACAGGCCGCAAAAACGAGTGCGGCTGCCGCCGGGAACGAGAACTTTCGAAGGAAGGTCAGGTGTGACGCCACGTCGGGCCTCCGATAGTTGAGCGCCGGCGTTGGCCGCCGGCGCGCAATCCTTTGTGGGGGAGGGCGTTGGCCGCCCGCCGCGCAATCCATAACTTAGCTGTCGTGGACCCGCGCGTCACCGAGCAGCGCAATCCGCGGACGGCCGGCATAGACCTGGCTACTCCGCTGGAAATCGTCGACCTCGTGAACGCCGAGGATCGACTCGTCGCCGTTGCGGTGGCCACCCAGCGTGAGGAGATCGCGCGAGCCATCGAATGGGCCGAAGCGGCCATCCGCTCTGGCGGCCGGCTCTTCTACGCGGGCGCCGGCACGTCGGGCCGGCTGGGCGTGCTCGACGCCAGTGAGATTCCTCCGACCTTCGGCGCGAGCCCGGATCTTGTGCAGGGGCTCATCGCCGGTGGGCACGCGGCGCTGACGCGCTCGCAGGAAGGCGCCGAGGACCGGCCCGAGGCCGCACACGGTGACGTGGACGGCGCGGGGGTAGGGGCCAGGGACTTCTTCGTCGGCATCGCCGCGAGTGGTACGACCACCTACGTTCGCGAGGCGCTTGCGCGCGCGAAATCGCGGGGCGCACGGACGGCCATCGTGGCCTGCTCCCCGCCGCCGGCCGAGACGCTCGCCGTCGCCGACCTCGCGATCGTGGCGATCACGGGGCCAGAGGTCGTCACCGGATCTACGCGAATGAAAGCCGGCACGGCGACCAAGCTCATCCTCAACACGATCACCACGGGAGCGATGATCCGCCTCGGCAAGACCTACGGCAACCTGATGGTTGACCTGCAGGCGACCAACGTGAAGCTCAAGGATCGCAGTGAACGCATCGTGGCGGAGGTCTGCGGGGTGGCGCGAGACGTCGCTCGCGACGTCCTTGCGGCGAGCGGCGGATCGGTGAAGCTCGCGATCGTGATGCAGCGGCTCGGCGTGGACAAGGACGAAGCGGTGCGCCGCCTCGACGCCGCCGGCGGCGTCATCCGGCGCGTGATTCCGGGCGCTCCGCCACCGGTGAAATGACGCGCGCCGTGTGGCCGGGAACCGCACGGCCCGAATCCGACGTCCTGGTCGGCCTGATGTCGGGCACGTCGCTCGACGGGATCAGCGCGGCCGTCGCGCGCTTTCGCGAGGGGTCGGACGGTCGGATCACCCCGGAATTGCTGGCGTTCGTGCAGCGCGGGTACGATGGGCCGTTCCGCTCCCGCCTTGCCACCGCCATGACCGGTGCGAAGCCGGCCGACTACGCGCGACTCGACTTCGAGCTCGGCAGCCAGCTGGGGGCCGCGGCCATCGCGGCGATCGCCGAGGCGGGCGTCGCTCACGCCGACATCGCGGCGATTGCGTCCCACGGACACACCGTGTGGCACGACCCGCCGCACGCGACCTGGCAGTTCGGCCAGCCGGCCGTGATTGCCGAGCGCGTGGGGCTGCCGGTCATCTCGGATTTCCGCGTGCGCGACGTCGCCGCGGGCGGGCAGGGGGCGCCGCTCGTGCCGATCGCCGACGCGCTGCTCTTTTCCGCGCCCACGCACTGGCGTGCGTTGCAGAACATCGGCGGCATCGGCAACGTCACCGTGGTGCCACCGAATGCCACCGTGGAAATGCTCGCGTCCGTTCGCGCGTTCGACACGGGGCCCGGCGTGTGCATCATTGACGGCGTCACGCGAGCGCTGCGCCCGGATCTTCCGTACGACCGCGACGGCGCGCTGGCCCTCGCCGGCACCACCATTGCGAGCGTCGTGGACGCGTCGCTCGCCCACCCGTTCTTTTCCGCCGACCCGCCCAAGAGCACAGGGCGCGAGTTGTTCACCGAGCGGTACATCGCCGACTTCATTGGTCGCTGCCGTGCCGCGCGAAAAGGGTGCACCGACGCCGACATTGTCGCCACCGCGGTGTCGTTCACCGCGCGCAGCATCGCCCACGCGTACAACACGTTCGTGCCCGAGCCGGTGGCCGAGGTCGTGCTGTCGGGCGGCGGCGCGCGAAACCCGGCGCTGTTCGCGGCGATCGAACGGGAAGCGATTCCGATTGCGTCAGGCGCCGTGACGCCCGACGGCGCGTTCACGGCGCGCGGGATCCGGCGGTTCGACGACGTCTGCTTCGACGGCGACGCCAAAGAGGCAGTGGCCTTCGCGTTCCTCGGCTGGCTGCACCTCAAGGGGCGTCCCGGCAACGTACGCACGGCAACGGGCGCACGCGGTAGCCGCGTGCTTGGCACCTACACTCCGGCGTGATCCGGCGCGCAACATCGGGCGACGCGTGAGCGACCTTGCACGCCTGCTCGTTCCGGCGCTGCGCTGGGACCGGGCCCACGGATTCCGCTACCTCGACGGGCTCATTGACGACGCGATCGAGCTCGGCGTCGGCGGCTTCATCCTCGAGGGCGGTCCGGGCGGCGAGGTGGCATCGCTTGCCGGGCGCTTGCACGCCGAGTCGCGGCACCCGATCCTCGTGGCCGCCAACGCGGAGCGGGGGGCAGGCGGCGCGTTCGAAGGGCTGACCCAACTACCGCCGCTCGGTGCGCTCGCGTCCGTGGCCGTCGTGCATCCCGATGGGAGCGCGCAGCCGTCGCTCGACGTGGAAGTTGTGCGCCGCGCGGCGCGACTCACGGTACGCGAACTCCGGAACGTCGGCGTGAACTGGGCGCTGGCGCCCGTATGCGACCTCGATGGGGCGGGCGCTCGGAGCGCGGGCGGTGTGCAGCCGGCGAGCGCTCGGGACGCCGGCGGTGTGCAGTCGGCGGGCGCCGACCCCGCGATCGTCGCGGCCGTCGTCGCCGAATGGGTCGATGCGTGTCAGGCCGACGCCGTGGTGGCGTGCGCAAAGCACTTCCCCGGACTCGGGCGCGCGGTGGGCGCACCGCCTGTGCTTCGCGATGCGGTGGCGTTCGTCCGGGCCAACGACTTGTTGCCGTTTGCAGCGGCGATCGATGCCGGCATTGCCTCCGTGATGGTGGCTCCCGTCGCCGTGCCCGCCTTCAGCGCCGCCGACGCCGCGATGACCTCGCGGCTCATCATCGAGAACGTGCTGCGCGCGGAACTCGGCTTCGACGGGCTCGCGTGTACGGTGCCGTTCGACCGCGAACCCGGCATCACGGCAGCCAACGAAGCCGGAGTGGCCGCAGCGGCAATCGCGGCCGGAATCGACCTGGTGCTGGCGCCGAGCGACCTCTCGGGCACGGCCGACGCCCTCGACCGTGCGGCAGCGCGCGGCGCCATCACCGGCGCGCGCGTTCGCGACGCACGCGACCGGCTCGAGCGGTGGGCCGGCTGGGCGCGACCGTCCGCGGCCCGCGAACCGTCAATGGACGACGTACTCTGGAGCCGGCAGCTCGCCGACCGCGCTGTGCGGTATGTCTACGGTTCGCGCCCACGCGTGGGCGGCACGATCGAAGTCGTGGCGATTCCGGGCGGCACTGAGGCGAAGCCATTCGTGGCGACGCTCTCGGCCATGCACATTGCGGTCACCGAATCGCAGGCTCCAACTCGGGGTGAGCGCGCACCGCTCGCGATCGTGCACGCCGCCGACCCGATGGCACCCGAGACGGCCCGCCGCGCTGACGTCGCCGCCGTCTGCGCGGCGGCGAACGCCGCGACGGAGGCGGGGCGCGATGTGGTCATCGTCGTGTGTGGCCATCCGCGCGACGGCGCCGCGTACATCGGGGCGCTTGCCGGAAGTGCGGCGGTGCTCTGCGTCTGGGACGCCACACGGCCCATGCTCGAGGCCGGGGCCCGGGCGCTCTTTTCTAGCGGACGATAGCCGCGCCTTCGGCGGGCATCTGCGCCACCAGTTTCGACGACGGCACGGCGTAGATGATGCGTCCGTTGCTCTCCGTGGGTGAGCCGAACAGCACGCCAATCACCAGCCCCTGGGTGTTGAACACGGGGCTCCCGCTCGATCCCTGCGCCGCATACACGTCGAGCTGCAGCGTGTCGCCAAGGATCTTGCTGGCCGTGCCAACGGTGAGCGTGCTCACCGGGCGCAGGTCATCGATGTTCCCGCCCATTCCGGCGGTGCCGGTACCGAGCGGGTATCCGATCAGTCCCACCGGTGCGCCGACGCGCACCACCGGTGAGCGCGCGACGCCCTGGACTGTCGGGTAGGGCCCGCCGCCGTCGAGCTTGAGCCAGGCGAGCTCGTCGGTTTCGCTCACCTTCACCACGCGCACGAGCTTGAACTTGCCCTGCGCGTTCTCAAACTTGACGACGACCAGCTTGGCCGGCCGCCCGTTCGAGTCACGGACGACGTGCCGATTCGTGACGATCAGGCCCGACGGGCTCACGTTGAACCCCGTACCGCTCGAGCTGGTGCCGTCTTCGGCCTGGACCACGATGAACGCCATCGCGGGCTGGTTGCGGGCGCTGACCGTTTCCCAGTCGGCCTGGGCGGCGCCCATCAGCCCCCGCTGGCGCGCCGCGCTCGCCTCGAGGTCCTGCGCGATCGCCGCGACGTCGGCCGCGTTGCCACCGGCCGCGGCCGCCTGCAACCGGCGACGCAGTTCGTCACTCTCTCGGCGCGCGGTCTGGAGCGCCGAGTCCACGCCCGCGCTCCGGCCCTGCAACTGGGTGACCGTGTTGTCGAACAGGCGGGCGAGCGAGTCGTTCTGGTGCAACAGCGCGGCCACGTCACGACGGGCTTCGGCGGTGCCGCGGTTCCCGGCCCAGTACGCAACGCCAACGCCGACGATCACGAGCCCGGCGAGGCCGCCGATCATCGTGCGCAGCTTTCCGGTTTGCGCCTCGACCGCCTCGGCGATCCGCATCGTCGTGTCGCGGCGCGGCGCTCCGGCGGAGGCGTCCGTCCCGGCGCCGGTCACGGCGGGTTGACCGTGCGCCGGCGACGCCGCCGCCATTCGGGTCGCCGGAGTCGGCGCGTCGCCTTCGTGGTGGAATGTCACCCGCGGACCATCGCTCCCGAATGCGATCAGGTCACCAGGCTTGAGGGACCGCTCGCCCGAAATGCGCTGCCCGTTCACGAAGGTGCCGTTCGTGCTGTTCAAGTCGCGAATCGTCGCCGAGTCGTCCGCGATGTGTAGCTCCGCGTGCTTCGACGAGACATCGGGGTCCTTTTCCGGGTCGAACCGGAAATCGTTCGACGGATGCCGCCCGATCGTGACGACACCCTTCCCGAATGTTTCGCGCTGTCCGGCTCGCGAGCCGCTGGTGATGCGGAACTCGACGCGCATCAGCTCTTTCGAATCGCGATCAGGATCAGGTAGATCGCGAGGGCCAGCGCAACCGAGCCAAACGCGAGGCGGAGCAGCCCGACAGGAATCCGGCTTTCACCCTGCGGGGCGCGAGGAGTCGCAGGCGCCGTCGCGCTCGACGGTGTCGCGGATTGCGCAGCGGCCGACGGCGGCGACACGACCGGCACTTCATCCGTGATCGCGTCCGGCGCCGCCGTGGCCGTGTCGTGGTCGAACTGGGCAATCGACGCGGCGCTCACCGGAACCGTGGCGCGCGAGTCGAGTTCGCTCGAGTACGCGTGATGCTCGGGCAGTTCGTCGGCGGACGGCGGCAGCAGCCCGTCGCCCTCAAACCGCGCGGCGATCACCGTGATGTTGTCCGGGCCGCCGTTCTCGTTTGCGAGGTCAATCAGCTTGCGGCACGCCGCCACCAGGTCGCGATCTTCAGCCACGATGCGGGCGATGTCCGTCGCGCGCATTTGGCCGGACATGCCGTCGCTGCAGAGAATCAGGGTGTCGCCGCGCCGAACCTGCTGGCTGGTGAGGTCCACTTTCACGATCGGCTCGGGGCCGAGCGCCTGCAGGATGATGTTGCGACGCTCGCTGACCTCGGCTTCCTCGGCGGTCATCTCACCCGCCTCGATGAGCTTCTGCATCAGCGACTGGTCCTTCGTGATCTGGCGCGCCTCGCCTTCACGCACGAGATAGCCGCGACTGTCACCCACCTGCGCGAGGTACAGCGTGTCGCCCAGGATGCCGGCGATCGTTGCCGTGGTGCCCATGCCCCGATTCTCGGGGTGTTCCGACGCATAGCGGTGGATCTTCGCGTTGGCCGTTTCGGTCGCGGCCTTGAGCGCCCGGGCAAACGTCTCCGGGCTCGTGTCGGCCGCGTGCCGCCAGCGCTGGTCGAGCTCGGCGAGCACGACTTCCGTCGCCATCGCGCTGGCGATCTCGCCCGCAGCGGCGCCGCCCATTCCGTCCGCCACCATGAAGAGCGAGCCCCGCTCACCCGGCCGGTGCTCGCGCACCTCGGGCTGCAGCGTGGCGTTCATCGTCGTCAGGTCGGCGACGATGAAGCAGTCCTCGTTGTGCT
>CAZLAU010000013.1:0-5321 GCA_964557615.1 uncultured Gemmatimonas sp.
CGCTCGACCCTCCGGTTCAACTCACGCGGCGCCTTCCGGGGGCGGCCGGCGGGTTGGGTGGGGAATCAGGAGATCGCCCAGAAACCGGCGAGCGATCGGCCTTCGGGCGCTTCACGGAGCTTCTCGAAGGCCCGCTCGCGGATCTGGCGGATGCGTTCGCGCGTGACGCCCATCAGCGCACCGATCTTCTCGAGCGTCATCGCCTCGGCGCCTTCGTCGAGCCCGTAGTACAGGTTCAGGATCTTCCGTTCGCGCGGCGTCAGGTGGCGCTGGAACACCTTGTCGATCGTCTCGCGCATCAGCTTCACGTCGGTGACTTCCTCGATCTCGACGCCGTCGGCGCCCGAGAACCGTTCGCCGAGCGTGCACGCTTCGCGGTCGCTCCGATCCACTGGCGCGTCGAGCGAAAGCTCGGTGGCCGACATCTGCTTGGACGCGCGGACCTGCTCCGGGGTCTCCTCGAGGAGCCGGCCGAGTTCGTGGTCGGTCGGGTCCCGCTTGAGAACCTGGCCGAGAATCGTTTCGGCGCGCGACAACCGGATCAGTTGTGAGTTCTGGTTGAGCGGGATGCGCACGGACCGCGTCTGCTCGGCCAGCGCCTTGAGCACCGCCTGTCGCACCCACCACACGGCGTAGGAGATGAACTTCACGCCCTGATCGGGATCGAATTTCCGGACCGCCTTGAGCAGGCCCTCATTGCCGATCGCGACGAGTTCGCTGAGGTCGAGTCCGTGGCCCTGATACTTCTTGACGTATGAGATGACGAATCTGAGGTTCGCCGTGACCAGTCGCTCGGCGGCCTGCTCATCGCCCTTCTGCGCGAGTCGCGCGAGCCGTTTCTCCTCGGCCGGGTCCTTGATGAGCGGAAGCTTCTGGATGTCCTGCAGGTACTGGTCGAACGCTGTCGAGGGTGACGAACGGAAGAACGATTTGCTCCTCGACTCAATCGCAGGCTGCATACACACCCCGGCAAGGCGTTGGGTTGTACGGGCGAACGCGGCGAACAGGCAACTTCGCTGCCGGCAGGTCGTCGGCAGGGACGCGCACGTTATCCGCGGGTCCGGATATGGTCAACACCCAAGCGCCGTGCCACGCCCGGCGCGGGCCTCGCGCGGATGTCTAAGTTGCTGTGATCATTGACGTTGCGGCAATGTCACAAATCTTACCAGTCGCTCAGGCCGCGAAGCACTCCGAGAGTGATTCGAGAACGATCCGGTCGTCCACCCGCGTTCCGTAACCGGAATCCGCAGCGGCCGGCACGCCGATGTCGCGGATCAACGCGTACTCGACGGCGCCTTCACGAGCCTTCTTGTCCGATCGGGTTGCGGCAAGCACGCGATCCGGGGTGAGCGGGCGGGCGGGGCGTGGTGGCAGGCCGATGGTGGCGAGCGCGCCCGCGATGCGAACGACGAGTTCGGGCGACGCGATCCCGAGCCGTACCGCGATCATCGCCTCGGCGCGCATGCCGATGCCGACACACTCACCATGCAGCATCGAGTAGTCACCGGCCGCCTCGATCGCGTGGCCGATGGTGTGCCCGAAGTTGAGCGTCTTGCGCACGCCGCCTTCGCGTTCGTCACGGCTCACCACGCCGGCCTTGATCTGCAGGTGTCGCGCGACGAGTTCGACGAACGCGTCCGAGCCGGCGTCAGCCGGGTTTGTCAGCGCCTGTGCGTTGGCGAGCAGCCACTCGAACTCCGAGGTCGATGATATGCAGGCGTGCTTGAGTGCCTCGGCGAGTCCGTTGCGGAGCTGCGCAGCGGGAAGTGTGCCGAGCACTGTCGGGTCGGCCAGCACGAGCGCCGGCTGGTGGAACGCTCCCACGAGGTTCTTGCCGGCCGGTGTGTCCACCCCCGTCTTGCCTCCGACCGACGCGTCGATCATCGCCAGCAGCGTCGTCGGCACCTGCACGACCGGGATGCCTCGCATGTAGGTGGCCGCGACGAATCCTGCGAGGTCGCCGACCACTCCGCCGCCGACCGCGACGATCGCGGCGTCACGACCGACGCCGTTCGCCAGCATCGCATCGGTGAGGCGCGCCCACTCGGCGCGCGACTTGCTGGCCTCGCCGGCGGGGACCGTCAGCACATCGGCGGGGGCTGCGCCAAGCGCGCCGGCAAGTGGGGACGCGTACAACGGCGCAACGTTCGAGTCGCTGATGACGACCGTGCGTCGCGATCCGACCGCATCGCGGATGAAGGCCGGTCCGTCCACGTTGAGGCGCGGCCCGACGACGATGCGCGACCCGTGGAGCGCGATGGCAATCGGGTGCCGCTCCGCAGCGCGGCCTACCAGGTGACTTCTCCCGCGCCGGCGCGCCGGTTGGCCACGCGGGCCAGCACGAACAGGAGGTCGGAGAGCCGGTTGAGGTACACCACGACAATCGGCGGCACCTCCTCGTCGTTGCGCAGGCGCACGACCGCACGTTCCGCGCGACGGCACACCGTGCGGGCGACGTGAAGCGCGGCCGCTTTCGGCGTGCCGCCAGGCATGATGAACGCTTTGAGGGGTTCGAGCTCCTCTTCGCCGTCGTCAATCGCCTGCTCCAGCTGCGCGATGCGTTTGTCGCCGATCCGCGCCTTCTCCAGCTGCTTGCGGTGCTCCTCGGGATGCGGCGTTGCGAGCAGCGCGCCGATGGCAAAGAGGTCGCGCTGGATTGGCGCGAGGACTTCGTCGATGCGCGGCATCATGTCCACCGAGCGCGCGGCGCCGATCACGGCGTTCAGCTCGTCGACGTCACCATACGCCTCGACGCGCCGGTTGTCCTTGCCGACGCGACCGCCGCCGAAGAGGGCGGTGCGTCCATCGTCACCGGTTTTCGTGTAGATCTTGGGTGCCATGCGTTCGCGGGGTTGTGGTCGCGTGCCGAAAGGTACGGCACGGCGACCGGCTCAGCCGTTGCCGGCGCGCGCGTGATCGGGTCGGGCCTCGACCGGCGGGCTGTACGTCGTCGGGAAGAGGCGGGCCAGGTGCGCCTGCAGCCGCTCGGGCGACCCGATCGCCTTCTGCTTCACGCACCACTGGTCGAGCGTGATGCCGAACATCGCGGCGTTGGGGCGCAGCATCGGGTCCTTCGAGATGGCGAGCGTGATGAGGCCGGCGAGTCCGGGATCCACGTCGGGGAGGAGGCGGGTGATGTTCGGCGTCGGCGCAATCGTGACTTCGTCCATCGCCGCCTCGGTCTCGAGCTCGCGGAACAGCTGCTCCCGCGCGAGCAGCTCGAACAGCACGACGGCCGTCGAGAAGACGTCCGTCCGCCAGTCCACCTTCATCCCCAGCACCTGCTCCGGACTCATGTAGTGCTTCTTGCCGATCGTCAGCTGGTTGGCCTCGGCCGGGTCGTGCATCGTCCGCGCCTTCGCGATGCCGAAGTCGCCGAGCTTCACCTGGCCGTCCCACGTGAGCAGGATGTTGCCGGGCGAGACGTCGCGGTGCACGATGTAGAGCCGCTTGCCGAGGTCGTCCACGAAGTTGTGGGCGAAGTCGAGGGCGCGGCACACGCGGCTGACGATGTAGGCAGCCACCGACGCCGGTATTGGCTCGTCGAGGGCACGGTGGCGGTCGATCAAGGCGCGCACCGTGACGCCCCGGATGTACTCCATCGCCATGAAGAACTCGCCGCCGACCTCCTCGAACTGGAAGATCTGGACGATGTTCCCGTGCACGAGGTTCGCCGACAGCTTCGCCTCGTCGATGAAGAGCTGAAGCCACTCGGGTTCGCGGGCGAACTTCTCGTGGATGACCTTGAGCGCGATCCGCTTGGTGAAGCCGCGGTCGCCGACCTGCTCGGCCTCGTACACGGTCGCCATCCCGCCGCGCGCGATGCGCCGGATGAGGCGGAACTTTCCGAGGTATTCGAGGGTTCGCGTTCCGTCGCTCATGGGGTCCGGTTGGTGTTGGGGAGCCTTTTTGACTTTAACGGTTGCCGCAGCACTTCACGATGGCGAATTTGGCGGGATGGTGCACGAGTTGCGCGACATCACGATCATTGGCGGAGGGCCGACCGGCCTGTTCGGGCTGTTCTATGCCGGCATGCGCAAGGCGACGGCCCGCATCGTAGACGCCCTGCCCGACCCGGGCGGCCAGCTGACCGCGCTGTACCCCGAGAAGTTCATCTTCGACGTCGGCGGTTTTCCGAAGATACTTGCGAAGGATCTGGTGCGGGCTCTCGTCGAGCAGGGCACCCAGTTCGGCGGCACGTTCCACGGGGGGCAGAACGTGCTCGCGCTCGAGGAGAAGGACGGCCACTTCGAGCTGGTCACGGCGACCGACCGGTTCCCGACGCGCAGCGTGATCGTCGCAGCCGGCATCGGCGCGTTCGAGCCGCGCCGGCTCCCCCAGCCGTGCGCCGCCCCGTGGGAAGGGCGCGGCATCGCCTACCAGGTTGGCGATCCCGCGGCGTTCGACGGCAAGCACGTCGTGATCATCGGCGGCGGCGACTCGGCGTTCGACTGGGCCGACCAGCTCGCGCTGCGCACCGCATCGCTCACGCTGGTTCACCGCAGCGACCGGTTCCGTGCCCACGCCGCGACAGTCGCCTCGGTCGAGGCCAAGGTCGTCGCCGGGCGGGCGGCCGTCCTCACCTTCCACGAACTGGCCGACGTGATCGCGGCGAACGGCGCGATGACCGAGGTCGAGCTCAAGGACATCAAGGCAAAGTCCACGCGACGCGTGCGTGCCGACGCCGTGCTCGCGATGCTCGGATTCGTCAGCGACATCGGGCCGCTCGGCGGCTGGGGGCTGACGGTGACGAACGACGAGATCGTCGTGAACTCCGAGATGCACACCGGCCGCGCCGGCGTGTGGGCGGCCGGCGACATCACGACGTACCCGGGCAAGCTGAAGCTCATCGCGACCGGGTTCGCCGAGGCGTGCACGGCGGTGAACCAGGCGGTGCACTGGATCTATCCCGACCGGAAGGTGAATCCGGGGCACTCGTCCAACCTCGCGATCTTCGGCCAGAAGGACGATTGAGTCGCTGGCTCCGGGTCGCCGCTGCGGCAGCCGCGCTTGCGGCTCCGATGGCCCGCGCCGCAGCCCAGGGCTCCTGCGACGCGCGCGGACCTGAGGTCGTGGCGCTCCGCTTCGAGGGCAACACCGCGTTCTCGGATGCGACACTCGCCAGCGGTATCGCGACCGCGCCATCGTCCTGGGCGCGGCGATTCCTGAGCGTGTTCGGCACCCGCCGATGCCTCGACCGGCAGGAGTTTGCGCTCGACGCCGTCCGGCTGCGGCTGTTCTACCGCAACCACGGGTATGTCGCGGCAACGGTCGATACCACGGTCGCACCGGCGGGCGACGGCAAGGTGGAGGTCACGTTC
>CAZLAU010000013.1:5421-32080 GCA_964557615.1 uncultured Gemmatimonas sp.
GTCCGGCTTGGTCCCGTGCGGGTCGTGGTCACGCCGCGCGAAGGGGCCAAGCGCGGGCTCAACGACGGGCCGGTGCTGCGCGTGGCGGGGATCGCCGACGGCGACGTGTACAGCGAGGAGCGGCTGGAGCGGGCGAAGCGCTCGCTGTACCAGACCGAGGCATACGATCAGGTTGCCGTGCGCACCGACAGCACCGCCACGAATGGCGACTCGGCCCGGCTGGGCGTGACGCTCGACCTCGTCGAGGGCTACATGCGCGTGGCCAGGGTCGCTGCGGGTTACGGCACGCTGGACTGCTTTCGCGCCACCGGCGACCTGACGCAGTACAACTTCCTGGGCGGCGCGGCGCGGCTCGACGTGCGAGCGCGCGTGTCGAAGATCGGCATCGGGGAGCCGTTCACGGGCGCTGCCGCGCTGTGCCCGCAGGCCAAGTCCGATCCCTACAGCCGTGACCTGAACTACTACGTCGGTGCGTCGGCGAGCCGAAGCGCCGTGTTTCGCGACTTCGCTCCATCGGTCACGGTGTACAGTGAGCGGCGCTCGGAATACAAGTCGTTCCTTCGCACCACGCCGATCGGCAGCAGCGTGGCACTCGCGCGCACGCGCGACCGGCGGTCGGAGGCGCTCGGGTACTCCGTGGAGTTCGGCAAGACCGAGGCGCAGCCCGCACTGCTGTGCGCCGTGTTCAACGCCTGCGAGGAAGCCGACCGGAACTCGTTCCGGCGCGCCCAGCGGCTCGCCGTCGCCAGCATCGCGTTCGCTCGGGAGGCCGGTGACAACCTGGTGGATCCGCGGCGCGGCAGTTCGCTGCGCGCGGAATTCCGGACGGCCGGGGCGTACACCGGAAGCGATCCGTCGCTGCGCTTCAACAAGATGCTGCTCGATGGTGCGGTGTACCGCCCCCTCAACGACGACATCGTCCTCGCGGCCCGGATTCGCCTTGGCGCCGTCGTCGGCCCCGGATTCTCGTTCGGGAACGACGCCCTCTACGTGCCGCCGCACGAACGGCTCTTTGCCGGCGGGCCGACCACGGTGCGCGGCTTTTCGCAGAACGAGCTCGGGCCCGCCGTGTATATCGCGGCCGCGTACGACACCGTGCGCGCCGACGGAACCGCGGGCGGCAGCCCGGCAAACCCCGCGGACACCGTGTTCTTTCGCGTGCCCCTCAACGCGCCCGGCGAGCGCACGGTGCCGACGGGGGGCAACGCGCTCATCGTGGCGAACTTCGAGGCACGATTCCGCAGTCCAGTGCTGCCCGACGTGATCCAGTGGACGGCCTTCGCCGATGCCGGGCAGGTGTGGAACCGCGGGGCGCCGGGGACGACGCTCGGATTCAGCGCATTGCGCTGGACCCCCGGGGCGGGCGTCCGCGTGCGCACGCTCTTTGGGTTCGTCCGCCTCGACCTCGCGTACAATCCCTATGAGCGGCCGGCCGGTGCGGCGTACTACGACACCCCGATCGCGGTGGGCGGCGCACTCTTGTGCGTGAGTCCCGGCAATACGCTCCGCGTCTCCACCGACGCAGCGGGCAGTGCCACCCAGGCCGCTGGCCAGTGCCCAGGCACCTTCGTGCCGTCCCGCAGCGCCGGGTTCGTTCGTCGGCTCACGCCGAGCATCTCGATCGGGCAGGCGTTCTAGCATGGGACGCCGGCAGCTTCTGGTGATCGTGAGCGCGCTCGCGATGGTCATCATCGGAGCCGGGGTCGTCGGCGGGCTGGTCGCCGCGACACAGAGCGACGGCGGCCGCGAATGGATCCGCGCGCAGGTGTCACGCGAACTGAACCGCGGCCTGCGTGGCCGGCTCCACGTCGGCCGCCTCTCAGGAAGTTTCCTCACCGACCTCACGATCGACTCGCTGGAACTGCGCGACCGCGAGGACTCGGTGTACGTGGCGTCGGGGCCGGTCACGCTGCGTTACGATCCGCGCGACCTCGCCGACGGGCGGTTCGTGTTCCGGTCGGTCGAGGCGACGAACCCGATGCTGGTGTTCCGCAAGCAGCTCGACGAGGTGTGGAACTTCCGGCGCCTCTTCCCGTCCGACGACGGCCCCTCGCGCAAGGTGCTGCGTCCGCGGAGCGCATTCGGCTCGCTCATCATCTTCCGTGACGTCACGGTCCGGAACGGGGAAATCCGCCTCGTCAAGCCGTGGACTCCCGACGACTCGCTGAGCGGTGCGCGTCGCGACAGCGCCATCGCGTTCAACCTTGCCGACACCACGAACGACATCCGGCGGGTCGCATACGGCGGGCGACGCGGGTTCCAGCGCACGTGGCGCTGGAAGGACATCAACGCCCAGCTGTCGCGATTCCGCTTCCGGCACCCCGACAGCACGGGTCGCCACTTCCAGATCACCAGGCTCGACGTGAACGAGACCTATCCGCCGTTCGCGATTCGCGAGCTCCGTGGCGAGGCCCTCTGGCGCGGCGACACGATCTGGCTGGACTCCGACCATTTCACGCTGCCGGGTTCGGTCGGCACCGTGCGCGGGAAGGCGGAGTGGCCCACCGGCGACCTCGTCTGGGACCTGCGACTGACGAGTGACTCGACGTCGCTCCGCGACATCCGATGGATCTCGCCATCCATTCCCGCCGTCGGCCACGGCTCGATGAAGCTGCACGTCAAGTCGCGCGCCAATCCCGACATCATCGACTACGTCATCACGGACATGGACATGCGGAGCCGCGCGTCGCGGCTCCGCGGAACGATGACCTTTGGCGTCGGCGGGCCGGTGCTCGAGGTACGGGGCGTGAACCTGTCGCTCGAGCCGGCCGACTTCGTGCTGTTCGAGGCGTTCAACACGCAGCCGTTCCCGTACCCCTGGCGCGGCACCGTCACCGGTACGGTGCGAGCGTCGGGCGGGCCGGTGAATCGCTTCACGGTCGAGCACGTCGACCTCGCGTTTGCGGACGCCAACGTGCCCGGCGCCACTGCGCGGGGCACCGGTTCGGGCGAACTCGACATTCTCGATCCGGGCAATGCCGTGTTCCGCGGGTTCCGCCTGAACGTCGACCATTTCGACCTGCGCACGGGCCAGTTCCTGAACCCGCTCTTCCCGCGCCTGAACGGGCTCGTCGGCGGAACAGCCACGCTCGACTCGATCTGGACGGATGTGCGCGTCAGCGACGCCGACATCACGCATCGCGACGGCGCCGACTTCCCGGTGTCGCGGTTTCACGGCGGCGGTCGCGTGACGCTCGGGGACGAGTTCGTCGCGTTCGACCTCACGGCGGCGGCTCTTCCCTTGTCGTTCAGCACCATCGCCCGGTCGTACCCACTCGTCCCCGTGCGGGGTGAGTATCGCGGACCGCTCCGCGTGCAGGGCACCGTTGCGGACCTTGCCGTCTCCACCGACCTCGTCGGCGACGGCGGGCGGTTGCAGTTCGACGGACAGGTGGATGCGTTCGAGCCCGGCTACCGGGCCATCGGGCGCGGGACGCTCACATCGTTCGACTTCCGTCGCGCACTGCCGTTCGATCGCGCGCCGGAATCGACGTTCGACGGCCGGTTCGCGATCGACATCTCCGGTGACTCGCTGGCCAATCTCGCGGGGACGGCGCAGATCAATGCCGACCGTTCGTTCGTCGACAGCGTGCGGGTGTTCGGCGGCCGGGCGTCGCTCCGGTTCGGCGGCGGGCTCGTGTACGTCGATACCCTGGGCCTCGAAACGGCCGCGGGGTCGCTGCTCGCCCGGGGCGCCCTCGGGCTCGTTGCGTCGGCGACGGACACGCTCAGGTTCCAGTTCGCGGCCGATTCACTCGGCGGTTTGCGGCGCTACCTCGCGCGCAGTCCGGGCGCTTCGGATTCCCTGCGCGGCACGCTGCGCGCCACCGGCGTGCTGACGGGCGCCGTGACGCGTTTTGCGCTCGACGCCGCGGTGGATGGCACGGAGCTGCTGATGCGCACGACCGGCGCGCGCGAGATCCGCGGATCCGTTGCCCTGTCGTCGCTGCCCGACTCCGCGACGGGGAGCCTCACGGTCCGGCTGGACGGCGTGCGGTCGGGATCGATCGCCGTGGATGCCGCGGACGTGCGCGCCAACCTCCTCGGCGGCTGGCAGGCACGCGTCGTCGGTCAGGTATCGGCGCCAACCGGCACGGCAATTCGAGCCGTGGCCGACGTGCGACGCCGCGGCGATACGACGATCGTGCGCATGGACTCGCTCTCGGCGCACACGGCGGCGAACGAATGGACCCTTGGCCGGCCGACGACGATCGCGATGGCCGCCGGAGGGTTCGGCCTCGACACGCTCGTGCTCTCGGGAGCGCGAGGCGGGCGCATCAACGCCGCCGGACGGACGAGTTCGTCGGATACCATCGCGGTCGCGATGCGCGCCGACGCGGTGCCGCTGGCCGATTTCGGCGAGATCTTCCAGACCCGCGAGCCGATGGCGGGGCTGGTGTCGCTGCGCGGCGACCTGCGCGGCACCCGCGACCGGCCGGACCTGTTCTTCACGGGATCGCTTGCCGGCGCGACGGTCGCCGGATTCCCGCTCGACCGTGTCGACGCCGACGGCCGATACGCCGACCGGCGACTCACGGCGGCACTGACGCTCACCCGGAGCGGCGTGCAGGCGCTCCACGCGGACGCGTCGCTGCCGCTCGACCTCGCCTTCGAACCGGTTGGCTCCCGGCTCCTCGACGAGCCCATGACCGGGCACGTGCGGACCGACAGCGCCGGGCTGGGGCTGCTCGAGTCGTTCTTCCCCTCGGTGAGCGGGGCCCGCGGGGGTCTCGCCGTGGACATCGACATCGGCGGCACGTGGCGGAAGCCGCATCTCACGGGCTCGCTCGCGATCACCGGCGGGTCGCTGAATTTCGCGCCGATGGGGAATGTCCGCGTTGACGGCGTCGAGGCCAATATCGGGTTCCTGGGCGACAGCATCGTCATTCGCCGACTCGCGGCGCGTACCGGCGCCGATCGCGCGCGGACGGCGTCCATTGCCGGCGCGATCAGCATTCGCGACGCCGCCGATCCCGCGTTTGCGCTTCGACTCGACGCGCAGCGGTTCAACGTACTCAACGACCCCCGGGTCGCCGACCTCGACCTCACGGGCGCCCTGCAGCTCGCCGGCAGGCGCAGCGGGTCGTCGCTCACGGGCGGGTTCACCGTTGACCGAGGCGAGATCCGGTTGCCCGAGCTGTACCGCAAGCAGCTCATCTCGCTCGACGACCCCAACCAATACAGGGTGGTCGACACGACCGCATTCACCGAACGTCCGATCGCCACCGGCGTCGACACCGTGTTCATGAACAACCTCGCGCTCCGCAACGTGCAGATTCGGATGGGTCCCGACGTCTGGCTCCGCTCGGAAGAGGCGAACATCAACCTTGGCGGTTCGGTGGCCGTGACACGCACGCGGCTGGCGACCGGACCGAACGCGGGCCGCTCGCAGCTCGCGCTGGACGGCGCGCTGCAGACCGTCAGGGGCACGTACCGCCTCAACTTTGGTCCCGTGCAGCGGACGTTCACCGTGGACAATGGCGACGTCCGGTTCTTCGGCGACGCCGACCTGAATGCGGCGCTGAACGTCAACGCCACGTACGTCGTGCGCCAGGTCAGCCAGCAAGGGGCGCGGCCCGACGTGCGGGTGCAGGTGCATATCGGCGGAACGCGCCTGTCACCGACGGCCGAGCTCTCGACGCCCGACTCCGTCCGTGTCACCCGGGCCGATCTCATCAGCTACCTGACCACGGGGGGACCGAGCAGCGAGATCAGCGGGCGAGGCAGCGACTACGGGGCATCCACGGCGGCGCGACTCGTGCTCTCGAGCGCGGGGAGTTTCCTTGGCGCCAAGGTTCCGGTTGGCCTGTGCGACGACGCGCAGCTGGTCACCACCGGCCTCGACGCCTACCAGGGCGCGCTTCGTTCGGTGAGCGGCCGGATTCTTCAGGGCACGCGCTTCAACTGCGCCAAGCAGCTGACGGACAACCTGTTCGTGCGCCTTGACGCCGGTCTGTGCCAGGTGGGGCGACTGGTCGACACGGGCAATTCGTCTGCCGGGCCCACACAACTCGCCGACGCCTTTGGCGTGAAACTCGACTATCGGGTCGCCGCCGACCTCACCGTGTCGGCGGGCCTCGAGCCGCCGACCAGCGCCGTGTTCTGCCGCGACGATGCGAGTGCGCGCGGCTTTGCCCCGACACCGCGGCAGGTCGGATTCGACCTGTTCCGCCTGTGGCGGTTCTGACCGTACACGAATGACCACGCCGAACGAGCCATCCGGGCAGACGGTCGCGGGCGGCAGCCGGATCGACGAGCTGCTGCGCGAACTGCCGCCTGAGCACCGGGCGATCGTGGAATGCCTCGAGGCGGATCGGCGCGGCCAGCTGGACGCCGCCGAGCGCTACGGTGAAGCGCTCGAGCTGCTTCAGGAGGCGAGCGTGTCGATCGCGCGCGTCTTGGAACGCGACGCGATCGAACGCGAACTTGCGCGACACGCAACGCGCCTCCTGGGCGCCGCCGGCGCCGTGGTCGTCGGGGCCACCGACGGCATCACCCACGTGGCCGCGCACTGGCGCGCGGGAGAGTTCACGACGTCGGCGGCGCCGGATTCCGTGACCGAGGCGATCGGGGCGGCGGTCCGAACCGGGCGCATGCACCGCGACGCCGCCACGGGCACGGTGGCGCTTCCGGTGCGCACCGGACACCGCGCGGAGAGCGTCCTCGCCGTGTATGGCGTGACGCGCGCGGAGCAATTCGATCTTGCCGGAATGCTGGCGACGCTCGCGGCCACGGCCGCCGCGGCGCTGGGCACCGCGGCCGTGGTGGCCGAGAGCGTCCGCGACCGACGGCAAAGCGAGGCACTCGCCGAACTTGCGCGGGCGCTCGGATCGTCCCATCGCCTGGGCGAAGTGCTGCACCTGGGGCTGCGTCACTCGTCCGCGATCCTCGGTGCCGAGGGTGCCGACATCGCGCTTGTCCGTGGGGAATACCTGCACATCGTCGCGGCCTTCGGTTGCAGCGCGCCGTCGCAAGGCATCTACACGCCCGTTGCCGACACCGCGACCGGTCGTGCGATGCTGGAGGACCGCGCCCTCGTGGTGAACGAGATCACGGACGCCGTCAGCGCGAACCCGCGGATCCGCCAGGTTGCCGCCGTGCGGAAGTTTGCCTCGGTGCCGATGCGGACCCCTGACGGACCGATCGGCGTCCTGAGCGTCGTCAATCGCGCCACCGACTTCGGACCCGACGATGTCCGCGTGCTGGAACGCCTTGCGTCCCAGCTCGCCGTGGCCGTGGTGAAGGTGCGGCTGTTCGAGGAAGCGCACGCGGCCACGCGCGAGCTCCGGTCGGCATTCGACGCGATCGCGAGCGGAATGGCGGTGGTGGATGCAGACGGATTCATCGTCCGTCACAACGCGCGGCTGGGCGCCCTGACGGGCAGCGGCGACACGGCGGACCTGCACGGGCAGTCGCTCTACGAGCTGATCCTCGGCGTGGCCCGGAACCCGTCAGCCGACGAACCCATCGGGACGGCGATCCTCAACCGCGCAGTGGGGCGGGGCACGATGCGCCCCCGCAACGGCGACCGGGTGTTCGAGGTGGTCGCGTCGCCGCATCCGCAGGGTGGCGCGGTCGTGACCGTCGACGATGTCACGTCGTTCCTCGCCATGACGGAGCGGTACCGGCTGGTCGTCGAATCCACCTCCGACGCGATCCTGATCACCGACGCCAGCGGGATGATCACCTTCGCGAACAACTCGGCGCTCGTGCTTTTCGGGCGCGACGTCGCCGCCGGCGGCTTTCGGCTTGCCAGCCTCGTCCCGGAGGAGGCGCGCGCGGCCGTTGACGACGCGGCACTGCAGGCGCTCGCCGGACACGGCGGCCACGTCGACACCGAGATCGTTCGACCCGGAGGTGAACGCCGCATCGTTTCAGTCAGTCTCGCGCCCGTCCGCGGCGCCGCGCACGTGACCGGGATCGTCGCCTCGCTGCGGGACGCAACGGCGGAGGCGCGCGCGCGCGCGGCGATGGCCGCCGCCGACTCGCGATACCGGAGCCTGTTCGAATCGGCGTCGGACGCGATCTTCACGCTCGATGCTGCCGGCGTGATCACGTCAGCGAACCAGGCGTGCGAGGGAACGTGCGGGATGCCGCGTGATGCGATCCTCGGACGCCGGCTCGGCGCACTGGTTGAGCCCGCCGACGCCGCGACGGTGGCCGGCGCGTTCGCCATCGCCACGGGCGGCCGGGCCGCACAGTTCGAAAGCCACGTGCCGAGGGCCGATGGCACCACGCGGCTGATGTCGTTCTCGTTCAGTCCGCTGGGACCGGCGCAGGGAGTTGCCGCTGGCGTGCTCGGCATCGCGCGCGACGTCACCGATGCCCGCGCACAGGCGGCCGCGCTCGAGCGGGCGGAGGCACGATATGCGCGGCTGGTCGAGTCGGCGCAGGACGGCATCTGCGCGCTCGACGAAGAAGGGCGGATCACGTCGGCCAACCGCGCCTTCCGGCGCATCGTGCGCGTGACGCGTGCCCGGATTGCCAACCTCCACTTCGCGGACCTCGTGCCGGAATCCGAGCGCGGCGCCGCGTGGACGATGTTCGCGGCCGCCGTGGCGGGGGCGCGTCAGCGCGGTGAAGTGCGCTACGTCGACCGGCACGGCGTTGCGTCGGTGGTCAGCGTCAGCCTGACACCGCTGGTCGAGCACGACCGGGTCACTGGTGCGCTCGCGATCGTCCGCGACATGACCGAGGAGCGGGCCATCCTGGAACGGGCGGCGCGCCAGGACAAGCTCGCGGCACTCGGCGAACTCGTCGGCGGCGTGGCCCACGAGGTCAACTCGCCGCTCACCGGCATTTTGGCCCACGCCCAGCTGCTCCAGGCCGACCTCGACGGCGACACCGACGCCCGCCGGGCAGTCGACACCATCGTCAACGAGGCGCGCCGAGCGGCACGGATCGTGGCCAAGTTGCTCACGTTCGTCCGGCAGAACCCGACGGAACGCATTCCGACCGACATCAATCAGGTGATCCTCGACACCCTCGACCTGCGGCGCTACCCGCTCCGCATGCAGGAGGTGCAGTTGTCGGTCACACTCGCGGGGACCCTCCCGCCGGTCTGGGCCGACCCGTTCCAGCTCCAGCAAGTATTCATCAATCTCCTGTCCAACGCAGAGCAGTCCGTGGTGGCCCACAATGGCGACGAGCGACGGATTGAGGTGGTGAGCGAGTGCCGGGATCGCGAAATCGTCGTTTCGGTCCGCGACACGGGTGCCGGGATTGCGCCGGAGCATCTCCCGCACATCTTCAATCCGTTCTACACGACCAAGCCCAGGGGTATCGGCACCGGTCTCGGGCTCTCGATCAGCTTCGGCATCGTTCGGGAGCACGGGGGGGTCATCCAAGCCGCGTCACCCCCCGGCGGGGGCGCCACGTTCTCGGTTCACCTTCCAATTCGCGACGCCCGCACGCCCGCACCGGGCCGCTGACCCATGGCAAGCATCCTCATCATCGACGACGAAATCGCGATCGCCACGGCGTTCGCGATGTTCTTCCGTCACGATGGCGCCCATGTGGTCCACGAGGCGCACACGGGCGCCTCGGGCATCGAGCTCTACGAGCGGCTCCGGCCCGATCTGGTGCTGCTCGACGTGCGCCTGCCCGACATGACCGGCTTCGACGTGCTCGCGCGGATCCGGTCGGACGAGCCGGTAGTGATCATGGTGACCGCATACGGCGACGTCGCGATGGCGGTCGAGGCCCTGCACAAGGGCGCCGAGAACTTCCTCACCAAACCGGTCGACCTGAGCCACCTTGCCGCCGCGGCAAAGCGCGCCCTCGAGAAAGCCCAGTTGCGCCGGATGAACCGCTACCTCGCCGACCGGCGTGGTGCGGCCGGAGGGGCGGTGTTTGGGTCGTCGCCAGCCATGCGGGAGGTGGCCGCACAGATCGCGGTGCTGTCGGGGAGCGACCGGACGACGGCGCTGATTGTCGGGCCGCGCGGGGCCGGGAAGGGCCGGGTTGCCGAACTCATCCACGCGCAGGGCCCACGTTCTGCGCACCCGTTCGTCGAGGTGAACTGCGCGTCGCTGACGGCCGAGTCGCTGGACTCCGAGCTGTTCGGCGTCGAGGCGTCGGCGGATGGCGCGACGGGCCCGACGCGAAAGGGGGTATTCGAGATCGCGGATGGGGGCACGGTGTTCCTCGACGAGATCGGCGACCTCGCGCCGCACCTCCAACCCAAGCTGCTGCGGGTGCTGGAAGGCAAGGGCTTCCGCCGTCACGGTGGCGCAAGCGAGATCACCCCTGACGTGCGCGTGATCGCCGCGACGAGCAAGGACCTCGAGGCCGAGGTCGCGGCCGGCGAGTTCCGCGAGGACCTGTTCTATCGACTCAGCGTCATGCCCATTGCGCTGCCGCCGCTGCGCGACCGCGCACGCGAGGACGTCGTGGAACTCACCGCGTACCTGATGGATGTGCTCGCGGCCGGGCTGCCCGGCGCGCCGACGGCGCTCTCGAACGAGGCGCTCGATGCCATCCTCCGGTACGGCTGGGCCGGCAACATCCGTGAACTCCGGAATGTGCTCGAGCGGGCCATGCTGCTGGGCCGCGGGCAGGACCGGATCGAGCTGTCGCACCTGCCGCGTGAGGTGCAAGGCGCGAGCGGCGCCGAGGTCTCACATCACGAGCCGAAGTCGCTCGCCGACGTGGAAAAGGCACACATCGACCGCACGCTCAAGGCGCACAACCACAACCGCACGCACGCCGCGCGGGAACTCGGCATTTCGCGCGCGACGCTCATCAAGAAGATCCGCGACTACCAGCTCGCGGAGAAGCCGCGCTGACAGGGAGGGAACGGTGACCGACGCGATGCAGTGCCGGGCATGCGGGCGAGAGGAGCGCGCGTCCGAAGGGTACCCGTGCCAAGGCTGCGGGACCTTCATCTGCCAGTTGTGCAACATCAAGGGCGTCGTGCTGTGCACGGCGTGCCAGGCGAAGCAGCCGCCGGCCTCGCCCAGCGGGTCGTGACCGAGCGCCGCGCCTCCACGCGCGATGCCGCGATCGCGGCGGCCGGGTTCGGCATTTCCGTCGGCCATGCGACGAACCAGGATGGCGCGACCGGATGCACGGTCGTGCGGGGGACCGACGGCCCGCTGAGGGCCAGCGCCTTCGCGTTCGGCCGCGCCACGGCCACGCGCGAGTCCGCACTGCTCGAGCCGTGGGCGTCGAACGACCGCATAGACGCGGTGCTCCTGACCGGGGGAAGCGCGTACGGGCTCGACGCAGCCGCGGGCGTGATGCGCTGGATGGAAGAACGCGGACGCGGGTTCGCCATTGCCGGCGGTGTCGTGCCGATCGTTCCGGCGGCCGTGGTATTTGACCTCGCACCGCTCGGCGCGTTCTCCGCGCGCCCGACGCCCGACATGGCATACGCCGCTTGCGACAGCGCGACGACGTCCGGCTGGGCCGAGGGAAGCGTGGGCGTCGGGACCGGCTGCACGGTCGGCAAGCTGTACGGACCGAAACACGCGATGAAGGGCGGCGTTGGCGTCGGCTTCTTTGGCGCCGATGCGCCGGGGCGCGCCGCGCACGAGGTCGGGCTGGCCGCGTGCGCCATAGCCGCGGTGAATGCCGTCGGCCACGTGCGCAACCACGCCGGGACGATCGTCGCGGGCCCGAGGCATCCGTCCCGCGGACTCGTCGACAGCGAAGCAGAGGGCGCGATGCACGGTTTCTTCGGCGCTCCCGCCGAGAACACGACGATTTCGGTCGTCGCGCTGAACCAGTCCTTTTCGAAGGTGGACCTCCACCGCATCGCCCGGGCGGCCAGCGCGGCGCACGCACGGCGCATCGGACCTTCCGGCACGAGCTACGACGGAGACGTCGTGTTCGCCGTCGCTCCGCACGACCGCCCCGCCGGCGATGTGATCCGCGCCGAGATCGCCGCGACGAAGGCACTCGAGGACGCGATCGTGTCGGCGGTGGAGAACGCGACCGGGCGCGATGGCATTCCCGGCTGCCGCGAACTCGCGGCGCGCTGACAGGGCAGTCCTGCGCGCACCGCGCGCACGGCGCGGCCGGCGCCCCGGTTCGCGCCTAGCTGACCAATCCGTGCACCGGCCGCGCGGGAGTGCCTAGCCGGACGTGCAGGTACAGCTCCGACCGGAGTTCGCCGTCGAGCTCGATCCGCATCGTGTGCGTTCCCGCTTCCTGGATCGGCAGGTCGATCGCCGCGATCACCGGGATGTCCACCTCGAGGGCACCGGGCGGCGGCGTGCCCACCTCAACCTCACCGGACGACGACCAGATCTCGTCGCCATTCGGGCCAACCCAGCCAAACGCGAGTGAATGGACGCCGACATCTTCGGTGTCGGCCTTGAGCCGGACGACGAGCGTGGCCCGTGGGTGGACCGCCGGAAGCGCGCCGACCTGCAGCGCGTCGAACACGCCAAGCACGTTGAGCTTTCCCTCCTGGGAAAGGTTGGCGGCGTCGGCAAAGAGCGCGAACGAGATGTGCATGCATGAAAGTAGGGCCGCGTATCGCAGTGGGCGACCCGCGCCTGCCTGGGGATGCCCGGTTTGGTCACGGGCGGCGCCGGCGGTAATTTTACCACGGGTCTTCGCGCGCCGGCCCGCGTCGTGCGTTCGCGCCGCTGCCCCGCACCCAATCCCGTCTTGTCCCGAATGACCACCCAGGCCGCCGCGAACGCGGCGCAACACCGCAGCGTTGCCGCGACCGAGATCGGTCTCGTGTTCATGGCCCTGATCTGGGGGCTGAACTTTGCCGTGCTCAAGTATGGAACCACGGTGCTCGAGCCGATTGCCTACAACGCGGTTCGGATGACGGTTGGAACGGTCGTCCTCCTCGGGATCGCCGGCATCATGGCGCCACGCCCGTCGCGGGCGGACATTGGTCGGCTGATGCTGCTTGGCGTGCTGGGCCACGGGGTCTATCAGGGGCTGTTCATCAACGGCCTTGCGCTGACGCGCGCCGGAACGGCTGCGCTCGTCGTTGCGGCGAGCCCGGCGGCCATCGCGATCGTCGGGCGCGCCTACGGCGTCGAACAGATCACGCGCCGCGCCGTGTACGGGATCGGCCTGTCGTTCGTCGGCATCGCGATCGTGGTGCTGGGCT
Source organism: uncultured Gemmatimonas sp. (assembly GCA_964557615.1). Classification (GTDB taxonomy): domain Bacteria; phylum Gemmatimonadota; class Gemmatimonadetes; order Gemmatimonadales; family Gemmatimonadaceae; genus Fen-1231. Next base: position 18,500 of record CAZLAU010000013.1, read on the forward strand.
CGGCACAGCACGAAGTGGGCGCCGGTGCGCACGTGATCGGCGACCTGCTCATCCTGGCATCCGTCGTTGCGTGGTCATTCTACACGACCTTCCTCCGGGACTACACCACCCGCATCTCCGGCCTGCATATCGCGGGCTGGACGCTGCTTGGGGGCACGCTCCCCATCATCGCCGTCGCGTCACCCGCCTTGTTGCGCACCGACTTCGGCGCGATGACGCCGCTCACCTGGGGTGCCGTGGCGTACTCAGGCGTCGGGGCCATCGGGATCGCCTACTTGTTCTGGTATCGCGGCGTGCGGGTGATCGGGTCGACGCGCACCGCCATGTATGCGCAACTTCAGCCGATGATCGCCCTCATTGCGGCGTGGCCGCTCCTCGGAGAGCGTCCGACGGCATGGCAGATCACGGGATCGGTCGCCGTGATGGCCGGCCTGCTCCTGACGCGCACGCCCACGTTCGCCGAACCGGCACACGGGGAATGAAGGTCGCCCTGTTTGACATCGACGGGACGATCCTCCTGGCCCATGGCGCCGGGCGGAGGTCCATGGAGCGCGCGCTCCTGCGGGTGACCGGCACCGCCGGGCCCGGTGGGCAGCACTATGCGGGCAAGACGGATCGCCAGATCGTGCGCGAGGCCCTGCGCGCGTCCGGCCACACGGACGCGGACGTGGACTCCCATATGCCCGCCATCCTCGACCTGTACCTGGCAGGGCTCGAGGCGGAGCTCGCCGACGGCGCGCACGAACGCGCCGTGGCGCTGCCGGGCGTGCACGAGATACTGGACGCGTGCGAGCGGCACCACGGAATCGTGCTCGGACTCCTCACGGGCAACCTGGTCATAGGCGCGGAGCGAAAATTGCGCGCGGTGGGGCTCGACCCCGGCCGGTTCCCCGTGGGGGCGTTTGGCAGCGACCACGAGGACCGGCCGGCACTCGCTGCGCTCGCCCGCTCGCGCGCTTCGCTGCACCTCGGCCGCGACGTGCACGCGGAGGCGTGTGTTGTGATCGGCGACACCCCGGCGGACGTGGCCTGCGGCCACGCGATCGGCGCACGCACCATCGCCGTCGCGACGGGAAACTTCACGGCAGACCAGCTCAGGCGGTGCGATCCCCACGTGGTGTTCGACGACCTGCGAGATACGACGGCGGTTCTCGACGCGATCCTCAATGGCTGACGGCGCGCCGGCGTTCGAGCTGCCCGAGTTCACACGCTCGCTGCGCGGCTTCGCGTCGGTGGATGGCGTCGGGCGTCCGTCCCACGACTTGGTGTTCGGCCCGCTGCTCGCGGCGCGCCGTTCGGCGGCCCGGGTCAGCTCACCTGAAGCGCGCATTGCCGCGTTCGATGCCGACCGGCTTCGTCGTGCACTCGCGGCAGCGATCGCGACACTCGCCGACGAGCGTGCCGGCAGCGATGCGCCGCTTCGGCGTGCTCTCGAGGCCCGGCTGGAAGAATGTGCAGGAGCGGCGGTGGAGGCACTTGGCGCGCTCGCGGTCCGCGCGACGGAGTTTCGAGCCGCGCAGCCTGCAGATCGCCCCTCCGCCTGGGCGGCCTGGTGTCACGCCGTGCAGAACGTGTTCGACGCCGTGGACGGGTTTTGGCTGGCGGTCGATGTCGCGGCGCCCCCGCGGACCGCAGCGCGACCCCGGATGCTGCCGGCGCTGGTCATCGCGGCCGCGGCGCTGGCGCTCGGCGCCGGGTCGGCGGGCGCGCAGCGCGTGATGGTGCGCGTTGACGTCACCGCCGCCGACTCGCTGCTCGCCGCCGGGTTCGACGTCGCGAGCGTCGATTCGCGTGGCGCGCTGGTGGTCGCGACGCCCGAGGACCGGGCCCGCCTCGAGCTGCGTGGATTCCGCGTGACCGAGGTGATCGCGCCACGCGCCGCCGCGCGGGCCGGCGCCCAGGCGGCGACTGTGGTGTACCGGAGCTTCGACGATCCGACGCGCGGCATACGGCGGTGGGTGGACTCGATCGCCGCGGCGAATCCGCGGGTGTCGGTGGACACCATCGGCCGGTCGTTCGAGGGCCGGCCCTTGCTCGTGCTCAAGGTGGGGCCGGCGGGAGACTCGCCCACGCGACCAAACGCCTTCTTCGTTGCGACGTATCACGCGCGTGAATGGGCAGCGACCGAGACGGCGCTCCGCCTCGTGAAATGGCTCGCCGCTCCGCCGGGCACCGACGCGCGGCGCGACTCGCTCGTGCAGACGCGAGACATCTGGATCATGCCGGTCGCGAACCCCGACGGCTACCAGTTCTCGTTTGACGGCGACCGGCTCTGGCGAAAGACCCGGTCGTTGCAGCCGGGCGGCACGACGGGCGTCGACATGAACCGGAATCACTCGGTGAACTGGGGCCTCGACAACCAGGGCTCGTCCCCGGACGCCGCGACGGACATCTATCGCGGGCCTTCGCCAGCATCCGAGGCGGAGACGCGAAGCATCGAAGCCTTCCACGCGGCGCATCCTCCGGTCGTGTCGCTCAGCTATCACACGTATGCAGGCTTGCTGATCTACCCGCCCGGCGCCGTCTACGGCGAACTACCCGCCGACCTGTCCGTGTATCGCGCGGTTGCCGGCACGCATGCCCGCAGTGCCGTCGCGGACCGCCTGCCGGGGTCCACGCGTACGGCCTACGCACCTGGCCCCGCGTGGCAGCTCTATACCACGAACGGCGAGTACACCGACTTTGCCGCAACGCGGCACGGCACAATTGCCCTGACCACCGAGCTCTCGAGCGGCTACGGGGCCTCGGGATTCTACGGCTTTGAGTTCCCTGATAACGACGCGCTGCTCGAGACGTTGTTCCAGGACAATCTTCCCTTTGCGCTCGACCTGCTCGACGCGGCCCGGGATCCGGCGCGGTTCGCCAGCGCGACCACCGGGATCGCCGTCCCCCGGCTTCGCATCGAGAGCGTGTCGCCGGAGATTCGCGCGACCGTGCCCGCCGCCGCCGCACCCACGGCGTCGGTAGCCGCGAACGCACCGGTGACCTTCCGCATCGACAGCACCGCCGGCGGCAAGTACCAGCGGAGGCTGGTGTCCGCCGCCGCAGGGCGCCCGACAGCGATCAGCGTGGCCGCCGATGGCGTGAAGGCGACGTTCCGCGTGCTCGCGCTTGCCGGGGCGGAACCGGGAGATGCGTCGTGGCCATCGCAGCTGGTCGTGCAGGACTCGGGCTTTTCACGCGCCGGTGCGTGGTCGTGGCTCACCGTGAACGGTTCGCTCGCGACTCCCGTGGTCAAGGTTCCCGCCGACGCCGACACGGTCTCGCTGGTGTACTGGACGCTGCACATCGGAAGCGGATTCTCTCCCAACCCATCGGGGAAGGTCGAACTCACCACCGATGGTGGGGCCAGCTGGTCCGAGATCCATCGCGTGCGAGGCTCGGCGCCGGCCTGGTACACGGACGGCGTGTCCGTTGGCGGCGTGCGCGGCAAGTCGGTGGCGTTCCGGTTCAGCTCCCAGGGAATGCCGTGGCGGCTCGACGAAGTCGCCGTCGTCGCGCACGGCCCGGTCAATGGCGCGGTCGTTGCCGAGGGGCCGCGCCTGCGCCCCAGCGAAAACCCGGTTCGCGCTGCCGACGTCAGGTTTGTCTGGCCTTTCGGCTCCGAGCCCGGCGACCTGATCGCCTACGATTTCTCGGGCCGCGAAGTCTGGCGCCGGGCGGTCGTGGCCGGCGCGACCCAGACCTGGGAAGTCGCAAACGAGCGCGTCGCCAACGGTGCGTACATCCTCGTCGCACGGGCGGGCCGGCGTGTTGAGCGACTCAAGCTGTTCGTCGCGAGGCGCTCGCCGTGATTGCCGGGGTCGGGATTGATCTGGTGGACACTGCACGCGTGGAGCGACTGCTCGCGAGCAAGGGGGAGCGCGCCCTGTCTCGACTGTTCACCAACGCCGAAGTCGCGTACGCGCGCGGACGCGCGCGGCCGGCGATGCACCTCGCCGCGCGTCTGGCGGCGAAGGAGGCCGCGTTCAAGGCGCTCGCCGGCTCAGACGACGCTCGCCTGATCGGCTGGCGTGAGGTCGAAGTGGTGTCGAACGGCGGCCCGCCGGCCCTGGTGCTTCACGGACGCGCCGAGATCCGCGCCCGCGAGCTGCGCGTTGTTCGAGTCCACCTGAGCCTGACCCACACCGACACCACCGCCGGCGCGGTGGTGGTGCTCGACGGTCAGTAGCCCGGGAAACCCCGGCTGGCGCACTGTTTATTCCCGAGTATTTTACTTCGGATATGGCAACCAGCCGCCAACTTGCTAGCCTCGCGGTACTTATGGTGCTCGGCGCCGGTACGGCGGCGGCCCCTCAGGAGCCGGTAGGTAAGCGCCTTTCGGCGATCGTCGGCGTTGCCGTCGAGGAGTATGCCAAGGGAGTGGACGAATCCGGCAGGGTGAAGTCGGCCCTTGAGTACGACGAAGCCACCGGGTTTCTGGCCGAAGCGCGTGATGTTGCGGCGCGACTCACGACCCCGAACGCCGGCGCGGTCCGCGCGCTGATCGACTCGCTGTCCGCGGCAGCGACACGGCGGGCGGGCCCGACGGCGCTGCGAAAGATCTACGACGAGTTCTCCGGTGCGCTCGGCGCCGAAGGAGCGCTCGACCTCCCAACGCGGGCCGTGAACCTCGCGCGCGGCCGCGCGTTGTATGAGGCGAATTGCGCGGCCTGTCATGGCGTCTCGGGGCAGGGCGGCGCGGCTGTGGCCGGTGGACTCACGCCCCCGGCGATCGGGCGCGCGGAGATCATGGCCGACGTCACGCCGGCGCTGACCTACCGGATCGTGTCCGTTGGCATCCAGGGCACGGCAATGCAGGGGTTTGGCGGGGTGCTGTCCACCGACGACCGGTGGGATGTGGTTGCGTACGTGAACTCGCTCCGCGCGAGCGATGCCGAGCGGGCGCGCGGGGCCGTTGTGCTCGAGCGCGTTTGCCCGCGATGTGACGAAATCCCGCCTCCGGCCCAGTCCTTCGGCTGGCAGGCGGCGCTCAGCGACGTCGAGATCGCGGCGATGCTGCGGGCCGGGAACGCCGTGACCGGCCTGTCCGGTTCCGGGCCGTTGAGTGCGTCGGAGGCGGACGCGATGGTGGCGGCACTGCGCGCGGCCGCACGGGTCGAGCCGGTGGTGGCGCAGACCGGCGCCGGCGGGCTTTCGGACCCTCGCGCGGCAGCGCGGAATGTGACGCGACTGCTCGAGGACGCCGTCGCAGCGGCGCGTGCCGGGCGCGCGACGACGGCCGCCGATCTCGCCTTCGACGCGTACATCGCGTTCGAACCGCTGGAAACCAATGCGCGCATGCGCGATCCCGCGATGGTGTCGCGGATGGAGCGTGAGTTCGCGGACTTTCGCAGCGCCCTGAGGAGCGGCAGCGTCGCCGATGCGGAGGCGATGCTGGCCCAGATCGAGCGCGAGATGCCGTCGGTCCTGGAACTCGCGGTCGCGTCGTCCACGCCGTGGGGCACGTTCCTCGAGTCCTTCCTGATCATCATCCGCGAGGGGTTCGAGGCGATCCTGGTCCTCGGCGCCATCGTCGCGTTCCTGATCAAGACCGGGCATCGCAAGCGGGTGCGCGAGATCTGGCTCGGCTCAATCGCGGGCGTGGTGGCGAGTCTCGTGCTGGCCGTCGCGCTGCGTACGGTGCTCGTCGCGATTCCGGCGAGTCGCGAGGTGATCGAGGGGGCCACGCTGCTCGTCGCCGTGGTCGTGCTGTTCTCGGTGAGCTATTGGCTCCTGTCCAAGGTCGAGTCGGCTCGCTGGCAGCAGTTCATCCGCGAGCGGGTGAACTCCGCGCTGGCGCACGGTGGCGGGCTGACACTCGCGTTCGTGGCGTTCCTGGCCGTGTTCCGCGAGGGTGCGGAAACGGCGCTGTTCTTCCAGGCGCTCATGGCCCGCGAAGAGACGACGCTCGTTCCGGTGTTCGCGGGGATCGGCGTTGGCGCGGCCGCCCTCGTCGTGACGTTCTCGCTGTTCTACACGTTCGGCGTGCGCATTCCGCTACGCCCGTTTTTCGCCGTCACGAGTGGTTTGCTATACTGGATGGCGTTCGTGTTCGCCGGCAAGGGAATCAAGGAACTGCAGGAAGGCGGCGCGATGACGCGCACACTGCTCCCGGGATTCCCGCAGGTCGATGCGATTGGCGTCTACCCGACCGTCGAGACGATGCTGGCGCAGGTGGTGCTGGTCGTTCTGCTTCTCGTGGCACTCTGGCGGACGTTCCTCTCGCCGGCCACTGCATCGAACGCGGCAGTTGCCGCCGCCGGCGACGTTGCCCCGGCGGGCGACACGGCGGCGGACATCTCACCCGAGGTGGCCGCCCGGCTCGCCGAACTGCAGGTCACCGCCCGGCGGCTGCAGGAGCGCGTCGCGACGCTCGAGAAGGAAGTTGAGCACGACCCCACGATCCACGGCCAACGCGGGCCGGGCTGAGCAGGTCAGGCCGCCGCGGTCCCGGGCGCGCGTTTGCGCATCTGCATCCAGGCGAGCCCGCCGACGAGGAAGATGAGCGCGATCACCTGCGCCATCGTGAAGGGGCCGAAAAAGCGGTCGTCCTTGGCGCGGAACACCTCGACGATGATCCGTTCGACGCCCGCGAGCACGCAGTACAGCCCGAACAACCACCCGGCCGCGTGCTTGTGGTCGCGGAGCCGCCACAGGACTGCGAACATCGCGAGACCCATCGCCACTTCGAAGAGCTGCGTGGGGTATACGGCAACCACGTCCGTCGGGGCGAGGCCGTCGAGGCCGGACTGTCCGAATTCGCCCGCCAGGTTCTGGACCGTTGAGGGCGGCGAGCCTTCCGGGAAGCGAACGGCAAACCGGCTGGCCCACGGGCCGCCGTAGTCGTCACCAACCGCCCAGCAGCCTGTGCGTCCCACGGCATACGCGGCGCCAAGCGCCGGGGCGCTGGCATCGCTGATCTTCGTGAAGTCGATCTTCTTGAGCCGCATCCACCCGTAGGTGGCGAGAATGCCGCCGATCAGCCCGCCCCAGAATACGAACCCTGCGCGCGCGGCGAGCGCCGACGCGTCGCTGGTCAGGATCGCATAGTAGATCTTGCCGCCAAGCAGGCCGCCGATCACCGCGGCGATGACGATGTCGGCCATCACGGCCGGGTCCTCGTTGCGCTGCGCGAGCACGGACTGCGCGACCACCTGCGCTATCAGAAACGAGCCCAGCATTGCGATCCCGAACCCGGTGAGCGGCAAGGGGCCGAGCTGAATGACGAACGGGTGGTGAACGATCGAGGTGAGCGTTTCAGGCATGACCAATCCTACGCACTCGGCGGCTGTGGCGGCATCAGGCCCGGCAAGTCGAGCGTGGCGTAGGCGTTCAGGTCGGGGCCGGAGCGTTCGCCGCGGGAGAGCCGGAAGAGGGCCGCGCGGGCGATCATCGCGGCGTTGTCCGTGGCGAGCCGGGGGCCCGGCGCATGGACGGTGGAGCCGCTCCCCAGCTTCTCGTTCGCCTGCGCCCGCACGGCGGAAACGAGTGCCCGGTTGCACGCAACGCCACCGCCGAGCACGATGCGGGTCCGGCCGTGGGCGACGGCGGCCCGCACGACCTTGGCCGCCAGCGTTTCGACAACGGCGTCCTGGAATCCGCGGGCGATGTCCGCGCGGTTCCGGTCCAGTGTGCCGGATGCTTCGGCCGCGCGCACGGCCAGGAGCACGGCCGTCTTGAGCCCGCTGAACGACAGGTCGTAATAGTCGGGATCGTCGGGCCGCTGCCCGCCGTGCAGCATCGGTCGCGAGAACCGGTGTCGGGCCGGGTCGCCGTCGGCGGCGAGCGCCTCGACGTGCCGCCCACCGGGATAGGGCAGGCCGAGCAGCTTCGCGACCTTGTCGAACGCCTCGCCGGCGGCGTCGTCGCGCGTGGCGCCGAGCAGCCGATACTCGCCCCACGCGGCGACGTCGAGCACCATCGTGTGGCCGCCACTCACCAGTAGTGCCGCGAACGGCGGTGCCGCCGCCGCGTCCTCGAGTTCCGTGGCGAACAGGTGCCCTTCCATATGATGCACCCCGATGACCGGGACGTCGAGCGATGATGCCAGTCCCTTCGCGAACGACACGCCGACGAGCAGCGCGCCGACGAGTCCCGGCGCATTGGTCACGGCAACCGCATCCACGTCGCCAGCCGCCACGCCGGCGTCGGCGAGCGCCCGTCGCGTGACGGGCGCTATCGCCGCCAGGTGCGCCCGCGACGCGATCTCGGGCACGACGCCGCCGAACACGCGGTGGACGTCCTGGGACAGGATGACGAGCGAACGAAGCGTCGCCGTCGCGCCGGTTCCTTCAACGATGGCCGCGGACGTTTCGTCGCACGACGTCTCCAGCCCGAGGACTCGCACCAGCTCGGCTAGCGCGGCGCTTCCGCGACCAGCTCGCGGAGCAGTGGCCGCTGGTCGTCGACCGTCCACGATGACCCGATCAGGCGCCGCCGCACGATCCCGTTGCGGTCGATCAGGAACGTCTCGGGCACGCCTGACGTCTGGTACGCGTCGCGAATCCGCCCTGTCTCATCGTGGAGGATCTCGAAGGTCAGCGCCATCTCCTTCCTGAACTCGCGGATCGCGTCGGCCATTCCCGGGTTGTCGATGCTTACGGCGACGACGGCAAGCCCATTGGCGGCCAGCTCACGGTGGAGCCGTTCGATCCTCGGCATCTCCTCGCGACAGGGCGCGCACCAGGTGGCCCAGATGTTGAGCAGGACGACCTTGCCGCGATACGTGGCCAGCGTGCGCTGCTCGGCGGCGCCACCGGAATCCGGCACCGTGGTTGCCGCGAACGCGGGCGCCGTGGCGCCGGGGCGGATGATGCCCGCGTCTCCCGACCGGAGCGACGCGACAGCGAGCAGGCCACCGATCACGACGACGATGCCGCCGACGGCGGTCCATTGGCGTGATGCGCTCACGCGAACTCGGCGCAGAGCGCACGAAGCGCACGAATTTCGGCCGCCGGATCCGCAGCACTGAAAACCGCGTTGCCCGCGACGAACGTGTCGGCGCCCGCGCGCCAGCACGCCGTGATCGTCTCCCGCGCGACGCCGCCGTCCACTTCGAGCAGGGCGCGGCTGCCCGCCTCATCGAGCATGGCGCGCGCGCGGGCGATCTTCGCGACGCTCGATTCGATGAACTTCTGGCCTCCGAACCCCGGGTTGACGCTCATCACGAGCAGCAGGTCCAGATCGGCGGCAACGTCGCGCAGGGAATCGACCGGCGTTCCGGGATTCACCACGGCACCGGCCTTGCAGCCAAGATCGCGGATCCGGGCGAGCTGGCGGTGCAGGTGTGGTGCCGCCTCGGCGTGGATCGTGAGCACCGCTGCACCAGCGGCCGCGAAACTGTCGAAGTACTTCTCCGGCTCGACGACCATCAGGTGCACGTCAAGCGGAAGCTTCGTCAGTTTCCGGCATGTTTCGATGACCTTGGCGCCGAACGTGAGGTTTGGAACGAAGACGCCATCCATCACGTCCACGTGGAGCCAATCGGCGCCCCCCGCCTCGATTGTGGCCAGCTGGTCTGCCAGCCTCGCGAAATCCACGGAAAGGAGCGAGGGGGCTATCCGGACCCGGGCGGCGCCCATCATGCCCTCCGCCGCAGGCGGGCGGCAAATGCGCCGTCCGTACCGTGCTCGTGCGGCAGCACGCGCAGCCGTCCCGCGTCCAGTACGGTCGGCGGAACCGATCCCGCCGGCGGCGGTTCGAGCGCGAACTCGGGGTGCTCGCGCAGGAACGCCTCGACCTGCTCGTCGTTCTCCTCCTGCTCCAGGGAGCAGGTGCTGTAGACGAGCAGGCCGCCCGGCGCCACCACCCGCGCGGCCGACTCGAGCAACGCGCGCTGCACGGCCGACATCACGGCCAGATCGCTGGGCTTGATGCGCCATCGGGCGTCCGGGTGCCGGCGAAACGTCCCGGTGCCCGTACACGGCGCGTCGAGCAGCACGACGTCCGCCGGGCGCACCGCAGGTGTCCTCGCGTCTGCCACGATCCCGACGACGTTGTTCAACTCCAGTCGGCCGATCGACTCGGTCAGCCGGCCCAGTCGGGACAACGACGAGTCGGAGGCGACGACGGCGCGGGCCGTGCGCGCCAGCTCGAACGTCTTGCCGCCAGGCGCGGCGCAGAGATCGGCCACGACTGACCCCGGCGCAATCGCTGCATACTGGGTAACGAGCGTCGCTGCGGGATCCTGCACGAAACAGTGCCCGTTCTGGAACGCTCCAAGTGATGTGAGCGCCACGCCATGCTGCAGGGCCAGGCTGTCGGGAACGAGCGGCGGCTCGAACGTCTGGACACCGGCGGCTTCGAGCATCGCCTCCAGCTGTTCGCGCACCACGCCGGACGGTCGAAGGATCGTGTGGGCCTCGGAGTTGTTGGTCTCGAGCAGGCGGAGTGTCGCTGCCTGACCCCATCGGGCGACCCACCGCGCGACCAGCCATCGCGGATGCGAATGCGCCAGTGCCATCGCGTCGACCGGGTCCGCCGGGACCGGCGGCTCGAGGGCGTCGCGTTCGCGATCCACGCGACGGAGCACCGCGTTTGCGAGCTTGCTCGCGCCAAGGCCCGCCGTCGCCTTGGCCTGCTCGACCGTCTGCGCGATGGCCGCGTACGCCGGAACGCTTCCCATGAACAGCAACTGCGCCACGCCCAGCCGCAGCAGCTCGCAGAGGTCGGGATGCAACCGCGCCAGCCCGCCGCGGACGCGCTCCGTCAGGACGGCATCGATCCAGGCCCTCCGGCGCAGCGTGACGAATGTCAACTCCTGGAGCCAGCGGCGGTCGCGGGCGTCAAGCGAGGCGGCGGCCGCCTCGATCGCGGCATCGACCATCCCGCCGGCGCGCACGTCGCGCAGGACGCGAGCGGCGGCTATGCGGGCCGGGGTGACCGAGCCGCGGGGACCGGCGGCGACGCGAGTCTCGAAATCAGCCATTGCGGTGAAAGATAGCCGTGGACGCCCGCCAACCGGGTCCCCCACGCCCACCCGAAGGGATCCCGGGTCCCGGTGCCGCCCCCGCCGCGTTACGGCCGGGCCGCCCGAAACGTCTAGAGGTGTGCAGCGCAGTAGGTTCCGGGCACGCCCGGGCCCTGCTGCGGCGCGTTGCCGACGTCCTGTCGGGGCGCGATATTCTGAACCCCGGACGACAATCATCCGCACGGAGTCCTGATGCCCGGTCGCAGAAAGACGTCACCTGTTTCCGCTGCCGCTTGCGTGGCGCTGGCCGTCCTGGCCGCGGCATGCAACTCCGACAGCGCGACAACCGGCCCGTCGGGCTTGCAGGGCAAGGACTTTGCGGCCAACCTCCGGCTCGTGTCCGGCGACCAGCAGCTTGGTCCGATCGGGTCGGCGCTGGCGCTGCCGATCACGGTCCGCGTGGTCGACGCCGGGGGCCAGCCGGTCGCTGGCGCTACGGTGTCGTTCAGCGTGCGCTCGGGCGGCGGCTCGATCAACCCGGCTGCCAACATCTCCGACGTCAACGGCATCGTCTCGTCGGTTTGGACGATGGGCACCGCGCTCGGCGCGAACAAGGCCGTGGCGATCCTCACCAACAGCTTCGTGCTCGACAGCGCCGTCTTCACGGCGACCGCGACGACCGGTCCGATCTCCGTGTTCACGATCGTGAGCGGGAACAACCAGACAACCAACGCCAGTCGCACCCTGCCAGTGCCGCTGGTGGTCAAGGCCCAGGACGCGTTCGGCAACAATCTTTCGGGCGTGAAGGTCGTGTGGACGCCCGCGGCGGCGAGCGGCTCGGTGAGCTTCACGACTGACACGACCGCGGCGGACGGCACCGCAACGGCGAGTTGGACGCTCGGAATCGTCGCGTCGGCGCAGTCACTGACCGCGTCACTGCCCGTTGGCGGCACCCCGCTCACCTTCAGCGCGACGGCGACGGCGGACACCGGACGAATCGTGACCGTGACGGCGTCGCCGGCGGCCACGGGCACGGCGTCCACGTCCGTGGGCACGATGACCCTGCGCGTGACCGATCAGTACAGCAACGTCGCCCCGGGCGTCAGCATCACGTGGACGGACTCGATCGCGGGCGGCGGATCGGTGAGTACGCTGGTCGGGACCACGTCTGCGGCAGGCACCGCGTCGTCCACCTGGACGCTCGGTCGCCGCCTTGGCACGCAGCTCGTGCGGGCGAAGCTCACCGGACGCACCGAAACCGCCGTCTTCACGTCCACCGCCACGATCGGGTTCTCCGATGTCATCGCCGGCAACGCGATGGCGTGCGCGGTCGCCGCCTCCACCAGCGCGGTGTATTGCTGGGGCGCGGGGAATGACGGACAGCTTGGCAAGGGCGGCGTCGCCAACTCCAACGTGCCGAGCGTCGCGGTATCGCAAAGTGGCGACACCGTCACGGGCGTGCTGCTGCAGGCCCGCCAGGTATCGGGCGGCCGCAACGGATTCTGCACGCTCTCCATCGCGCGCACGCTGTATTGCTGGGGGCGCCAGCTTGGCGGTACCACCAACCTCTCGCCGACCGCCACCACGTTGTCGGCGGGCGGTGCGGGAATCATCCCGAATGGCATCGCGATCGGCGAGGATTTCGGCTGCCTGCTGACGCTCGCCGGCGACGGATTCTGCAGCGGAAACAACTTCAATGGACAGCTGGGCAACGGGGCCGCGCCAACGGGCGCTGCGGTCGGCACGTGGGTGTCCACGACGGCTCCGCCGAGCTACTTCTCGGCGATTGCGACCGGCCGCGCGCACGCGTGCGGCATTCCGCGATATGATCCCACGAGCCTGCCGCTGTCGCAGCGGGTGTACTGCTGGGGCCTGAACAACTCGGGCCAGGTTGGTGACGGGACGCTCACCAACAAGCTCGTACCGACGCTGACCACGTCCTTGCTCCGATTTGACTCCACGATGGTCGTCGCCGGCGCCGCGCACTCGTGCGCTGTCGAGGCGACGGGTTCAACGGCGCCGGGCCAGGCTTGGTGCTGGGGCAGCAACGGCTCGGGTCAGCTGGGCGCAGGCGCCGGCATTTCGCAGAGCAACGCCCCGGTGGCCGTGTCCGCGCCGGCCGGCGGCGCCGTGACGTACGTGCGCTTGTACGCCGGCGAGTTCAACACGTGCGGCCTGACCGCGGCTGGCGCTGCCTATTGCTGGGGCCGAAACGATGTCGGTCAGGTTGGAACCGGCACCGCGACGCCGGGCACCCCGATCTACATCCCGACGCTGGTGAGTGGCGGTCTGACGTTCCGCAGCCTGAGCGTCGGCGAGTCGTTCATTTGCGGCGTGTCGGGCACTCCCGGTCTGGCGCCGACGCTCGCCGGCATCGTCTATTGCTGGGGCAGCAATCAGTTCGGTCAGCTCGGCAACGGCACGACAACCTCGATCCTCAATCCGGCTGCCGGGCGGATATCGTTCCAGCCGTGACGGCCTGATGAACAGGCGCACAGGGGCCACCAGCGCGGTGGCCCTTCGTGCTTAAGTCGGCTCGGTCCGGTCGACTCCCGATTTCAAGGCGCCGACTGGCCCAGTCGGTCGCCTGCCGCGGCGCCGCGCCCGCGCACCCAGTCCGCGGCAGGCTGTCGCTTCCGGCCGGCCGGATGCACTTCGAGGATTCGGACGGCCCCGTCACGGCACGCCAC
>CAZLAU010000013.1:32180-35761 GCA_964557615.1 uncultured Gemmatimonas sp.
TCGCGCGGGAATCATCCTGCGGCGTCTCGATTGCGCCCTCGAGTTCCATCAGCGCCAGGGCCTGCACAATCCCCATCGCGCCGAGCTCGGCCAGCCGCAACTGAAGTTCGCCGCCGGTCTCGTCAGGCAGGATGTCGGTGCGAAGCGTCAGGATCACCGGTCCGGCGTCGAGTTCAGGCACCATGCGCATGATCGACACCCCGGTCTCCGCGCGACCGTCGCGGATCGCTGCCTGGATTGGAGCAGCACCACGATAGAGCGGCAGCAGGGAGGCGTGGATATTGAGGGTGCCGAGCCGCGGCAGGTCGATGACCTCCTTCGGCAGGATGTGCCCGTACGCGACGACCACGGAGATGTCGGGCCACACGGCGCGCAGCGACGCGACGAACTCTTCGCCGCGCGGCCGTTCCGGCTGGAACACCGGGATCCCCTCCTCGAGCGCGACGGCCTTGACGGGCGAGGGATCGACCTCGGAGCGATTTCGCCCGCCCCGCTTCCGCGGTCGGTCGGGCTGCGTGACGACGCCGACGACCTCGTGTCCCTCACCGACCAGCGCCCGCAGCGGCGCGGTGGCGAACTCCGGCGTGCCCCAGAACAGGACGCGCACTACAGCCGCCCGGCGGTATCGCCCTCGGTGTGGACTCCGGGCGTCAGGATGCGCAGCGTGTCGGGGTACTTCACCTTCTCGGCGTCCCACGCGGCCATCGCCTTCCGCTTCTTGAGGAAGCTCAGGTGGTCAATGAACAACCGGCCGTGCAGGTGGTCGATTTCGTGCTGCAGGCACACGCCCAGCAGTTCGCGCCCCTCGAGTTCGAACGGCCGCCCGTCGGCGCCGATGGCGCGCACCACGACTCGGGCCGCGCGGGTCACCTCGCCGAAGACCTCGGGAATGGAGAGGCAGCCCTCCTCCCACTTGATCTCGCCCTCGCGCAGGATGATCTCGGGATTGAAGAGGACGTGCTTCTCCTCGGCCACTTCGACGACGGCGAGGCGCTCCGAACGCCCGACCTGCGGTGCGGCAAGCCCCACCCCTTCAGCGGCGCGCATCGTCTCGAACATGTCGTCCGCGAGCCGGACGAGCTCGGGCGTCACGACCGCCACCGGCGTCGTTTCCTCGCGAAGCACCGGTGACCCGAGCACGTGGATGGGAAGCACCGCCATTGACGGTCAGCTCGTGCTGGCGTTGGCCGAGTTGACGCGGACGATGCGTCCGCGCTCGACGACAACCTTGGATTCGCCCGAGCGAATCGTGATCCGGTCACCCATCGAACTCGTCGGCTTGCCGTCGGTGACGGTTTCCCTGATGTGGATCACCTCGCCGACGAGCCCGCCCGCGGTGATCACCTCGTCGCCCTTGCTCATCGCCATCAGCGCCGCCTCGAGCTGCTTCTGCTGCTTGCGCTGTGGGCGGAGGACGATGAAGTAGAAGATCGCGATGATGACGCCGATCTGGATGAAGAACACCATGGACGACGGCCCCTGGGGGGCGGCGGCCGGCGCCTGGAGCAGCAGCACGGGAAGCACGGGCATCAGGAATGCTCAGCGGTTGAGTGGTAGCGCGCGAGCCATTCGCGGCTCCACGCATCAAACGTTCCATCGACGATCGCCGCGCGGGCGCGCCGCATCATCGCGATGAGGAAATGTACATTGTGCAGGGAGAGCAGGCGCGGTCCGAGCATCTCGTCGGCGTGGATCAGGTGGCGGAGGTACGCGCGTGAGAACCGGCGGCACGTCGCGCAGCCGCACTCGGGCTCGATGGGCCGGTCGTCGAGCCGGTGGGCCGCGTTCCGCAGGTTGAGTCGACCGGTGGAGGTCAGCGCGGCGGCGTTGCGGCCCATGCGCGTCGGGGCCACGCAGTCGAACAGGTCCACGCCCCGCGCCACCCCCTCGATCAGGTCCTCCGGGTAGCCCACGCCCATCAGGTAGCGGGGACGGTCGCGCGGCAGCGCATCGTCGCAGACGTCGAGCATGCCGTACATCGCCGGCTTCTCCTCGCCCACCGAGAGCCCGCCGATGGCGATGCCGGCCGATTCGCCCGACGCGACGATCCGCACGGCCGCCTCGCGCCGCAGGTCGGCGTGGATCCCGCCCTGCACGATTGGAAAGAGCGCCTGGCGTGCGGGCGCACCGTCCGTCAGGCGCGCGAAGGCTGCGCGACACCGCTCGAGCCAGCGGATGCTGCGTTCGCTGGCGTCGCGCGCCGCGGCGTGGTCGCTCTGCCCGGGAATGACGTGGTCGAACTGCATGATGACGTCCGCCCCGAGGTTCACCTCGATCTGCATCACCGTTTCGGGCGTGAAGTGGCGTTCCGACCCGTCAATGTGCGACCGGAATGTCACGCCGTCCTCGGACACGTCGTTCAGCGCGGCGAGGGAGAACACCTGGAACCCCCCCGAGTCGGTGAGGATCGGGCCGCGCCACCCCATGAACCGGTGCAGGCCGCCCAGCGTGCGCACAGTCTCGTCGCCGGGCCGCAGGTGCAGGTGGTACGCGTTCGCGAGGATCATCTCCGCGTGCATCCCCCGCAGTTCGTCGGGATCGAGGGCCTTGACCGTGGCGAGCGTGCCCACCGGCATGAAGGCCGGCGTCTCGACGGCGCCGTGTGGCGTCTGGAACACCCCGGTGCGCGCGCGTCCGCTCGTGGCGATGACGTCGAAGCTGAACATCAGACGATCACCATCGCGTCGCCATACGAGTAGAATCGGTACCGCTCGCGCACCGCCTCGGCGTACGCGCGCATCGTGAGATCATATCCGGCAAAGGCGGCCACGAGCATGAGCAGCGTGGAGCGGGGAAGGTGGAAGTTCGTGATGAGCCGGTCGACGGAGCGCACGACCATTGGTGGATGGATGAAGATGCTCGTCTCGCCGGCGCCGGCGCGAACGCTCCCGTCGGCGCCGGTGACGCTTTCGAGCGTGCGAAGCGTGGTGGTGCCGACGGCCCACACGGCGCGTCCGGCATCGCGCGACGCGCGAATGGCGAGCGCCGCGGCGTCTGGCACGTCGAACAACTCCTCGTGCATCACGTGCTCCGCGATGTCGTCCGCGTCCACCGGCTTGAACGTTCCCGCGCCCACGTGCAGCACGAGGTCCGTCACGGCCACGCCTCGCTGCGTGATGGCGTCCAGCAGCTCGCGCGTGAAGTGGAGACCGGCCGTTGGCGCGGCCACGGAGCCCGCGTGACTCGCGTACACCGTCTGGTAGCGCGATGCGTCGGCGGGCTCATCCGCGCGCGCGATGTACGGCGGCAGCGGTACGTGCCCGTGCCGTTCGATCGCCTCGGCCTCGTCGCCCGGCGTTCGCAGTCGCACGAGACGGGTCCGGCGCTCCGTCAGCGCGACGATCTCGACGTCCAGGTCAGCGCCGACGTGCACGATGCGCGGAGGATGCAGCTTTCCGCCCGGCTGGACCATCGCTTCCCACAGGCCGTCGCCCGCCGGCCTCAGCAGGAAGATCTCGGCCGGCGCACCGGAGTTGCGCGTGCCGAGCAGCCGCGCGCGGAAGACCCTCGTGGTATTTCGCACCATCACGTCGCCCGCGGCCATCAACGCGGGCAGGTCCCGAAACGACCTGTGCTCGATT